>CAZUQT010000374.1:0-1503 GCA_964622585.1 uncultured Elusimicrobiaceae bacterium | reverse complement strand
GAATGCATAAAGCGCGCGGCGGCCTGCGGCGCGGACATGCTTATAGTCCACCACGGCCTGCTTTGGGGCGGTTCGCAGCCTTTCACCGGGCCTTTCAAGCGCAAGCTGGAGGCGCTGTTCAAAAGCGGGCTTTCCCTCTGCGCCTGGCATCTGCCTCTGGACAAGCATCCTGTAGTCGGCAATAACGCGCGCCTGCTGAAAATGCTCGGCGCCGGGAACCTTAAGCCTTTCGGCGGTTACGACGGGGAGACAATAGGCTTCAGCGGGACCTTCCCCAAGCCCCTTTTAATGGCCGACATAGCCGCCGCGCTCGCAATAAAGCTGGACGCGGAGCCGCTCTGCTTCAGGTTCGGGACCGAAAAAATAAGGACAGCCGGCGTGGTAAGCGGCGGCGCGGCCCGGATGTTCGAGCAGGCCGTGGCCGCCGGCCTCGACCTCTACATCACCGGCGAGGCCGGAGAATTCGTGCAGGAATTCGCGCGCGAAAGCCGCGCGAATTTCGTCTCCGCCGGACACTACAATACCGAGAAGCCCGGCGTGATAGCGCTGGCCGAAGTTCTGGAAAAAAAATTCAAGGTCAAGACGGAATTCATAGACATCCCGAATCCCGCCTGAGACCGGGCCGGAAGTTTTTGTAAAATAAACGCATATTCCGTTTACAGGGGGCTATTATGAAGAATCTTAAACTTGTTATTCCTATGCTGCTGCTGGCCGGCGCCTGCGCTAGCTCCGGCGTGCCTTTCGAGCAGCGGCCGCTGGCCTGCGTCATGCCGTTCACCTATTCTGCCTCCGACCCGCAATACGCCTCCAGCGTGACCGGGCTGCAGGACGCGCTCGCGGCTTCCCTGATGCAGACCTCCAAAATACGGCTGGTGGAGCGCGCCCGCGTCGACGCGGCGATGAAAGAACTGCAGCTCGCCTCCGCCGGCGTGGTGGACTCCGCCACCGCCGCCCAGGTGGGCAAGCTGATAGGCGCGCGCTACGCTGTGCTCGGCTCGATAACGGCCCTTTCCGTAAATGACGAATGGCGAAGCGTTAAAATAGCCGAGAAGACCGACCGCAAAGTGGAAGTCGCGGCGGAGGCGAGGCTGGTCAATTTGGAGACCGGAGAACTGCTCGGCGCCGGCAGGGTGGTCGGGAAGGCCAAGAGCTCCGAGAAACACGCTTTCGGCGGGAAAATCGGCGAGCTGGCCAAGCCTGAGGCCATAATCCAGCTGGCCATCATGGACCTTACCGAAGATCTCGCCAAGGACCTGGTGAAGAATATCGGGAAATAGCGGGGCCCCGGCACGACATTATCTCCGGTACGCGTGGAATCAGAACCTGGTTTATTTATTCCCCGAACAGAAACCGCCGCGGGAAAGCCCGCGGCGGTTTTGTATTTAAGAAATCGCTCCCGCCTCAGTCGCCGTCCCCCGTCTTGTTCCCGTCGTGGGTTTCGGCCGCTTTTTCATAAACGGCCGCCGCTTTTTCCGCCGCTCCCACCTTGTTCTGCATGCCGCG
>CAZUQT010000373.1:0-1507 GCA_964622585.1 uncultured Elusimicrobiaceae bacterium | reverse complement strand
TTTTTTACAGGCTTCATTTTTGCACCCACCCTTTCAGGATCTTTGCGCTGGCCGGCTTCTTGAGCAGGGCGAAAAGCGCGTCGAACATGCCCATGGAAAGAGCGCAGCGCCCGCTGGACGGCATATCGCCCCACAGGGAACCCTGAGTCTCGTAGTTATAGACGGGGCAGACCCCGCAGTAAGGTTTGTAAACGCAGCGCGAGCATTGCGGCTGGGACTCCAGATTGGAGGCCGCGGCGCAGGCCCTCGAGGCGGGAGCCAGCATCACTTTGCGGTAGGAATCTTTCAGCACGTTCCCTATCTTGAAGAGGTCGTCCCCCTCCCAGCCCACCATGCGGCCCTCGTCGCAGGAATAGAGGTCGCCGTTATAGTTGTAAGCCACCTGGCCTATGGCCGCGCCGCAGGGGCAGCGCATGTCCAGGTAGCCGGGATCGCCGCCGTTGATTATCTTCTCCAGCATTATCACGGCGTGCCGCTCGCGGATCTTCTTCCCGGCGGCGTTGAGCTTCAGGATATAATTCAGGGTATTGCGGTAAAAACCCGCGAACTCCCCGGCGGAATAGCCGATCTTCGGCCAGAGGTTCTTGGCATAGCCTATCGGGGCCAGCGGCCGCGCGAAAATATCGGTAAGGCCGTTGCGCAGGTATTCGTTCACGATCTCTTTTTCCCGGCCGAGCGAATATTTCGACACGGTAAGCAGCGCGCTCGGGTTGAAAGTCTTGTACTCCGGGACCTGCTTGGCGGCGCGGCCGATGAAATACTTAAGCCACTTCACGGTATCAGCGTGGGAATTCCCGCCGGTAAAGATCCTGTTCTTATTGTGCAGGTCGGCGGGGCCGTCCAGGGAAGTGCAGACGGAAACCTCGTTCTCCACCAGGAAGCGGGCTTTCTCTTCCGTCATCAGGCTGAAATTGGAGACCAGGGCCAGCCGGACTTCCCGGCCGAGCTCCTTGGCGCGGCGGCGGGCATAAAGCACGGAGTCTTTGAGCGTGTCCCAGTTAAGAAGCGGCTCGCCGCCCTGGAACTCTATCGTGATGCCGGGATTGGTGCTCTTAAGGGCGAAATCCACGCTTTTGCGGGCCACAGCTCGGCTCATATCGGTGCGCCCGCCCGCGGCGCCCAGCGCCCCGGACTGGCAATAGAGGCATTTGTGGTTGCAGCGCAGCGTCATGACCAGAATGTGCAGGCCGGGGCCGGCGCCGAGGAAAGCGTTCTTTTTGGAGCAGGCGGCGGCGAAACCTTCGAAATCCGTCATCTCGCGCACGAAACCCTTGGCCGCCAGCTCGCCGTAAAGTTTCTCGCCGGAACCGAGGCGCCCGGAGGAGAAGCGGGCGAAATCGGCTTTGGAAACGGCGGCGGTGAAACCGGCGTCGTTGGAAAGCAGGACGGAGCCGTCCGCCATGCGCCGGAAGGTGAAATAAGGGAGGCCCGCTATGCGCGGCTTACCGTTTTTTTTTGCGGCCGTTTTTGGAGTCATACTTTTCTTCCCATGTGCTGGTGATCCCCA
>CAZUQT010000372.1:0-1526 GCA_964622585.1 uncultured Elusimicrobiaceae bacterium | reverse complement strand
TCCTTGGCGGCGCCTTCTTCACCCTCTTCCTTCTTGCCCTTGGCTATAACTTCGGGCTGAGCGCCTTCGGCGGCGGCCCCGGCTACGGGCTCCTCAACCTTCTCTTCCTTCGGCGCGGTCACGCTGACCACGATCTGCTCGGGGGCGTCGAGGAGTTCGGCCTTGCCGGCCTTGATATCCTTGATGCGCAGGGAATGGTTCATATGCAGGTCCGTGATGTCCAGCTCGATCTCGTGGGGGATCTCGGTGGGCAGGCAGGAGACGTTCAGCACGCGCATGGTGTGCTCGACCAGGCCGCCCTGGACTTTCGCGCCGTAGCACTCGCCGACGAGCTTCACGGCGACCTTCACCTTGATCTTCTCTTTCAGCGAGATGCGCTGGAAGTCGAAATGGGTGTACTTGTCGGTAAGCGGGTGGCGCTGGATGGCCTTTATGATGACCGTGTCCTCGCCGTTCTCGGACTTCATCGTTATGATGGCGTTAGGGTCGTTCCGGATTATGGCGCACATGGCTTTGTAGTCCACGACGATGGTCATGGGCTTCTTATCCTGTCCGTAGATCACGGCGGGTATCTGGTCGGCCGCCCTGTGGGCGGTAAGAGTTCCCCGTACGCCGGCTTTAGTGCGCGGCGCTGCTGAAATTAATGTCTGTTTCATCTCGATTCCTCCTGCTGAATTACCAAACTAATAAGTGCCGGATCGGAGCCTGGCTCGTCAAACGGCGGCTAATCACTTAAAGAGTTCGCTTATGGACTCACCCATGTGATTGCGCTTTATGGCCTCCGCAAGGAGCGCGGCCACGGATACTACCTTTATTTTAGCACTTTTTGAGGCGTTTACGGGAATAGTATCTGTCAGAATGAGCTCTTCTATAGGGGATTTGTCTATTTTCTCTATCGCGTCCCGCGATAAAACGCCGTGCGTTGCGGCCGCTATTATCCTGGCCGCGCCCTGCTCCTTTATAGACTGGGCCACCATGCAGAGCGTGCCGGCCGTGTCCACCAGGTCGTCGAAGATGAAGCAGGTCTTGCCCTTAACGTCGCCGATGATATTGTAGACCACGGCCTCGTTGGGGCGGGGGCGGCGCTTGTCGATGATGACCAGGCCCAGGTCCAGGCGCTTGGCGAAAGAGCGGGCCCGCTCCACGCTGCCCACGTCAGGGGAAACAACGACCATATTATCGAATTTCCGGCCCTTGATATAATCCAGCACTACCGGCCGGCCGTAGAGGTGGTCGAGCGGGATGTCGAAGAAGCCCTGGATCTGGGCGGCGTGCAGGTCTATGGTGATGACGCGGTTGGCGCCGGCCTCGGTGATGAGGTTGGCGACCAGCTTGGCGGTGATGGCCACGCGGGGGGCGGGCTTGCGGTCGGCGCGGGCGTAGCCGTAATAAGGCATGACGGCGGTGATGCGGCCGGCGGAAGCGCGGCGCAGCGCGTCCATGAGGATGAGGAGCTCCATCAAATTGTCGTTGACCGGAGGGCAGGTGGGCTGCACCACGTAGCAGTCCTCGCCGCGCACGTTCTC
>CAZUQT010000371.1:444-1555 GCA_964622585.1 uncultured Elusimicrobiaceae bacterium | reverse complement strand
GTTTTGCGGTCTTTGCCTTATGCGTTGGCACCACCCATGTTTTGTCCGGCTTGTCGGGCCTGGCGGCCGGGGCGGTTTCGTCCTTAGCTGTCCCATCCACCAGCTTTTCGGGCAGCCAAGTGCGGTCGGGCTGTACCGGCGGGCCTGAAAGGGCCAAAAGCGGCCGCGATAGAGAGCCGGCCATCAGCACAAGGAAGAATATGGATATTTTCATTGTAATCCCTTTATTGCCGCTTGCCGCTAGGCCTCGGTTTTTGTTCCTTCCTTCATATACTTCTTCCTGAACCAGAGCTCAAGGTCGTCCATCAGCGAGTAGGTGACCGGGGTCATCAGGAGGGTGATCAGGAGGGAGAGCGTCTGGCCGCCGATGATGACCAGCGCCATGGTGCGGCGCGTGCCGGAGCCGGCGCCGGTGCCCAGCGCGGTCGGTATCATGCCGGCTATAAGCGTAAGCGTGGTCATCAGGATGGGGCGCAGCCTGGTCTTGTTGGCCTCTATCATCGCCTGGTGGCGCGGCAGGCCTTTCGCCCGCAGGGTGTTAGTGTAGTCCACCTGCAGGATGGAGTTCTTCGTCACGATGCCGAACAGCATGAACATGCCCATGATGGAGAACAGCGTCAGGTTCTGCCCGGTGATGAACAGAGAGATGATCGCGAACGGGATGGTCAGCGGCAGGACTATCATGATGGAGACGGGATAGACGAAGCTCTCGAACTGGCTGGCGAGCACGATGTAGATGAAGATGAACGCCAGGACGAAGGCTATGCCGAACTCCTTGAGCATGTTGCCGAGCTCCTTGGCCCGGCCGTAGATCCCGGCCTTGTATTCGGGCGGGACCTTCAGCTCCGCGAAAGCCCTGTCCGCTTCCTTGATCAGCACGTTGACGGGGATGCCGTCGACGTTGGCCCGCACCTGCACGTTGCGCTGGCGGTTGAAGCGCGCTATCTGGGTGGGGCCCACTCCCTCCACCACCCGCGCCAGGCTGTCGATGCGCGTCACGCGCCCGCCCGAGGCGGGCACCATCAGCGCCTCTATGGCCTCCTTGCGGTCGCGGAAGCCCTCTTCGGCGCGCAGGCCGGCCTGGTACAGCCCCTCGCCGTCCTTGCACTTG
>CAZUQT010000371.1:0-434 GCA_964622585.1 uncultured Elusimicrobiaceae bacterium | reverse complement strand
GTATTTGGTGATGTCCTCTTCTCCGCCCACCAGCGTGCGCAGCGAGGTGGCGATGTCCTCCACCTTCACGCCCAGGTCGTGCGCGCGGCTGCGGTCTATCTCCACGCGGTACTCGGGCTTGGCGTAGGAGAAGCTGGTGTCCACGTCCACCGCGCCCTTGATCTTGCGGAGTTTGTCCGCCACCGCGCCGGAATATTCTTCCAGCTTTTTCAGGTCCGGGCCCGAGATGTTGTACATCAGTTCGGCGTCGCCGCCGCCGAAGCCGCCCGAGGGCGCCACGGAAACGCGCAGGCCTTTGTATTTGCTCATCATCTCGCGGGAGGCCAGGATCAGCTTCATCAGCGGGAGGTCGCGCTCCTTCAGGTCCACCAATTCGACCTGCTCGTAGCCCTCGTTGGCGGCCGCCGCGCCGAAGTGGCCGCCGGTGCCGGTGC
>CAZUQT010000370.1:0-1567 GCA_964622585.1 uncultured Elusimicrobiaceae bacterium | reverse complement strand
CGAGGCAGTAATCGTAATAGGCGAAGCGGCGGCCGTTGGTCTGCACCTGCACGCTTTCATAGCCCATCGCCCTGGCGGCCCGCACCGCGGCCGGGAGGTCCGGGTGCAGCGTGGGCTCTCCGCCGGTGAAGACGGCGGCGCTTACGCCCTGCTTTTTAGCCCGGGCCAGGTCGGCTTTGATCTGCTTCAGGCTTTTCCCGCCCACGCGGCTGCGCTTGCCGCCCTGCGCGCAGAAATCGCACATATTGTTGCAGTTGAAGCCTATTTTTATGTCGATGCGTTTCACGTGGAGTTTATTTGGGCGCGTCCGTCTTCCCCATCATCTTGCGGACCCTGATGTTTATCTCTTCAGTGATCTTTTCGTTCTCTTTCCGCCGCCTCTCCGCCTCGGTTTTTTCCTCTTCGGCTCTTTTAAAGACCGCCTTCACCTCTTCCGGGGAGTAGCCGGCATAGCCGCCCGCCCTTTTCTGGGCCTTGGCCAGGTAGGCGCAGTACGAGGAGCCCAGTTTCGCGAGCAGGGCGGAACAGGAAGCCTCCGACTTGGAGAGATAGGCGGAGCAAAGGGCCTCCTGGCCGGTCGGGCAGCCGCCGGCGGCGCCGGCCGCGCTCGACACGTTCAGGTAATATTGCCCGCATTTATAATTAGGACTTTTCAGCAGCGGCACATCGGTCCTCCCGCCCCGGCTTTCACCAGGCAGGTAGTTGCAGAAGGACGGGTCGCGGCGCGCCAGCCCGACGCAGGAAAGATATTTCCCCAGCAGTTCGTAAGTATCTTCATTGTCGGTATTGGAGAAAGAGCCGTAAGGCGCAAGGTAGCCCCAGATGCGCCCGTGCGCGGAAAAGATCTCGTTCAGGGAACCGCCCTTGCAGGGGCCGCTTTCATAGAGCTTGTTCTTTATGGTCGGAAGCGCGCCGTAAGTGGAAGGAGCGCCGGACTTGGAAATTTCCTCCGAGAAATTCTCGGGTATGGAATAAAGAGTGGCGCCGGCCGGAAGGGGCGCGAGGCCGGGAGGAGGAGCGAGGGCGGGGGCAGGAGCGCCGTCCGGCGCCGGCCCCGCGGAGGGAGACCCTGCGCCTTCGAAACAGGCTTTACGCTGCTGGTATTTGACGCCCGCGGCGAAAGCGAGCAGCAGAGCGGCGGAGAGGATAGACCATTTTTTCATTGCTTTGCCCGTGCCCTGCCGGGAAATGCCAGCCCGGCGGGTCTTTTTACCGGCGCTTTACCGCTTTCTTTTCGGGGCCGCGGCGCTATCCACCCCCGCGGCTGAAAGCAGGGCTTTGGTGGCTATGATGGAAGCGATCTTGAAATTCCTGCGGCTGAGGTCTATCCGGCACTGCTGGTTCAGGACTTCATTGCAGAATTCGCCGGCGGCGCCTTCTCCGCCGGAAGCTTCCACGCTGAACCCGCCCGCAGCTTTCGCGACGCGCACCCCGCGCCCCTCGAAGACCGAGGCCGCGAGGTCCACGGCTTCGGCGCAGTAGATCTCGCCGCTTAAAAAGATATCACCGGCTTTTTTTACAGGCTTCATTTTTGCACCCACCCTTTCAGGATCTTTGCGCTGGCCGG
>CAZUQT010000369.1:0-1567 GCA_964622585.1 uncultured Elusimicrobiaceae bacterium | reverse complement strand
AGATCTTCTCGGCGAAGCTTTCGGAGTACCGTCCCTCGGTCAGCCAGAAATCGAGCGAAGAATCCACCAGGGCAATCAGTTCTTTCTCGTCGAAAACCCGGCCCGCGTAGCGGACCGTGTCTTTTTCCCTGTTAAAGGGTTTGGGCGCGAAAGCTGTCGAATGGTAGGCCTTAACCGCGCTTAAAATTTCTTCTCTCTTCATTTTATACCTCTCAGTAGTTTGAAAAATCCGTCATCCCGCGTATTCGCGTATCTGCTCAAGGCAGACTTGCAGCATCTCTTCCCCGTTCTGGTAAGCGCGCGTCCAGGAGACTATCTTGTCTATAGCCTGGCCTACATGCCAGCGGGGCGTCCAGCCGAGCTCCCGGCGGGCCTTTGAGGAATCCAGTTTGAGGAAATGCGCTTCGTGCGGGTGCCGGCCTTTGTCTATCACATAGCCCGGGGCTTCCGGCCAGGCGGAGAACATCCGCTTCACTATCCATTCCACGTCCTTCGCGTCCCCGGCGTCGGGGCCGAAGTTCCAGGCCTCGCCGCAGCGTGGACCGTGTGTATAAAGAAGTTCGGCCAGCCGCAGGTAGCCCGCAAGCGGTTCAAGCACATGCTGCCAGGGGCGGATAGCGCGCGGATTGCGTATCCGCACTTTTTCCCCTTTCAGGGCGGCTCGTATCATATCGGGGATAAGCCTGTCGGCGGCCCAATCCCCGCCGCCTATCACATTCCCGGCGCGGGCCGAGGCCACGGCCACCCCGTGTTTTTTATACTCGGCGGGGTTGAAAAATGAATTCCTGTAAGCGGAAGTCACCAACTCGGAGCAGGCTTTGCTCGAAGAATAAGGATCGTAGCCGCCCAGCGGCTCGCCTTCTTTATAGCCGCGCAGATGCTCTTTATTCTCGTAGCATTTGTCCGTGGTGACATTGACCACGGCTTTTACCGACGGACAGGCCCGGACGGCCTCGAACATATTCACCGCGCCCATCACGTTCGTGGCGTATGTTTCGGCCGGGGTCCGGTAGGATTCGCGCACCAGCGGCTGCGCGGCCATATGGATGACTATCTCCGGCTTCGCGGCCAGCATGGCCTTTTTAAACTTAGCGGCGTCGCGCACATCGCCTATATTCGATTTGATCCGCCGGTCCAGGCGGCATAACTTGAAAAGGCTGGGCTCCGTAGGCGGCTTAAGGGCGTAGCCGGTAACCTTCGCGCCGAGCGAATCGAGCCAGATAGAAAGCCAGGCGCCTTTAAATCCGGTATGCCCGGTCAGGAACACTTTCTTGTTTTTCCAGGAACCTTTCATTTCCAGACCTTCCAGGGCGCGTCGCCGGACTTCCAGTGGTTTTCCAGGTCTATCTTGTCGCGCAGGGTATCCATGCATTTCCAGAACCCGGTATGGGTATAAGCGGCCAGCTTCCCGTCGGCGGCCAAATTTTCGAGCGGAGCGCGCTCCCAGATAGTGGGGTCGCCGTCCTTTATGTAATCGAAAACCTCCGGCTCCAGCACGAAGAAACCGCCGTTTATCCAGGCCCCGTCGCCCTGCGGCTTTTCCTGGAAAGAGCTCACCGCCCCGTCG
>CAZUQT010000368.1:0-1581 GCA_964622585.1 uncultured Elusimicrobiaceae bacterium | reverse complement strand
CGTGGCCTCGCGCGAGGCCATACTCGCTTTTGAAGGCTGGGAGGGGGAAACGGCGACAGGCGCCCTCCCGCCCCCGATTGATGCCGCGATAGTAGGCATCTTCGACGGGAAGACCATAAAAGTCTGATTTTAAATCTATGTTCATAGCAAAAGTTATCGGCAATGTCTGGGCCACCCGCAAACACCCGGGACTGAAGAACGCGACCATGCTGCTGGTCAAGGCCGTGGATCCTATGGACGGGAATAAACTCGTGGGGGAAGCCACGCTGGCAATAGACGGCAATCAGGGTGCCGGGACCGGGGACACCGTGCTGATAGTGGACGAGGGCGGCTCCGCCAGGAAGATCTTGAAAAACCCGAAGGCGCCGGTGCGCACAGTGATAGCCGGCATAGTGGACAAGGTTCACATTACAGGGAAGGAATAAATATGAACGACGAAGATATAAAGAAGATAGCCGCCGAGGTGGCCAGGATAATGAAGGCGGGGGGGCAGTCCGCCCCCCGGCAGACCCTCGGGGACTCCGTAAGCATCGGCTCCGCCGGCAAGGTCTTTCAGCATCCGCTCCTGAATCCGGCCGGAAATTTCAGCGGGCCGGCAAAGCCCGCCGCCTCCGCTCCCAAAGCCTGCTCCGGCCAGGGCGATTGCCGCCTCGAAGAAAACACCTGCAGCTCCTCCTGCCAGAGCTGCAATCCGCTGACCAACTACACGCCCCAGCAGGTAAAGGCCAGCGTCGACCGCGTCAGTTTCTGCAACCCCAACGAAGCCAGCAACTCGATCGCGGGCATGATAGACCACACTTTGCTCAAGGCCAACGCCACGCAGGAGGAGATAGGGAAGCTCTGCGAGGAAGCCCGCAAATACCGCTTCGCCTCGGTCTGCGTGAACCCCGGCTACGTCGCGATGGCGTCCCGCCTGCTGCGCGGTTCCGGCGTGATGGTCTGCACCGTGATCGGTTTCCCGCTCGGCTCCACCACGCCGACCGTCAAGGCCATCGAGGCCCGCGACGCCATAGCCAACGGCGCCGACGAGATAGACATGGTCATCAATATCGGCGCGCTCAAGTCCGGCAGCGACCAGCTCGTGCTGGACGATATAAAAGCGGTGCGCGAGGCCACCCGCGGCAAAACGCTCAAGGTGATCCTGGAGACCTCCTACCTGACCAGGGACGAGAAGATCCGCGCCTGCAAAATGTCCAAGCTGGCCCAGGCCGATTTCGTGAAGACCTCCACCGGCTTCGGCTCCGGCGGGGCGACCCCAGAGGACATCGCGCTGATGCGCGAGACCGTGGGCCCCGAAATGGGCGTGAAAGCCTCCGGCGGGATCAAGAACGCGGAAGTTGCCGCGGCCATGATAAAGGCCGGCGCCACCCGCCTGGGCACCAGCGCGAGCATAGCCATCGTTTCAGGCGGCGAAGCCGCTAAAGGGCAGTACTAACAGATCAAAGCATAAGGAGCGAATATGTCAGAACCGAAAGAAGCGTTAGGAATGATAGAGACCAAGGGTTTCATAGGCATGATAGAGGCCTCTGACGCCATGTCGAAGGCCGCCAAGGTGCGCCTGCTCGGCTACGAGAAAATAGG
>CAZUQT010000367.1:0-1590 GCA_964622585.1 uncultured Elusimicrobiaceae bacterium | reverse complement strand
CGGCGGTCTTGCCGGTCTGGCGGTCGCCGATGATCAGCTCGCGCTGGCCGCGGCCTATCGGGATCATGGCGTCTATGGCTTTAAGGCCGGTCTGGAGCGGCTCTTTTACGGGCGCGCGCTCCACGACGCCGGGGGCGATGACTTCCACGGGGCGCTTCTTCTTGGCGTTGATCGGGCCTTTGCCGTCTATCGGGGCGCCCAGCGCGTCCACCACGCGGCCTACCATTTCGGGGCCGACCGGGACTTCCATCACGCGGCCGGTGCGCTTCACGCGGTCGCCTTCCTTAATAAGGGTGTCCGAGCCCAGCACGACGGCGCCGACGTTCTCGCGCTCGATATTGAGCACCATGCCGGTCACGCCGCCCTCGAACTCGATCAGCTCGCCGACCACGGCGCTGCTGAGGCCGTAGACGCGCGCGATGCCGTCGCCCACCTGGAGCACCTGCCCGGTCTCGGACAGCTGCGCCTCGGGGATGAATTTTTCTATCCGCCCTTTGATGATTTCTGTGATTTCTTCCGGTCGTATCATAAGATCCTTATAGGGAGATTAGTTTAACCTTTCAACAGCCCGGCGCGCAGGGCGTCCAGCCTGCCGCGCACCGTGGCGTCTATCAGCGAGTCGCCCACTTTTATCTCGAAACCGCCGATCACCCGCTCTGAAATTATCTGGCTGAGGCTCACTTTCTTGCCCGTGACGCAGCCTATCATCTTGTCTATCCGCGCCACTTCGCCATCGGAAAGGGCGTAGCGGCTGCTGACCTCGGCCTGCACCACGCCGCAGAAAATATCGTTGAGGACAAGGCACTGCCGCATCACTTCCTCGAACAGCCCGAAGCGGCCCTGCCGCACCAGCAGGCCGGCGAAATCGGCGGCCAGCCCGGTGATCCCGGCGCCGAGCACCTTCCCCAGCACCTCCAGCTTTACGCCGCTGTTGATCGCCGGGTGTACAAGTATTTTAAGGTGGGGCTTCGCCGCCGAGAAGACCACGCGCAGGGCCTCGAGCTTGGCGAGGGACGCCGTCTGCGCGGCCGCGCTGTAAACCTTGCCGTCCAGGTTCATATAGGCCCTGGCGTAGCGTTTGGCGAGTATCTTGGCGCTGGAATCCATTCAGCACTCCAGCTTCAGGTCGGGCCTTTCTTTCTCGAGCTCGGCCAGGTATTTCGAAGCCAGGTCCGTATTGGCCCTGTGGTCCAGCTGCTTTACCAGGATGTGCTCGGCGGCCATCACGGAAAGCTCGGCCACTTTGTGCCGGAGCTCGCGGGCGGCCTCTATCTTCTGGGCTTCTATCTCGCGCCTGGAAGATTCTACTATCGCGGCGGCGCTCTTGCGGGCCTCCTCTATCAGCATGTCCTTCTCTTTCTCGGCCGTGACCCGGGCCTCGTCCATGCGGCGCCCTATCTCCGACTTCAGGTCGGAAAGTTTGGCGTCCAGCTCGGCTTTAAGCTTCTCGGCGTCGGCGCGGGCCGTTTCGGCGGTGTGGCGGTCGTGCTTCAGAGCGCGCTCGCGCTCGTTGACCGAATCCATCAGCGGCTTCCAGGCCGTCTTTGACAGCAGCAGCACCAGGAGGCCGAAACAGAGTATCGTCCAGAA
>CAZUQT010000366.1:0-1597 GCA_964622585.1 uncultured Elusimicrobiaceae bacterium | reverse complement strand
GCACTTAAGGCCGGTTCAGCCCTGCTGGGCAAAACCGGCCTTAAGAGCGGGGAGGCAAGGTATGGAGAAGCTTAATATGCGGTATTTCCTTTATGCGCGCAAGTCCACGGACGAGCCCGAGCGGCAGATCCTCTCCATAGAGGCGCAGCTCACGGAACTACGCGACTACGCGAGAAAAGAAGGTCTCACAATAGTCCGCGAGTTCATTGAAAGCAAGACCGCCAAGGAGCCGGGCCGCGAGATATTCAACGAAATGGTCGCTGGTCTCGAACAGGGCGCGGCCCAGGGGATCATCGCCTGGCACCCGGACCGGCTGGCCCGCAACTCCATAGATGGCGGGCGCATTATCTACCTGGTGGACATCGGCAATGTAATGGCCTTGAAGTTCCCTACCTTTTGGTTCGACCCCACGCCGCAGGGGAAGTTCATGCTGTCTATCGCTTTCGGCCAGTCCAAGTATTACGTGGACAACCTATCGGAAAACGTGCACCGCGGCCTCAGGCAGAAGCTGCGCAACGGCACCTGGCCCGGTCGCGCCCCGCTCGGCTACATAAACGACCTGGCAACAAAGACCATTTTGCCGGATAAAGACCGGGTTGCTTTTGTCCGCAAAACTTTTGAACTATACGCTTCGGGTGATTATCCCTTGGCGGAGGTGCGCCGCATAATGAACGGTGTAGGTCTTATCGGGGGCAGGCAGCGCGGCGCGCTTTCCACTTCAAACTACCAGTATGTGCTCCAGAATCCCATTTACTACGGGCTTATGCGGTTCAAGGGCGAGCTCTATGAGGGCAAGCATAAGCCGCTTATAACGAAAGCCTTGTTCGATAAGTGCCAGGAGGTAATGGCTCGTAAAAGCAAGCCTAAAAACGGCAAACTGAAGCTTTACCTCTACCGCGGCCAGTTTCAATGTGCGACATGCGGCTGCTGTATAACCACAGAGACCCAAAAGGGCCATAACTATCTGCGGTGCACCAAGCGTAAAGGGCCTTGCTCGGAGCGTTATATACGGGAAGAGGAAGCGGAAAAACAGATACGCGCTTTATTAAAAGGAGTTTCCTTACCCCCGGCCCTGGCCGCCGATGCTCTTGATAACATAAAAGCGGAAGGAATGAAGGCGGCCCAGGCCGGGGAAGTAGCCGCACAAAAGCTGCGAGATAAAATAGATTTCCTTACGAAGAGCATGAACGCTCTTTTGGACATGATACTTAGCGGGTTGATAACGCAGGATGAATACGCCCAAAAGAAGCGTTCATGCTTAGAAGAAAAAAAGGAATGTGAAATGAAACTCGCAGCTTTTGAGCGGGAGGGGAGTAAACGGAACGAACCGCTGATAGGGTTCTATAAGACCGCAGTTCTCGCCGGAGAGTCCGCGGTTACGGGAAGTCCGGAGGAAAACCTGCAAATATTGAAAAAAATCGGAACGAACTTCCTTTTAGGCGGGAAAAAAATAAAATTAAAATTTAATTTCCCGGCGGCAGAAACGGAGAAACTGCGGGAGCTAGCGGTCTCCGATTCTGCCAGATTTCGGACTTCAGAAATTTGGCGGCCCCTACGGGATTCGAACCCGTGATCTCCGCCTTGAGAGGGCGGCGTC
>CAZUQT010000365.1:0-1599 GCA_964622585.1 uncultured Elusimicrobiaceae bacterium | reverse complement strand
ACCCGAAGGACCTGGCCGAGAACATGAAGAAATGGGGCGGCTTCATCCCCGGCATGCGCCCGGGCGAACCGACGGCGCAGCACATCGAGTGGGTGCTTAACCGCATCACCCTCGGCGGCGCGCTGTTCGTCTCCCTGATCGCCGTCCTGCCGGACTACCTGAGGGCCAAATTCAACGTGCCGTTCTATTTCGGCGGCACCTCGCTGCTCATCGTGGTGGGCGTGGCGCTCGACACGATCGCGCAGACCGAGGCGCACCTGGTGATGCGCAACTACGAAGGTTTTTATAAGAATTCCCGCGTGAAGGGCCGCTGGTTCAACGTCGGAAGCTGAGCGGGCCGGCGAAGCTTAAAAATTCAGTGAACAAGTAAACCGTTCGCGGTTAACTGACAGATCATGAATATAATACTCTTGGGGTCCCCTGGTTCCGGAAAGGGAACGCAGGCAAAGGTTCTTTCTCAAAAACTTGGATTATTCCACGTTTCCACCGGCGATATTTTCCGCGAGGAACTCGCCAACAAGACCCCGCTGGGGCAGGAAGTGTCCAAATACCTGGCGGCCGGCCGCCTGGTTCCCGACAAGCTGGTGCTCGAGGTCCTCAAGGCCCGGCTGAGCAAGGAAAACCGGGGGATGCTGTTCGACGGCGTGCCCCGCACCGTGGACCAGGCCGAGGGGATGGACAGCTGGTTCGCCTCGCGCGGCCAGGCCGTAGATGTAGTGGTCTTTCTCAATGTTTCCGAGGCGGAAGTGACGAAGCGCCTGGGCTCGCGGCGCACCTGCACCGGCTGCGGCAGGATCTATAACACTATCACCCACGCGCCGGCCAAGGAAAACGTCTGCGACGCCTGCGCCAAGCCGCTGATGACGCGGGACGACGACAAACCGGAAGTCATTCACCGGCGCCTGCAGGTTTACAGGGACCAGACCGAGCCGCTGCTGGCCTACTATCGTTCTTCAGGAAATTTTTTCGAAGCGGACGGCGCGCTCGCTCCCGAGGTGGTGGCTGAGAAAGTAGCCTCCCTGGTAAAGCGATAAACGTGATAGAAATAAAGACCCCGGCCGAGATAGAACTGATGCGCAAGGCGTCCAGGGTGGTCGCGGAAGTTCTTTTTCAGCTCAAGTCCCGGGTAAGGCCCGGCGTTTCAACTGCGGAACTTGACAAATTTGCGGAGAGCAGCGTGCGCGAAATGGGCGCCGTCCCGGCTTTCCTAGGCTACCGCGGTTATCCGGCAACGCTCTGCGTTTCCATAAACGAAGAGATCGTGCACGGCATCCCGAGCCCCGGGCGGATCATCCGCGAAGGGGACATCGTCAGCCTGGATATGGGCGCGGTCTGCGAAGGTTTTTACGGCGACGCCGCCGTTACCGTGGCGGCCGGAGCGATTTCCGGCCAGGCGAAAAGGCTGATGGACGTGACCAGCCGGTCGCTGGAGATGGCGCTCTCCGAAGTAAGGGCGGGGGCCAGGCTGGGCGACGTGTCCCACGCGGTGGAAAAATACGCGCTGGAGAACGGCATGTCGGTGGTGAGGGAGTTCACGGGCCACGGCATAGGAAGGCATCTCCACGAGGAGCCCTCCATCCCGAATTTCGGCAAGCCCGG
>CAZUQT010000364.1:0-1601 GCA_964622585.1 uncultured Elusimicrobiaceae bacterium | reverse complement strand
TTATATCCAGCTCGCCCATGGGGCAGGCCCAGTTGCGGTCCAGGATCTCGAAGCCGGCCGCCTCCAGGAAAAGCGCGGCCTGCTCCTCGTATTTCTCGCCTTTTTTATTCATGGCGCGCGCTCCCCGCGGCCCTGACCGGCGCGAAGCTGAAGCGGTGCTGGGAGGAAGGCCCCAGCCTGCGCAGGGCCTCCAGGTGGGCGGCGGTGCCGTAGCCTTTATGCCCGGCCAGGCCGTAGCCCGGGTGCCGCCGGTCAAGCACGCCCATCCAGCGGTCGCGGATAACCTTGGCGTAGATGCTGGCCGCGGCTATAGAAAGGGATTTCGCGTCACCGTCGACTACGGGTTCCTGGACGCAGGAGTCGAGACGCTTGATCCTGTGGTTCCCATCAACCAGAATAAGCGCGCTGGCCGGGGAGGTCCCGGTATAAAAAAGAAGCCGCCTTACGGCGGCCCCCATTGCGTTGAAGGTGGCTTCAAGTATGTTTACCCGGTCTATCTCCCCCGGCCCAGAAAAGCCGAAGCCGAAGCGCACGCCGGAGTCGAGCATGAGCCTGAGAGCGCGCTCCCGGCGGGCGGGGGACAGCTTCTTGCTGTCGTTTACGAGGGGGGAAATAACGCTGTGGGCGGAAAGAGGGATCCAGGCGGCGCAGGCCGTGACGGGCCCGGCCAAAGGTCCCCTGCCGGCCTCGTCCACGCCCGCGAGGAAAGCCGGCTTTCTTTTTTCCAGGAGCGTCAGGTCGAATCTGCTGAGGGGCACGATATGGTTTAGCTTGCTTTAGGCGTCTCGGCCAAGCCTGGCCGCGGGAAGCGGCCAGGAATACCCCGCCCGCCGGGGGCGGACGGGGAGCAACCGGTCTATTTGCCGGCGGGAGACTGCTCGGCGGCAGGCGCGGCCGCGGGAACTTCGGCCTCGATGTCCTTGGCGGTCTCGTTAAGCCTGGCGGATTTGCCTGACAGGCCGCGGAGGTAATAGATCTTGGAGCGGCGGACCTTGCCGGTCTTCACGACTTCGATCTTGTCGATGCGGGGGGAATGCAGGGGGAAGACCCTTTCCACGCCCACGCCGTAGGAGATCTTGCGGACGATGAAGCTCTCGGAAACCCCGGTCCCGCGGCGGGAAAGGACCACCCCGTCGAAGATCTGGACGCGCTCGCTGTCGCCTTCCACGACTTTGGTGTAGACTTTTACCGTGTCGCCGGACTTGAAGTCAAATTTATCGTTCTTGATGCCCAGGTACTTGTTGATGTTGATCATACTGCCTCCTAAGTTATTTGCAAAGCCGACTGATTTAATTCCTAAATTTTCTTTTTGCCGCGCGCCGGTTTTTTCGCCTGCCCGCCGGCCGCCAGGTCCGGCCTGGCTTTCCCGGTAAGCTCCAGCGCCTGCGTGCTGCGCCACTCGGCTATCCGCTTATGGTTCCCGCTCAAAAGCGCCTCGGGAACTTTCTCTCCGCGCCAGACGCCCGGCCGGGTGTAATGCGGGGCTTCGAGCAGGCCGCCGGTAAAAGTCTCGTTCACGGTGGCGTCCTCTTTCTTGAGCACGCCGGGGATAAGCCGCGTCACCGCGTCTATCACCGCTACCGCCGCCGGCTCGCCGCCGG
>CAZUQT010000363.1:0-1620 GCA_964622585.1 uncultured Elusimicrobiaceae bacterium | reverse complement strand
CCTGTATCTTGCACAGGACTTCGTCGGAATTGAGCGGCTGGCCCTGCACCTTGTTAAGGCCGAGCGGTTCCAGCATATAGGTGGAGCGCAGCAGCATCCGGAACTGCCCGGAGTTCTCCTCCGGCACCAGGACCTTGCGGAAGCGCCGCATGATCGTGCCCAGGTCCGGCGGCAGGGGGAAGATGTTCTTGATGTGGACGGAGGACACCTTGAGCCCGGTCTTCCGGGCCTCGGCGATGGCGGTCGTGATGGCGCCGTAGGTCGAGCCCCAGCCTACCACCAGAAGTTCTCCTTCTTCCGGGCCGTTGAGCTTGGTGGGAGGGATCTCCTTGACCACGCGCGCTATCTTATCCGCGCGCAGGTTGGTCATAACCTCGTGGTTGGCGGCGTCATAGCTGATATTGCCCTCGACGTTCTGCTTCTCCAGGCCGCCGGCGCGGTATTCGTAGCCGGCGAGGCCGGGGTAGGTCCAGGGGCGGGCCAGGGTCTCGGGATCGCGCATGAAGCACTTGTAATCCTCGAGCTTCGGCAGGGGGCTGGTCTCGAACTTGGGCAGTTCCGACAGCTTCGGGATGCGGAAGGGCTCCGAGCCGTTGGAGAGGTAGGCGTTGGTCAGCACTATCACCGGCGTCATATACTTTACGGCTATGCGCGCGGCTTCCAGCGTGGTGTCGAAGCAGTCGGCGGGGCTGGTGGCGGCCAGCACCACCAGGGGGGATTCCCCGTGGCGGCCGTAGACGGCCTGCAGCAGGTCGGACTGCTCGGTCTTGGTGGGCAGGCCGGTGGAAGGGCCGCCGCGCTGCACGTTCACCACCACCAGGGGCAGCTCGGCTATGACGGCCAGGCCGAGGGCCTCCGATTTGAGCGAGAGCCCGGGGCCGCTGGTCCCGGTGGCCGCCAGTTCGCCGGCGAAAGCCGCGCCTATGGAGGAGCAGATGGCGGCTATTTCATCCTCGGCCTGGAACACCACCACGTCATTGGCCCGGTGCTTGGAGAGGGTCTGAAGGATCTCCGTGGCCGGGGTGATGGGATAGGAGCCGTAGAAAAGCTTCTTTTTAAGGAGCTTGGCCGCGGTGATCATCGCGTAGGCGGCGGCCTCATTGCCGGTCAAATTGCGGTATTTGCCCTTGGTCACCGGGCTTTTCTTCAGCTGGAACCGCGCGTCGAAGATCTCGGTGGTCTCCGCGTAATCGTAGCCGGCTTCCAGCACCTTGGCGTTGGCGGCCGCCAGTTCGGGGGATTTTTTGCCGAACTTGGTCTTTATCCAGGTTTTGGTGGCTTCGAGGGGGAGGCCGTACATCCAGTAAAGGATGCCGAGCAGATAGAAATTCTTGCATTTCAGCACCTGGGCGGGGGTAAGGCCGGAATCCTTCAGGACGCCGCCCACCAGGGTGTTGACCGGGACGCCGATGACGCGGTAATTCGCGAGGGAATTGTCTTCCAAGGGGTTGGATTTATAGCCGGCCTTTTCCAGGCCGACAGCGCTGTACGAGTCGGAATTGGTGATGATGACCGAGCCCTTGTCCATGTTCTTCAGGTTCACGGCGAGCGCCGCGGGGTTCATCGCTATCAGCACGGGCGGCTTATTGCCGAGGGTCTGCACGGTTTTCTCGCCGAAGA
>CAZUQT010000362.1:0-1668 GCA_964622585.1 uncultured Elusimicrobiaceae bacterium | reverse complement strand
CTTTCGTGAACGGCCTGCTCACCTCCACCACCTACTATTTCGACGTGGCCGCCCGCAACGGGGAGAACCTCGTGACGGCCCGCAAGCGGGCCCCTGCCGCCTTCACTCTGGCGGGTCCCGGCGGAGCTCCGTCCGGAGCTATCGGCGGAACCAGCGACCCTTACGCGGCGGCGTCCATCTCCGGCAGCCTGCCGAATAACCGCACCGTGGACATGTATATCCCGGCCGCAGCCTTCCCCGCGAAGACCGCGATCGCCATCTCTTCCTCCACCCGCAACGACTGCGGCTACCTGCCCGGCGGGATCCCGGTGGGGGTGGAGATCTTCTCGGAGAACGGCGCCCAGCCCCAGAGCCCGATAACTTTCACCCTGCATTTCGACAAGGACGCGGACGCGACCAAGAACGATATCATCACGAACGCCGCCCAGATAGTCCTGGCCCGCTACAACCCGGACACGCAGCAGTGCCTGCCGCTGGAAACGGTGGTCAGCGTAGGCGACCGCACGATAAAAGCCACGCTCAACCACTTCAGCCTGTTCCAGATCATGAAGCGCATCGCGGCCTCGAACCTTAACGCCGTGCTTATCTATCCCAATCCTTTCTATCCCAACCGGGGCCAGGGCTTCGTGACCATAGACAAGATCCCGGCCAGCGCCAAAGTGCGCATCTACACCCTCTCCGGAGACAAGGTCTGGGAAGCCACCTCCGGCACTACCGGCGTCGTGATCTGGAAGGGCGTCAACAAGTCCGGCTACCTGGTGGCCAGCGGCATCTACCTCGTGGTGGTGGACGCCAGCTCCGGCAAGAAGGTTTTCAAGCTGGCGGTGGAAAGGTAAGTTTATGAAAAAGACTTACACCAAAGCGGTGCTTACGGCCTCCCTGGCGGCCGCCGGCCTGGCTTTCTCTTTCTCCTCCCCGCTTTTCGCCGCCGAAGACCCCCGGTATTTTTCCAATAAATCGGTGGGAACCACCACGGCCGACTTCCTGAACCTGGCGGCAGGGGCCAGGGCGGCGGCCATGGGCGGCGCCTATACCGCAATAAGCGACGAGGCCTCCGCCGTCTACTGGAACCCGGCCGGCCTCGTCCAGATCCCAAAACTTTCAGCCGTGTTCATGCGCGCCCAGTACCTGGAGGAGATAAGCTACCAGTACGCCGCCTACGCGCACCGCCTCTCCTACGACTCCGTCCTGGCCGGCTCGGTGCTGCTTACCGACATCGGCGCGATAACGGAAACAGACATCTCCGGCGGCATAATGCCGTCGGGCAGCTTCACACCGCGCGACCAGGTCTTTACCCTGTCGTACAGCAAGGCCATACTTGAATTCTCGGATAAAGACATCGACGTCTCGGTGGGCGTCTCGCTTAAATATATCAAGTCGAGCATAGTCGACTCGGCGAAAAGCTACGCCGGGGACGTGGGCATAATGACCTACAATTTCGGCGACATCCCCTACCGCCTGGCCGTCACCGCCACTAATATGGGCGGCGGCCTTACTTACGACAAAGAATCCAACCCCCTGCCGCTCACCTTCAAGCTGGGCGCGGCGGTAAACCCTTTCCGCAACCTCCTGGTAGCCACCGACGTGGTGCTCCCCAAGGGGAACCAGCCCAACGTGCTGCTGGGCGTGGAACTGGCCACCACCCCCAACGAGCTCACCCGCCTCTGC
>CAZUQT010000361.1:0-1678 GCA_964622585.1 uncultured Elusimicrobiaceae bacterium | reverse complement strand
CGTCACTGAAATGGGCAATTTCCCTCACAAATGTTTCGAAGTCGGCTTCAAATACCGCATTCCCTCCATGGTGCTTACCGACGGCCTTATAGGCCAGATGATGGAACCTATAGAGTTCACTGTTCCCGAGGTAGACACTAAGACGCTTATAGAGCCGAACTGGGCCATAGGCGTCAACAAAGGCCGCGAAAAACGGATAGCCAAGTCCTACGACCTGCGCGAGGGCTTCCTGGAACTGATGGTCAACGAGCGCGTAAAGCGCTATAAGCAGATCGAGGCCAGCGAGGTGATGTACGAGGAGAAGATGCTTGAAGACGCCGAAATAGCGATAGTGGCTTACGGCATCTCGGCCCGCGTCTCCGTGGCCGCCATGAAGCTTGCGCGCGAGAAAGGCCTGAAGGTGGGCCTGTTCCGCCCGATCACGCTCTGGCCTTTCCCGAAAGCCCGCCTGGTGGAACTCTCCAAGCGGATAAAGCATTTCCTGGCCGTAGAGATGAGCCTGGGCCAGATGGTGGAGGACGTGCAGCTCTCGCTGAACGGCCGCGCCGAGGTCCACCTGCACGCCAAGCCCGGCGCCTCAGTCATGACCGCCGAAGAAGTCTACAAGACCATGGACGCCATCGTTAAAAAGGGGGCCAAAGAATATGCAGCTGCAAAATAAGAGACCCGAATCCCTTCTCGACGTAAAAATGCATTACTGCCCCGGCTGCGGCCACGGCACGATCCACCGCATCATAGCGGAAGTGATGGACGAGCTGGGCATACGCAACCGCACCATCGGCGTAGCGCCGGTAGGCTGCGCCGTCTTCGCCGACACCTACTTCAACTGCGACATGATCCAGGGCCCGCACGGCCGCGGCCCCGCCGAGGCGACCGGCATCAAGCGCGCGAAGCCCGACACCATCGTGTTCTCCTACCAGGGCGACGGCGACCTGGCCTCCATCGGCATGGCGGAGATAGTCCACACCGCCATCCGCTCGGAGAATATAACGGTCATCTTCGTCAACAACGCTATCTACGGCATGACCGGCGGCCAGATGGCCCCGACCACGCTGATAGGGCAGAAAGCGACGACCTGCCAGGACGGCCGCACCGCGAAGCAGTCAGGCTTTCCGATAAAGATGTGCGAAATGCTCGCGACCATAGACGGGGCCACCTACCTGGAGCGCACCACGGTCCACAATGTCCCCGGCGTGATCAAGACCAAGACCGCCATCCGGAAGGCTTTCCAGAACCAGATAGACGGCAAGGGCTTCTCGATGGTCGAGGTCCTTTCCATGTGCCCGACCAACTGGGGCACCAGGCTGGACAACCCTTCGGAAGCCGTGAAGTTCGTGGCCGAAGGCATGCTGCCCGTATTCCCGCTGGGCGTGTACAAGGACGCCTGTGCGGCCGATAAGAAATAACGGAGGACTTTAAAATGTACCAAGGAATAAGAATAGCCGGTTTCGGCGGCCAGGGCGTGGTCTCGGCCGGCTACCTGCTGGCCCAGGCCGGAATGATGGAGGGTAAGGAAGTCAGCTTCTTCCCGGCCTATGGGGCCGAGATGCGCGGCGGCACCGCCAATTGCTCGGTAGTCGTGGCTACCGACGAAGTATCCACCCCTATCGTTTCCGCTCCGGACACGGTAATAGTGTTCAACGAGCCCTCCCTGGCCAAATTCGAGCCCATGGTGAAG
>CAZUQT010000360.1:0-1690 GCA_964622585.1 uncultured Elusimicrobiaceae bacterium | reverse complement strand
AATAAGGCAGGGCTGCCTATGGGGGGTAGGGTGAGGGAGGCAGCCCTGACAGATTTATTCTACCACCCGGTATAACGGTTGTCAAGGGGCAGTGTAACTTTAGTCACAGCGTCTTCATGCATAAAATACCCGGCCGGCCGGCAGTTGCCGCGGCCGCGCGGAAAAGAGGAAGCCCCTGTCCCGCTATCGGAACAGGGGCTTCCGGAGGCCGCGCCTCCCTAACCCAACCCCCTGCAGATCCGTAAAACTGCCTACTTACCGCCCCAGGACTCGATACGCTCCACCAGCTCCTCGAAATCGAAAGGCTTCGCATAGTAAGCGTCGGCGCCGGCCGCGAGTATCTTCCGCCTGATCTCGTCGGAGTCATAACCGGTAATGGCTATGACAAGGGTCTGCCTGCCGGCGGCTTTGATCATCTCGCAAACCTTGAACCCGTTTATGTCCGGGAGCATTATATCCAGGATAACCACGTCGGGCTTGACGCTCCCCACCAGCGCGCCCGCCTGAAAGCCGTCGCGCGCCGTAAAGACCTCCCACTTCCTGCGGAAAGTTTTGAAGAAGCGCTCCGTCAGCTTGAGGAATTTGACGTCGTCCTCGACGATAAGCACTTTTTTTTCCGCGTGCAGGCGCTCGACCAGCTCCAGGGGCGCCGGGATCTTGTTCTCCTTCAGAAAGACCTCCAGGTCCTCCGCCTTGATCCGCCTGTGCCCGCCGAGCGTGCTATAGGCCTTAAGGCGCCCGGCGTCCACCCAGTTAGCCACGGTGCCGGGCGAAAGCTCGAGCATTTTGGCTATTTCAAAAGTGCTGAAAATTTTTTGTCGCATTATCAATTCTCTCCGGTGTTGTGACTTTTGTGAGTTTTGGTCTTTTTACTATTATAGCAGAAAATTAAACATTTTCAAGACCCACATGACCCGGAAACTGCCGAAAGCCCCGGTTTAGCCGGCTAAAGGAAGGCCCGCCCGGCAAATTGCGTTCCAGCCTCCGGCAGCGGTCGGCCGGCTTCGCAACATTCTTCCTTTATACGCGGCTTTTTTGCGGGTTGCTTTCCTATATATTATTTTTTATAATGATATGCAGGCTGGCGGCAGCGTCTGTTTGATTTTTTTGGCCGCCTGATGAGCATAGCTCTTGTTACGGCACGGCCATTGGCCAGGGGGAACCTTGCAGGGAAAAAAAGTACTTGTGGTGGATGACGACCCGAACGTGGGCCTGCTCATCTCCGCCGTCCTGAAAAAGTATAACTACTCCGTGACCACCTGCTACCAGGGGGAGGAGGTTATCGCTCTCCTTAAGGACAATAAGCCGGACCTTATCCTGCTGGACCTGCGCATGCCGGGCGTCGACGGGTACACCCTCTGCAAGCGCATACGCGAGGCCCCGGATACCCGGGACATTCCGGTCATCATACTCAGCGGCGTGGCCGAGGTGGACGCCAGGGTCAACACGATAGAGCTCGGCGCCGACGATTTCATAACGAAGCCCTTCGATGTGCGCGAGCTCAGGGCCAGGATAAACCGCATCCTGAAGCGCAAAAGCGCCGACACCGCGCTCAACCCGCTCACCCACCTGCCGGGCAGCCCGGCCATAGAAGAGGAAGTGACCAGGCGCATTACCGACGAAGAGCCGTTCGCTTTCTGCTACGTGGACGCCGACAATTTCAAGGCCTACAACGACGTGTACGGCTACG
>CAZUQT010000359.1:0-1712 GCA_964622585.1 uncultured Elusimicrobiaceae bacterium | reverse complement strand
GGGCGCCGTAGGCCACCAGGAGGTTCTCGGAGGCGATGCGCTTAAGCCACTTCTCCTTCTGCTCCGTCGTGCCGCCCTGGTTGAGCGGGTCGGTGCCGAGGAAGGTGGCGAAAACGCCGGTGGCGATGCCGAGGTCGATCCTGGCCAGCAGCTCGCAGATGCGGTAGATATCGAAGGTCCCGCCGGAGACCCCGCCGTATTCCTCGGGGATCATCAACAGGTGCACGCCCAGGGAGTCCTTGTCGTACATCTCCTTGAGTATCTCCGTAGGGCATTCGTTCTTCTCGTCCAGCTCGCGGATCAGGTCGAAAGGGATGCGCCGCTTCGCGTATTCCCTGAGACTGTCCAGCATCAGGTTGCGTGAAATAGTGTCCATGCTTGCCATTAATTGCTCCTTATATTTTCACTGCTTCGGCCGTCAGAGGGGCATAGCCCTTTGATACGGCGCTTGCATAGCTTCGCAGCCGGAGAGATAACCTTTTATCTCGGCCAGTATTTTCTCGGCGAAAACCTTGTCCTCAAGGCCCTCGGCGTTTATAAAAACGTTCTCGGCCGCGCAGCGGATGGCGGTCTCCAGCTGGTAGCGGGCGCTGCGGTAGTCCGAAGCCACGTGGTTCGAGATGGAACCGCCGCAGACGCTGAGCCCCGCCAGGGCCTCGGAAGCCAGGCGCGCCGTCTTAAGAGGGACCTCGGCGGCGTGCTTCAGCGCCGCCTGCATCTTTACCTTGCGCTCGGGGTTGTCCTTGGGGATCTTCATGGCCTCCATGAAGCCGTCGAAGGAAGCCGCGTCTTCGGCGACGCAGCCCTGCAGCGCGGCTTTATGCCCGCCAAGGTTCTCGAGCAGGGAGCGCAGCGCGGGCCGTTTGGCCTCGTCGAGCTTCTTGCCGCGGAGCGTGATGCCGATGGCCATCTGGCCGAGGGCGCAGCCCATCGCGCCGTTAACACCGGCCGCGGAGCCGCCGCCGGGCGTGGGGTCGGTGGTGGCCAGCGCGTCCACAAAAATATTGGCCGCCCCTTGCCAGGAGCTCAGCAGCTTCAGCAGTTTGGTTTCAAGCACCTGCTCTTCCTTTTTAAAATCCTTCACCTGGAGGGCTTCCACGGCGTAATCGGTAAGCGCGTCCTGCGTGGTCAGGCCGATCAGCTCCGTGCCGGTTACCGCTATGTTTTTAGGCGCGAGCTCTTTGGCCATTTCGTCCATCACGCGCTTTACCGAGGTGGTCCGGTAGTCGGTCAGCACGGTCGACATCTGCACCTGGCCCTTCGACTCGAGGAAAATTTCCTTGGCGCGCAGGGCGGGCAGGCCGCCGCCGGAAGTGCGGATCTTCTTCGCCAGGCCCTTGGCGAACTCCATGTCGGTGGTGGCCAGGTTCACGTTGAAATTTATGATCTGGTTGCGGGCGCCCACGGCCATTGCGCCGGCGGTGGGATGGATATGGTTGGGGCCGAAGTCGGGAACGCGCTCCGGGTTTTTGCCTATGTCCTCGCGCAGGCCTTCGAACTGGCCTTTGCGGACCTTGGCCAGGTCGCGCCTGTTCTCATTGCGGGCGGCCCTGTCGTAAAGGTAGACGGGGATGTTCAGTTCGCGCCCGATGCGCTCGCCGGCGGCCTCGGCCAGCTTGATGCAGTCTTCGATGGTGGACTCCATTATCGGGATGAAGGGGGCCACGTCGGTGGCGCCCATCCTGGGGTGCTCGCCTTTATGGTGGTTGAGG
>CAZUQT010000358.1:0-1723 GCA_964622585.1 uncultured Elusimicrobiaceae bacterium | reverse complement strand
AGCTCCCCAAGGTCAACGAGTATAAGGCCGACTACGGCAAACTCCCGGACCTGAAAAAGGCCAACCCCGCCAACGACATAATTTTCACCTGGAACGGGACCACCTCCGGAGTGAAGGTGCCCAACCTCGACTGGCTGCCCGCCAACCACGAGGGCATAGTTATCTGCGACGCCACCTCCGGCGTCTTCGCCATGGAGATGGATTTTGCCAAGCTCGACGTGGTCACCTTCTCCTGGCAGAAAGTCCTGGGCGGCGAGGCCGCGCACGGCGTCATCATCCTGTCGCCCAAAGCCGTGAAGCGCATG
The DNA here is from genome assembly GCA_964622585.1 of uncultured Elusimicrobiaceae bacterium. Taxonomy (GTDB): domain Bacteria; phylum Elusimicrobiota; class Elusimicrobia; order Elusimicrobiales; family UBA9959; genus UBA9959. Next base: position 1,418 of record CAZUQT010000358.1, on the reverse strand, counting down.
GAAGAGAACGAGCCGAAAGTCTCCTGGCCCGTCCCGAAAATATTCCGCCTTGCCGCCGAAGGCAAGCTGAAGCCCGGCGAGCTGGAGTACAATACGGTCAACACCCCGTCCATGCTGTGCGTCGAGGACGCGATAGACGCCCTGAAGTGGGCGGAGAGCATCGGCGGCAGCCCCGCGCTGGTTAAGCGCTCCAACGCCAACCTCGCCGCTTTCGAAAAATGGGTGGCCAAGTCCGACTGGATAGACTTCCTGGCCGAGTCGAAGGAGATCCGCTCCAATACCTCCGTCTGCTTTAAAATAAAAGCCGGCTGGTTCCTGAAACTGTCCGACGAGGAGAAGACGAAGGCCGCGAAGAAGAACACCTCGCTGCCCGACAAGCCGGGCGTGGCCTACGATATCAACTCCTACGGTAAAGCCCCGGCCGGCATCCGCGTCTGGTGCGGCGCCACCGTCGAGACCTCCGATATAGAAGCGCTGACCCCGTGGCTAGACTGGGCCTATGAAGCCGTCGCCAAAGAATACGCCAAGGAGGCCGTGAAATGAAAAAAGTGCTTATAGCCGACAAAGCCGATCCTCTCTGCGAGAAAGTCCTGAAGGACAGGGGCCTCGAGGCCGTAGTAAAGACCGGGATGAAGCCGGAAGAACTCAAGGCCTGCGCCCACGAGTTCGACGCTATCATCGTCCGCTCGGCGACCACCCTCACCCGCGAGATCATCGAGGCCGCCAAGAACCTGAAGGCCGTGGCCCGCGCCGGCTCCGGCGTCGACAATATCGACGTCCTCGCCTGCATCGAGAAGAAAGTGCTGGTGATGAACACCCCCTTCGGCAATACCGTCTCCACCGGCGAGCACGCGATAGCGATGATGCTGGCCCTGGCCCGCCATATCCCGCAGGCGAACGCCTCCACCCACGCGGGCAAATGGGAGAAAAAGAAATTCGAGGGCGTGGAGATAACCGGCAAGACCCTGGGCGTCGTCGGCTGCGGCAATATCGGCGCCGTGGTGGCGGACCGCGCCATGGGCCTGAAGATGAACGTGATCGTTTTCGACCCGGTGATGACCGCCGAGCGCGCCCGCGAGCTGGGCGTGAAGATGGTTCCCCTCGAAGAGCTTTACGCCAAGGCCGACTTCATCACCTATCACGTCACTATCAACCCGGCCACCAAGGGCATGCTTAACAAGGACGCGATCGCCAAGATGAAGAAAGGCGTGCGTATCGTTAACTGCGCCCGCGGCGGCATCATGGTGGAAGAGGATATCAAGGCCGGTATAGAGAGCGGCCAGATAGCCGGCTTCGCCTGCGACGTTTACGCCAAGGAACCCGCCACGGACCACATCTTCTTCGGGATGGAGAAGGTGATCTGCACCCCCCATATCGCGGCTTCCACCAAGGACGCCCAGGTGACCGTGGCCAGGCAG
>CAZUQT010000357.1:0-1740 GCA_964622585.1 uncultured Elusimicrobiaceae bacterium | reverse complement strand
ACATGCACGTCCAGGACGTTGGAGTCCACCTCGAAAGAGCCTTCCCAGGCGTGTTCCCACAGAACTACCCGGCTTACCGGCCTGCCGGCGGAGCGCATAAGCACCTCGAGAAGGGCGAGCTCCTTGTTGGTAAGAGCCACGGGCTTCGCGCCGCGCATGACCTTGCGGGCGCGCACATCGAAGACCAGGTTCCCGGCGGTAAGGACGTCGGTGGGAGCCTGCGGGGCGCGGAGCAGCACCCGGACCCTGGCTATCAACTCCCTGAAGGCGAAAGGCTTGGTCAGGTAGTCGTTAGCGCCGGCTTCGAGCCCGCGGACCTTGTCGTCCACCGAGCCGCGCGCCGTCAGCATGATCACCGGCGTCGTGTCCCCTTCCTCGCGCAGCGCTTTCAACACGGAAAAGCCGTCACCGTCCGGCAGGTTCACGTCCAGAAGGATGATGTCGTAAACCCCGTTCAGGCTTTGTTTGGCCGCCTCTCCGGCCGTATAGGCGGTGTCCACCGAAAGGCCTTCCTGGGTGAGTCCCTTTTTAATGAAGTCGGACAGCTTTTTTTCATCTTCTATTACCAGCGCTCTCATATGGTCTCCCTTGTCCTAGCCACTGCTATATCCTATCAAAATCAGTATGTTTCCCGCCCGGGGGCGGCGAAGATTAAGAAAAAGTCAGGTTCGCTTAATGCAAAAGTTAACCCTTCGGCTTATACTTAAATGGAGGTGGAAATCATGAAACCGCAGATACTTATAGCCGATGACAGCGACGCGATGCGCACGCTCTACAGCCGTATTTTATCGGACGGAAGGTATTGCCTGACTTTCGCCGAAAATATCAGGGAAGCTTCGGAGCTTTTGACCTCCGGGACCTATGATCTCCTGATAACCGACCTGATGTTCCCGGACGGCTTCGGGACCGAGCTGATAAAATTATTCAGGGAAAAAAGTTCCGGCGACAAATGCATGCTGGTTTCCGGAACGCTCACCCCTGAAAGCGCCGCCGAGAAGGCGAAAGAACTTGCCATCCTCGAGTGCCTTACAAAGCCTTTTAAATGCGACTATTTGCTCGGCCTGGTCAGCGCCGCTCTCTCCCCGGATACCGGGAATCCCGCGGGCGGCGAGTGATCCCCGTACCGCTTCCCCGTTCCCGGCCCTGCGCGGCCGCCCTATTCCCTCAGATGATGTTCAGTTCTTTTCCGACTTTTCTGAATTTCTCCACCGCGAATTCCAGGTCCTTTATGGTGTGCCCGGCCGTGACTATCGTGCGCAGGCGCTCTTTGCCCTTCGGCACGGTAGGGAAGCCCAGGGCGAGCGCGAATACTCCCTCTTCGAAAAGGCGGGTAGAGAATTCCACGGCTTTCGCCGTCATGATCGGGGTGATGGGCGTTACCGAAGCGCCCGTGTCGAAGCCGGCTTTCTTAAGTTCCTCTTTCAGGAAGGCGGTGTTGTCCCAGAGGTTTTTCAGGTGCTGCGGCTCGGTCAACAGGATCTCCAGGACCGCCAGGGAGGTGGCCGCCACCGACGGCGGCTGGGAGCTCGAGAACAGGAAGGGCCTGGCCACCGAGCCCATATAGTCCCTCAGGCTCTGTGTCGTGGCCGCGTAGCCTCCTACCGAGGCGAAAGCCTTCGAAAGCGTTCCTATCTGTATTTCCACCTTTCCGTCGAGGCCGAAATGGCTCACCGTGCCGCGGCCCTCTTTCCCTATCACGCCGCTGGCGTGCGCGTCGTCCACCATCACGAAAGCGCCGTA
>CAZUQT010000356.1:0-1745 GCA_964622585.1 uncultured Elusimicrobiaceae bacterium | reverse complement strand
CGAAGCCGCGCTGGGAAAGGATCCCGGCGAACTCAGATATCAGGCCGCCGCGACCAGCTACGGAGAAACCCCGGAGACCGCCGCGCTATTCTCGTCAGGCGCCTGGGCCGTCATCCACCCCTTCTCGGGAAACCCGAAGAGGAACCTCCCGCTCACGCATTGGACCGGCATCCTCCGGCTGCTGGAAGCCCGCGGCCTGCGCGTCCTGGTGAACGCCAGCCGCGATGAAAAAGAGGCTTTCAGCGCCCTCCCCCAGGCGGCGGGCAGCCGGGTCTATTCCTGCGACCTCGGGCTCGACATCAAGAACCTGGCCTACGCCGTTTCGCGCGCGAAGCTCTTTATCGGCAATAACTCCGGCCCGCTGCACCTGGCCAGCGCCCTCGGCACGCCCTGCCTCGGGATCTTCCAAAAAAGCTGGATAGGGAAGATCTCCCCCCGCGGCAAATTCCTCCCCGAGCTGGCTGTGTTCGAGAACGACCCCGCGGAGATCGGCGCCGGGGAGATCTCGGCCAAAGCCGGCAAGCTCCTGGACCTTTAGCGCCGCCGCGGCTTTTAATTGTTAAAATATTCCTTTATGATGGAAAACCGGCTCGCCGTATTTCACCTTGACGATGGGAAGGAGCTGCGCGGCGGCCAGCGCCAGCTTCTCTACCTCGTAAAAGAGCTCAACCTCCTCGGCCACGACAATACCGTCGTCTGCCGGGAGGACTCCCCGCTTCAGAAAGCCGCCCGCCGGAAGGGGTTCAAAACCCTCACGCTGCCGTATTTTTTCGAATGGGACCCGGTTTCCGCCCTGCTTCTCCGGCGCGCGCTTAAAAGTCTGCCGCCGGGGAAATTCCCCCCGGTGCTGCATTCGCACACTTCCCACGCCGCGGCGGTCTCCTGGCTGGCCTCGGCCGGCCTGGACTGCGTGCGCGTCGCCCACCGGCGCGTGGATTTCATCCCCGGCTCTTTTACCGCCCGGCTAAAGTACGGAAAAGCCCACGCCGTTATAGCCATCTCCGACGCCGTGAAAGAGATACTTTTGAAAGCCCGGGTCCCCGAAGAAAAGGTGGCCGTAGTGAACAGCACTATCGACCTCGACGAGACCCCCTGGAAGCCGGGCGAGTTCCACGCTTACCGGCAAGCCGCGCGGCAGGCCCTCTCCGCCGAACTGGATATCCCGGCCGGCGCTTTCTGGGCGGGCTCGCTTATCGCCCTCGTCCCTCACAAAGACCCGGAGAACATGGTGCGCGCCGCCGCGCTGGTGCTGAAGGAAGCGCCCGGGACTTTCTTCCTTATCGCCGGAGAAGGCCCCCTGGCGCAGAAGACGGAACACCTCGCCCGGATGCTCAAGATACAGGACCGCTTCAAACTGATCGGCTACCGCAGCGACCCGTACATGGTCCTGGCGGCGCTGGACATGTTCGTGCTTTCCTCCTGCGAGGAAGGGATGGGCAGCGTGCTCGTGGAAGCGATGAACGCCTCCCTCCCGATAGTGGCCACCACCGCCGGAGGGATAACCGACGTGATAGAGGACGGCGCGAACGGCCTGACGGTGAAGCCCCGCAGCCCCGAAGAATTAGCGCAGGCCGCCCTCAGGCTGATAAAAGACGCCCCCCTGAGGGAAAGCCTGGCGGCCGAAGCCCACCGCCGGCGCGAGGACTTCTCCTCGCCGCGCATGGCGGCCCTGACCTTTAAATGCTATGAGACAGCCATTGAGAATTTTAAGCGTAATCGACATCCCGTGGAATAGCGGACTGGCG
>CAZUQT010000355.1:0-1749 GCA_964622585.1 uncultured Elusimicrobiaceae bacterium | reverse complement strand
TTCATCATGCTCAGCGCCCTGCAGGACCGCAACCAGACCCTCTTTTACCGCGTGGTCATGGACAATATCGAAGAGACCATGCCCATCATCTACACCCCCGTGGTCGGCCAGGCCTGCCAGATCTACGGCCATATCTTCAGGCGTCCCAAGGGGCTCTATATTTCCAGGAACTACAAAGGCCGGATCAGGGAGGTCCTGCGCAACTGGCCCGAGAAAGACCCCCGCGTGATCGTGGTGACGGACGGCGAGCGGATCCTGGGCCTGGGCGACCTGGGCGCAAACGGGATGGGCATCCCGGTGGGCAAACTCTCCCTCTACACCGCCTGTGCCGGTATCCCTCCGGAACAGACGCTGCCGATACTGCTTGATGTTGGGACCAATAACGAAGACCTGCTCAAGGACCCGCTTTACCTCGGGATCCGCAAGAAGCGTATCTCGGGAGCGGAGTTCGATTCTTTCGTGGACGAGTTCGTGCACGCGGTCAGCGAGGTGTTCCCCGCGGCCCTGATCCAGTTCGAGGACTTCGCCAATCATAACGCCTTCCGGCTGCTCGCGAAATACCGGGACGAGGTCTGCACCTTCAACGACGATATCCAGGGCACCGCCTCGGTGACCCTGGCCGGCATCTACAGCGCGCTGCGCCTGACCGGCGGCAAGCTGAAGGACCAGACCATGCTCTTCCTCGGGGCCGGAGAAGCGGCTACCGGGATCGCGGAGCTCTGCGTCAGCGCGGCCGTGGCCGAAGGCGCCGACCGGGCTGAGGCTATGGGCCGCTGCTGGTTCGTGGACTCCACCGGCCTGGTGGAAGACAGCCGCACGGACCTGGCCGCGCATAAAAAGCCTTTCGCCCACCGGCATGCGCCGGTCAAGAGCCTGGAGGCCGCGGTCAAGTCGATCAAGCCGAGCATCCTTATAGGCGCTTCCGGCCAGCCTAAGAGGTTCACGCGCGAAATAGTGGCCGAGATGGCGAAAATAAACAAGCGCCCGGTCATCTTCGCGCTCTCCAATCCCACTTCCAAGGCGGAGTGCGCCGCGCAGGACGCTTATGACTGGTCAGGCGGGAGAGCTATCTACGCAAGCGGCTCGCCTTTCCCGACCTGCAAATACAAAGGCAAGACCCTCATTCCCGGGCAGGCCAATAACGCCTATGTTTTCCCCGGCATCGGGCTCGGGGTGGTGGTCAGCGGCGCCAGGAGGGTCACCGACGAGATGTTCTTCGCGGCCGCAAAGACCCTGGCGGAGATGACCAGCCCGAAGGACCTCGCGCAGGGCCGGCTTTTCCCGGCGCTTAGCCAGATCAGGGAGATCTCGGCCCGCATCGCCGCGGCCGTGGCCGAAGTGGCCTGCAGGAGCGGCCTTACGGACAAGCGCCGGCCGAAGAATATGCTGGACCTGATGCGCCGCAGCCAGTACCAGCCCGTCTACGGGCGCCTGGAAAGGAACTAGCGCGGCCGCGTCGATAAAGAGGAGCGCTGGTCCCCGTGGCCGGCGCTCTTTATTTGCGCCCCGGGACCGCCGCCCCGCTTTTTGTTATTATTAAGTAGTTAAAGGACGTTTACGGAGGGTCTATGTGCGGGATACTTGCGATCTTGGATATTAAGGGCAATTCGGACGCGCTGCGCAAAAAAGCGCTCACGCTCGTAAAGCGCCTGCGCCACCGGGGCCCGGACTGGAGCGGCATCTATTCCGACGCGAACGGCATCCTCCTGCACGAGCGCCTTTCCATCGTGGAAGTGGAACACGGCCCCC
>CAZUQT010000354.1:0-1757 GCA_964622585.1 uncultured Elusimicrobiaceae bacterium | reverse complement strand
CACGATACTCAAGGCAATACTGGGAGGCCGCTAATGGCTAAGTCATGGTATGTGATCCACACCCGCACCGGTTTCGAGGAGCGCGTCCTGAAGATGCTCCAGGCCAAGGTGGAGGATAAAGAGCTCGCCGGCCGCATCGCGCAGGTCCTCATTCCCACCGAGGACGTGATGCAGGTCAAGAACAATCAGAAAAAGGTAAGCAAGCGCAAATTTTTCCCGGGTTACGTGCTGGTCAACATGGAGCTGGACAACAACACTTACTGGGCCATACGCGGCGTGCAGGGCGTCAGCGGGTTCCTCGGGGACCCCAAGCCCGTGCCTATGGACGAAGTTGAAGTCCAGCAGATCCTGGAGCTGATGAATTCCACCAGCCAGGAAAAGCCCAAGCCGGCCGTGCAGTTCGAGAAGGGCGAGAACGTCCGCATCGTGGAAGGGCCGTTCAAGCACTTCATGGGCGTCGTGGAGGACGTCAACGAGCAGAAAGCGAAACTGCGCGTCACCGTCACCGTCTTCGACCGGCCCACCCCGGTGGAACTTGATTTCCTGCAGGTAGAAAAAGTCTAAGGCCGCAGCTTCAGCGGCTTAAGGATGACCGTGTTACGCGGCGCGTCCGGGACTTAATTATAAGGAGAGAATAAGGGCAACCTTAATTTATTACTATGGCTAAAGTTAAAGCGGTTAAAACAATGATAAAGCTGCAGATCCCGGCCGGCGCCGCCAATCCCGCGCCTCCCGTGGGTCCCGCGCTCGGCCAGCACGGCGTCAATATCATGGACTTCTGCAAACAGTTCAATGAAAAGACCCGCAAGCTGGAGCAGGGCGTTCCGATACCCGTGGTCCTCACCGTTTACGAAGACCGCACTTTCACCTTCATCACCAAGATGCCCCCGATGGCCGCTCTTATAAAGAAAGCCGCCGGCCTCGCCAAGGGCTCGGGCGTTCCGAACAAGGATAAAGTGGGCAAACTCACCCTGAAGCAGGTTGAGGAAGTCGCCAAGATCAAGCTTGTGGACCTCAACACCAAAGACGTGAAGAAGGCCATGGAAATGGTGAAAGGCACCGCGCGCAGCATGGGCGTGGACATAATCGGCTAAATTTGGATCAGCCGGGGCGCGGGCCTGGAGTTATTAGTCTCCAGGCGCCTGACCCGGCAGATCCGGACAACGAGGAAGCGGAACCTTTCCGCGCATGAACCTCGGGGGCGAAAGCCCCGGAAATAACAAGGAGAAAACAAAATGGGAAAAAGAATAGACAACCTGAAGAAAGGCCTGGACCTCGAGAAGAGGTACACCCTTAAGGAAGCGGTGGCGCTGGTGAAGAAGACCGCGAACGCCAAGTTCGACGAGACCCTCGAAGTCCACTTCAAGCTGGGTATCGACGTGAAGCAGAGCGACCAGCAGGTGCGCAGCACCGTCAGCCTGCCGCACGGCACCGGCAAGACCAAGAAGATCGCCGTCATCGCCAAGGGCGAGAAGGAAAAAGAAGCCCAGGCCGCCGGCGCGGACATTTACGGCGGAGCCGAGCTTATCGAAAAGATCTTCGGCGGTTTCATGGATTTCGACATCCTCGTCGTCACCCCCGATATGATGAAAGACGCCGCCAAGCTGGGTAAGACGCTGGGCCCCAAAGGCCTGATGCCCAACCCCAAGAGCGGAACCGTCACTTTCGACGTGGCCAAGACCGTGAAGGAACTGAAAGCCGGCCGCATCGAGTTCAAAGCCGACCCCCAGGGCATAGTGCACGCCGTGGCCGGGAAG
>CAZUQT010000353.1:0-1802 GCA_964622585.1 uncultured Elusimicrobiaceae bacterium | reverse complement strand
TGCCGCGCAGGGCGGACTGCATGCGGGGAATTACCGTGGGAGCGCCGGCGGACTTTGCAGCTTCCGAGAAAGCCGCGCGCCCGGACTCTTTCATCGCGTCCCTGAAATTATTAGTGGGCGGGGCGGACGGGGGCATCGCCGCCGCCGCGGCCGGCTGCGCTCCGAGGATGAGCGACATCGGGTCGCGCTGGCTGAGCGGGGTGATCACCTCGCCGCTGCCGTCCGGGGAGCCGGTGCTGAGCCCGTTTATGCCGGGGTCCATCACGCCGCCGGGGCCGCTCCGGGGGTTGAAGGTCTCTTTAAGGAGATTATCCTGCGCGGGCGAGGAGGACATCATGTACTCCGCCACCGGGGCCATCACCAGGACGCTGAGGCCTATGCCAACGAAGGCGAGGTCTTTGCGGGAGAGGTTCTTGAGCCTGTCCATTATGCCTCCCGCGGCGCGGGAGAACATCGGCGTTTTGCCGAAGGCGGATTTTTTGAACGGCGAGGCCGAGCCCGGGATTACCGGGGCCCCTTTCTTATCTTCTTCGTTCTCATTGTAAAAGTTCATAACCGCCTCCGATTCTTGTTCTTAATTTAATTTCCGCAAATGAACCGACAACGTCAAACGGCGCGAAAAGCTTCGTAACTGACCGCAGGACCATGCTTCGCACCCTTCCAAATTATACTTTACCTGATACTGCCGCCGCGGCCAAGTGTCATTAGGCCCCTAAGCTTCTGGGCCCTTTGGCCCCCGCTAAACACACTCGCCGAAAAGTTCCCGCTGGTCGTCTGAAGCGCATAGCGCCTGTTACGACATGGCCATAGGCCTAAAACTTTTCCCTCGCATAGCGAGGGCGCGTTCCGCGCGGCATACACCCTTTCGGACTGGCGCGCATAGCGCTTGTCCTCAACCCGCTTCGCGGGGAATCCTGCCGCAGGATTCGGGATAAAAAAACCCGCCGGCAAAACCCCTCGCCGCCTACCGGGCGGCCCCGGAGGAAAGTTCCGCTAAAAACACATTGAAAGACTCTGCGCTGAAGCAGTTTTTAAACACCGGAACAGTCCTCCGAACAGGCTTTAACCGCGGGCTTAAGAAAATCTGACCGTACCGAACCCTGCCAACTACTTTAGCTTCTGGATCTTCGCGAGGTCCGCCGCATCCTGCGGATCTATCGACATGGGCTTCTGACCGGTTACCGCGCTGAAGACGAACTTGAAAGGCCCCATAAAATCCCCGCCGAACGCGGCGGAAAGCACGGCAAGAGGAAGCAGGATAAATGAGAACAGCAGCATCAACAGGAAGGCCAGGAAGCACCTCAGCCAGGAACAAGGGCTTATTTTATACTTGCCGTAACCGCAAGTCATTGGGCTGCTGGCGCTCTGGCAGGCGGCGGACAACTGCGCCTCGTGCATGTTAAAGTCATGGCAAAGCGCTAGCACCCGGTCTATCTTGCTGTTCCAGGCGCCCACTCTGCTGCTGCAGCAGGAAGGGGGCGAGCCCATCGACTTGCCTATCTCTTCCATCTGCTTGCCGTCGCTGGACATCGCGGCGCCATGAGTGCCCTGCGCCTGGGAGCATTTCAGGGCCTCGTTCTGCAGGCCCGTGGCATTGGTCATGACATCGCCGGTATAAGAGGTGTCCGGGACAACGGGCGAGGCGGAGTCGGTCTGTATCACGTCCAGGTTGGAGTCATTGCCGTCGTATGTGGTCCCTACGTAAGCCGCCTGGTACTCGTAAGCGGAATCCTTGGACCGGAAGGCCGCGTCCGTCATGGCGAAGGTCTGGGCCAGCTGGAACATCGGCTTCTTGGAGTTCA
>CAZUQT010000352.1:0-1808 GCA_964622585.1 uncultured Elusimicrobiaceae bacterium | reverse complement strand
AGTTCGCGGCTGAGGCGGCCGCCGCTGCCGTGGCCGAGCAGGATCTTTTTCACGGAAGCCATCTAGCCCCTCCCCGGCGCCGCTTTCTTGGGCGCGTCGAAAATACCCATGAAGTTCCTGGCCGACGAGGAAAGTTTACGGCCGCGGCTGTAGATCAGGTAGATAGGGCGCAGCAATTCCGCGTCGGAGATCTTGAGGACGCGCAGCGTCGAGCCGTTCTCGTCCTTCCTGACCGAGGAGAGCGGAACCAGCGACACGCCGTCGCCGGACGCCACGGCCGACTTGATGGTCTCCAGATTATCCAGCTCCATCTTCACCCTGGCTTTCACGCCATGGCGGCGGAGGAAGGCGTCTATATAGTGGCGCGACGGGAAGATCCTGTCGAAATGGATGAAGTCGAGCCCGTTCAGGTCCTTGACGCTCACTGATTTCCTGGCCGCCATCGGCGAGGCGGCGCCTACGATAAGGACCATCTCGTCCTTCGCCACCGGCAGCATGGCCAGCCCCGGGGCTTTGCGGTAGGGGCAGGCCATGAAGCCGAAATCGGCCCGGCCGGAGGTGATGTCGGAGTAGATCTGCGAGAACTGGCGGTACTCGACGCTGACCCGGGCCCCCGGATTGCGCTCGATGAACTGCTTTATATAGCCCTGGATGATGTAGACGCCGGCGCTGTAGATGGTGGAGATCTTGACCTCGTCGCCCTGGCGCGCGTCGCCCAGCTGCCGGATGGCCTTGAGAGCGCCGTCCACTACTACGCCGACCTTCTTGGCCGCCTCGTAAAGCTTTTCGCCGCAGGGCGTAAGCAGTATTTTGCCGGCCTGCCGGTTAAAGAGCTTGCATTTCAGGATGAACTCCAGCTTTTTGATCTGCTGGCTGACCGCGGACTGCGAGATATAGTTCATATCCGCCGTCTTGGAGAAGCTTCCGGTATCAGTAAGGTCGCGGAAGACCTTGAGGGTTTCTATGTTCATAAATCAGCCTCCGTACTTGAACCAGGCCGCGCAGGCTCCCTCGGAGGAGACCATGCACGGACCCACGGCGTTTGAAGGAGTGCAGGCTTTGCCGAAGAGCGGGCAGTCCGGCGGGAGGGCCTTGCCCAGGAGTATCGTCCCGCAAAGGCAGCCTTTGGGCTCGGGAGCTTCCTTATATTCGATCTTGAACCGCTTGACGGCGTCGAAGGAGGCGTAAGCTTTGGAGAACTCAAGCCCGGTCTTTTCTACCCGGCCGATAGCGCGCCAGGTGGCCGCCGAAACTGAGAAGACTTCCTTCATGAGCTTCTGCGCGGCCGGATTCCCCTCGGCGCGCACGGCCCTGAAATATTCGTCCTCCACGAGCGGCTTGCCGGAGACGACCTGCTTGAGCAGCATGCTTATCCCCGACAGGATATCCATCGGCTCGAAGCCGGTGACGACGCACGGGACGCGGTACTTTTCCGCGACGAATTTATAGGGCGCGGTCCCGATTATCGCGCTTACATGGCCGGGAAGCATGAAGCCGTGGATCTTGTTCTCCGGGTCCGAAAGCAGGAGTTCCAGGTCGGACGTGACTAGCTTGAATATAGCGGTGGAGGAGAAGTTCTTAAGGCCGAGGTTCTTCGCGCGGACCACCGCCCCCCCTATCACCGGGGCCGTGGTTTCGAAGCCCACGCCGATAAAGACCACTTGCCGCGAAGGCTCGGCCTGGGCCATGGCCACCGCGTCCAGCGGGGAGTAGACCACGCGGATGTCCGCGCCGCGCTCGCGCGCCGAGCCGAGGTCGAGGCCTTTCGAGCCTTTTACCTTGAGCATATCGCCGAACGTGGCGATTAT
>CAZUQT010000351.1:0-1833 GCA_964622585.1 uncultured Elusimicrobiaceae bacterium | reverse complement strand
CCTCCATTGAGTAGCGCTGCCTATAGGAAAATTCTAACAAATGCAGGGGGGTAAATAAAGGATAAACGGCGCGGAAAAAATACGGAGAGGGCGCCTCCTCCGTGGCCGGGCCAAGGGGGGGATAGCGTCCAGTGCATGGCGCATGAAAACAGCGCTGCCGAAGAATTTATCCGCTGTTAACCAAGGCCCGCCGCTCAGTACGATTTGGCCATCAAAACCCTCTGCTTCGAGGGCTTGCCGGTGAGAATGCAAAGGCCCTCTCCCTTGGCCTCGGCGGGTATCTGGTCCTCGAAAGGGATGCAGCGGATGCTGGTTTCGAAGCGCTTGGCCATCTCTTCTTCCTGCTCCGCGCTCCCGGCCCAATGCACCCAGGCGAAACCGCCGCCCTCGCCCTTGAAGAACTTTTCATAATCCTCTATCTTATCCAGCACCCGGGTCCGGTCGGACCTTAAAGCGCGGGCCCGCTCCAGGAGCTCTTTCTGCATTGCTTCGAGCGTGGGGACGATCGACGCGATCGCTTCCGCCCTGGGCAGGAAAGCTTTGCGGCGGCGGCGCTGGGCGTCGGGCGCCTCGCCTTTGATCTCGGGGACGAACCGGCGCGCGATGCAGAGAGATCCTTTCTCAAGGTCCTTCGGCCCGACTTCGATCCGGAGCGGAACGCCCTTGCCTTCCCATTCATAATACTTCGCGCCCGGCATGATCCCGTCCCTGTCGTCGAGGCGGACGGCCACGCCCAGGGCTTTGAGTTCCGCGATAACTTTCTTCGCCTCTTCTACGGTCCTGACCCGCTCCTCTTCGGATTTGAAAATAGGGATAACGATGACCTGGATCGGGGCGAGCTTCGGAGGAAGCACGAGCCCGGCGTCGTCGGAATGCGTCATGATCAGCGCGCCGACCAGCCTGGTGCTGACGCCCCAGCTGGTGGCGTAAACGTACTCGAGCTGGCCGCTCTTGTTCTGGAACTTGACATCGGCGCCCTTGGAAAAGTTCTGCCCCAGGTAATGGCTGGTGCCCATCTGCAGGGCTTTGCCGTCCTGCATCATGCCCTCTATGGCGAGAGTCTCCAGCGCCCCGGCGAAGCGCTCGCCCTCGGTCTTGCGGCCCTTTATGACAGGCACCGCCATCACGTTCTCGGCGAAATCGGCGTAGACGTCGAGCATCCGCCAGGTCTCCTCCAGCGCCTCGGCCTCGGTGGCGTGGGCGGTATGGCCTTCCTGCCAGAGGAATTCCGCCGTGCGCAGGAACAGCCGCGTGCGCATCTCCCAGCGCACGACGTTCGCCCACTGGTTTATCAGCAGCGGCAGGTCGCGGTAGCTCTGGATCCAGTTCTTATACTGCGCCCAGATGATGGTTTCGCTGGTGGGGCGCACTACGAGCGGCTCCTCGAGCTTGGAGTCGGGATCGGGAACGATCTCGCCGTTCACGGATTTAAGCCGGTGATGGGTGACCACGGCGCATTCCTTCGCGAACCCGGCGGAATGCTTCTCCTCGCGCGAGAAGAAAGACAGCGGGATGAAAAGGGGGAAATAGGCGTTCTCATGGCCGGTGGCCTTGAAGCGGTCGTCGAGCTCGCGCTGCATCTTCTCCCAGATGGCGTAGCCGTGCGGCCTGATCACCATGCAGCCGCGCACCGAGGAATGCTCGGCGAGCTTGGCGTTGCTGATGACGTCCAGGTACCACTGCGAGTAATCCTGCGCCCGGGGCGTGACCGCCGCCGCTTCCGTCTTCTGTTTGTTCTCTGGTTTGTTCATAATAAGATCTATCCTTAGTAAGCTGCGCGGTACGTTAAATCGCTCCGGCGACGCTTTATTTAGCGCTCCTGATCTTGCGGAT
>CAZUQT010000350.1:0-1846 GCA_964622585.1 uncultured Elusimicrobiaceae bacterium | reverse complement strand
AACGCCAAAGGCCTCAGCGACTTCCTCGGCGGCGGCCGCAATACGGAAGATATCCAGCCCCTTATTCAGCCTACCGACGTGAAAGGACTCTCTATCCTCACCTGCGGCCCGCGCCCGCCTAATCCGGCCGAGCTGCTCAACACCCCGCGGCTTTCTGCCTTCCTGACCTGGGCCCAGGCGAACTACGACCGCGTGATCGTCGACTGCCCGCCGATGTTCCCCATCAGCGACGCCCTGCTTTGGGGCAAATACATCAATAACTGTATTTTCGTCGCTGCCTTCGGCAAGACCCGCGTCCCGCTTATTAAAACGGCTATAAGGCGCTTCGCCGCCTCCGGCATCAAAGTTCTGGGCGCCGTAGTGAACATGTCCAAATTCGGCGGCTTGTCGTATTCCTATTACGGCTATTACCAATACAACTACAACTACGGCCCCGACGCAGACGGCGCCGAAGGCGAAAAAAAACACCACCACAAAAAGCACGGCACCAAAGCAGACCCAGTCCCAACCGCGGTCTCAGAAAAATAGCCATCTTCTGACCCCGCCCGAGGCCGGAACTCCCCAAGAGTCCCGGCCTCTTTCTTTTTCCATATCCGCCCGAAACGTAGCGGGTTAATATGTAATATATATCAGACAACTGTCTATAATATATGACTATCACATACTGATAAGTGATGGTAAATATATCCATTGTTTCTTCCCGGGCTACCTAACGCAGGGTCTTAGCCCGGGTTCTCTTTTGTAAGAGAATCGCTTGCTTCCGGCATTGGAATATTGGTCTGTTTAGTAAGTCCTGTAAAGTGGACTGAAAAGTAGCCTGTAAAGTACCCTGTAAAGTATCCTGTAAATATTTATAAATCTGAAGCTTATGTCTTGTGTCTGGCAGACAGCGCGCCGCAAAGTACATGCGGTGAATCCTCTATTTCCCCGACACGCCCTTGACGGGTTCGTCTGCTATCCTATTAATGTGGAATAGGGGGAATTATGGATGCCAAAGATCTAAAAATAATAATTTCTGTCGGCGAATCCCAAACAGTGGAATTTAAAACTGCATTTTCGAATGAGGCTGTAGAGACCATCGCAGCTTTTTCAAACACCTCTGGCGGTACAGTTCTTATAGGCGTCGCAGACAACGGCCAAATCCCCGGTCTCAATTTAACGTCAGAAAAACTTCAGCAATGGATAAACGAGGTAAAAACCAAAACCGCGCCCGCTATACTGCCGGAAGCTGAAGCCGTTACCCTGGAGGGCAAGACAGTAGCCGTCCTCCGCGTAAAGGAATACCCCATAAAGCCGGTAGGGATAAAAGGCCGCTACTACAAGAGGGTGGGGAACGCCAACCACCTTATGACTCCGGATGAAGTCGCCCAGGCGCATTACAAAACGTTTAATTCCAGCTGGGACTACACCACCGACCCAGAGCATATCCTGTCGGACATCTCCCTGACCAAAGTGAAAAAGTTTATAAGCCGCGTGAACAAAGGCCGGGCTGTAAAAATAAGGGACGCCCCGCTAAAGGCGCTTGAAAAATTAGACTTGGTCCGTGGTAAGCGTATCTCACGGGCATGCTATCTGCTTTTCCTCAAGAGGGAATCTCTCTTCACTGCGGTGGAGCTAGGCCGCTTCCAGACCCCGACCCTTATCAAAGACGGCGACAGGACAAAGTCCGATTTATTCACCCAGGTAGACGCCGTATTTAACTTTATTCTTAAGCACCTCAACAAGGAATACATCATTACCGGCAAGCCGCAGCGCGACGAGCGCTGGGACTATCCGCTAGATGCCCTACGAGAAATAATTATCAACTCCATAGTGCACCGGGACTATTCCGGTCCCACCGGCGGCA
>CAZUQT010000349.1:0-1861 GCA_964622585.1 uncultured Elusimicrobiaceae bacterium | reverse complement strand
CTTCCTTGGCTTCCACGGCTTTTAAGATAAGCCTGTCGCCGAGGGGCTGGATCTTAATCTTGGTAGCTGTCTCTGTCATAAGTATTGCCTCCTGTGATTTTCTGGAAATTATATTTAGCACTTGAACTCTGCTACTGCTAGTTTACCAAAAGGGGTCCGGGGTGTCAATAGCACTCTTGACGCTTGATTGCTAATAAAGAGACCGCCGGGTCGCGGCGGTCTCTTCGTTCGTCGGCTGGGATAGCCTATTTTTTCAGGAAGAACCTGAAGCGGGTGGCGCCCACCTCGAACGTGTCGTCATCCTTCATCATTACCTTTTCGGTAAGGGGATTGCCGTTGTACTTGGCGTAGCCTTCCTTAATAGGGTTAAGGTAGTAGCCCTCGGGGCGCATGGTTATGACCAGGGCGAGCTCCGGCCCGCCGCCGAAGAGTCCCCCGCTCTTATAAGGTATGGCCGCCTGCGCGGATTTCCCGATATAGGTGGAAAGCGCGGTCAGTTCGAAATCCTTCCTGGCGTCGGCCGGGTTCGCAAGCACTTCCAGAGCGCCCATGGGCGTCTTCGGCCTCTGCTGGGGCAGCGGCTGCTCGGCGGGAGCCGGCGCGGCCGCTTCATCGGCGTAAACCAGAGAAAACTTTACCAGGTTGATGGTATCGCCGTTCTTCAGCCCGGCCTTAAGGGTCTTTTTCCCGTTAACAAAAGTCCCGTTGGTGGAGTTAAGGTCTTCCACGTACCAGGTCCCCCCGGACTCGTACATCCGGCAATGGTGCCCGGAGACGGCGGCATTGTCCAGCGGGATATCGTTGTCCGGTTTCCGCCCTATAGTGAAGGACGGCTTATCCAGCTTTATCTCGCGGATAAAGGCTGCTTCAAATTTAAGCATCAGTTTAGGCATATGATTTCCTGAACATGTCCTTTAAGGTTTCTTTGAGCGGCTTTTTAAGAACGGTCCCTATTATCACCGTTATGTTGTCCGGCCCGCCGTTCTCGTTGGCGGCGGTCACCAGCCCGGCGCAGGCCTTGGCATTGTCCGGCTGGCTTTTTATCATTTCGTGCAGCTTGTCTTCTTTCACGGCCTTGAACAGGCCGTCGGTGCAGAACAGCAGCCTGTCTCCGACTTCAAGCGCGGTCTCCACCAGGTCCACCGCGGGGGTTTTCTGCGTTCCCAGCGCGCGGGTAAGGATATTCTGCAGCGGGGAGACTTCGGCCTGCTCCCTGGTCAGCAGGCCCTTTTTCACGTGCTCCATCACAAGCGAGTGGTCCTCGGTCAGCTGCTGTATCACGCCCGAGCGCAGCAGGTAGATCCGTGAGTCGCCGATGTGCGCGATCGAAAGCTTCGAACCGTTGAGCAGGGCGGCGCTCAGCGTGGTCCCCATGCCTTTGTTCTCCGGCCCGGCCGTGCCGGCTTCGTAGATCACGGAGTTGGCTAGCTGCACGGCGAAGCCGAGCTGGTTGGCCTCGAGGGAAAATTTGTCATTGTACGGGTTCGGCTTCATCCCGGTGCGCTTCATCGATTCGAACTTGTCGCGCGTTACTTTGACGGCCAGCGAGCTCGCCACCTCGCCTGAGTTGTGCCCGCCCATGCCGTCCGCGACTATGGCCAGCTCCAGCTCGGGGGCCAGCAGCCAGCTGTCCTCGTTGTTCTTGCGGACCTTCCCCATGTCGGAGGCCCCGGCGAAATCAATTTTAAGCGTCATTTCTTTTCCTCATCCGGGAAGATAACCGGAAAACTGTCTTCGAAATTGGCCGTGGCCGGTTTGGGCGAGACTGGGTTCGGCGCCGGCGCCTGAACAGGCTTTGTTTCAGTCGGCTTCGCGGCCGGCTCGGGAGGCGCCGCTTTCATGGTCATTTCAAGGCCCGCCC
>CAZUQT010000348.1:0-1883 GCA_964622585.1 uncultured Elusimicrobiaceae bacterium | reverse complement strand
GACTTACAGCCCTTCCTGCCCTTCGCTTAAGAAAGTTTCTTGGGACAGCCCTGGGACAAAGGGCCCAGGCCTGTAATAGGTCCTAGGACACTTCTCCGGGAATCCGGTATTTTTGTCTAATATCCTTGTACCGTAAAATAATACTTCAAGATCGACAGGGGGAATTACTAAATGAAACAAAGAATATTCGCGTTTGCGGGAATAGCCGCGATGCTGGCCGTCCTGGCCGGCTGCGACGAGATAAAGTTCGGAGGCTCCCTGGGAGTCACCGAGCCTATAACTTTTGCGCAGGAAGCCAAGGATTGCAACCAGGATACCGACTGGTGGAACTGCAAGCCGGCCGGCAATGTCGTTGTCAACCCGGGCCAGTTCTCGGCCAAAGCCATCATGGGCATGTCCGGGAACCAGAAGCAGATAAGGCTGGAAGTGAACAATGCCAAGCCCGCGACGGTCATCGAACTTAACTTCGACAAGAACATAAATATCGGCGAGAATTTCACCCTTACAGCCGCCCAGCTCAAGCAGAACTTCGACTTGACCGGGACCCTGCTTACGAAGGTGGAGAAATCCCCCGAACAGTCCGGGAACGAGTCCTGCACCTACCAGTATCCCCAGACCGTCTGCCGCGCCGCGGCCAAGAGCGCCGGCGAAGAGGCCGCGACCGAAACCGCTAAAGAAGAGGTAAACAAGTTAGGGCCTTTCGATCCCGGCTATCCGTATCCGGGCTCCTTCCCCCAGGTTCCCAACCCTTATCCCGGCCAGTACCCGTACCCCGGCCAGTATCCGGGTCAGTACCCCGGCCAGTACAATGGTCCTATCCCCCCGAATTGCCATACCGAATGGGTTAACCGCCCCGGTTATATGTATGTGCGCTACTACCTTGAAACTACCCTGAGGGACATAGACGCCAAGTTCGTGCAGGGCGGGAAGAGCCTCGCCGGCTATACCGGGCACGCTTCCGACACGCAGACTATCTATACCTACAAGAGCGAGTGCCGCTGAGAGCTGAAGCCGAAGCGCGGTAAAAACGAAGAGCCGGGTCCTTAAAGGGCCCGGCTTTTTGTATTATAGCGTTAAGGGAACGGTTCGAACATGTCGGGCAAGGCGGAAAAAGTGAAAAAAACAAAGACGCTCATCATAGCTTCCTACGGCCTGCAGCCGAAGCATGTCACGCTGGAGACCCTGGCCGTCCTCAAAAAATGCGGCATAGTCTTTTCCCACTGCCTCGACCGCGGGGGCAAAGACCTCCTCGCCCGCTCCTGCGCCAGGTTCGAACCCCTGCGCGGCCTCTCCCTCGCCGAAACCGCCGCCAAAGTTAAAAAAGCCTTTTCCGCCCACGATACCGTCGGCTTCATCACCTACGGCAACCCTTTCTTCCTGAACGCCACCACCGCCCTGATAAACAAAGAAATGGCCGCCGGCGGCATCGCCGTCACCGTCCTGCCCGCCGTCTCCTCTTTCGACTCCATCGTGAACCTGATGGACCTTAATAAATTTTCCCTGGACGGCCTCAGGCTGGTGGACACCGCCGCCGCCATGGAGCAGATGAAATTCACCCCCGCCATGGACACCCTCTTCTTCGTCGTCGGCGACCTGAACCTAAAAGGCAATGAAAAATACCGCGCCGCTTTCCTCAAAGGCCTCGAAGAAAACTACCCGGCCAAGCACCCCGTAACCATCATTAATTGCCCCACCATCGAAAACGACCTGGGCCGCCTCCTTAAAACCACCGTCTCAAAATTCAAAACAGTCTTCCCCAAAGCCGACCTGGTCTCGACCATCCTCGTCCCCTCAGTAAAATAATAAATCTTCTTCTGCTTCTAGTAAGGCTCCCGCGGGCGACGCGGGGACCGGATAAGCAAAAGCCCCCCGGAAGGCGAGGC
>CAZUQT010000347.1:0-1890 GCA_964622585.1 uncultured Elusimicrobiaceae bacterium | reverse complement strand
TGCCGGACTGGGTGGCGGAGTCGTTGAGCTTGAGCTGTATCATTACGGGCATGGTTTTGCCCGCGGCTTCGGCATGGCGGTTCACTTCAACCGCGATTTTGAGGCTGTCTATGGAATCTATCCAGTCGAAGGTCTCGACCGCTGCTTTGGCCTTATTGGTCTGGAGGTGGCCTATAAAATGGAGCTTTATCCGCGATTTGAGGGGTGCGAGCGGGCCGTTAAGCCACTTGACTTTGGCGTCCTGCACCTTGTTTTCACCCGCGTTCTTTATTGCGCCGGCTTCTATAAGGATCTTAACGTCCTCGTCCGCGGCGTACTTGGTGACAGCGAGCAGTTCCGCCTTGGGGTTGGCGGCTACCGAGCGGGCGCAGGCGGCCGCTATCCTGCCTGTTATGTCCTTAAAATTTGTGAGGAGAGCGCTCTTGCGCGTTAGTTCGGCTGTTGGCATTGGGATTAGCTATATTCTACCAAAATAACGCTTGTTTTCCTAGTGGAATATTTAGTAAGTTCGCGGCCAAATGCTATTATTTATGCATGACTTTGCCCCCCGGTTTCTGGATACTCGCCTCCGCCGAAGGCCTGATGACGGCCGGGTACGCTATCTCTTTCCCCTTCCTCGCGGTCTACCTGAGCGCGCACCGCGGGGTGCCTATGGCCTGGGTGGGTTTCTTCCTGGCCTCTTCGATGCTGATAGGCTCGCTTGCGCAGTTCATCGGCGGCGAGATCTCGGACGCTATCGGCAGGCGCAAGGTGATGGTTTACGCGCTTGCGCTGCGCACTCTGCTGATAGCGGCCATAGCCTGGATAATTTACAGCAAGGCCCCGCTCTGGGCCGTTTTTGTTTTTCATCCGCTCGGGATGTTCATCGGTTCTTTCTTCCATCCGGCAGCGCGGTCCTGGGTGGCGGATTACACTCACCCTTCGCGCCGGATGAAGGCTTATGGCCTGCTGCGGATGGTCTCTAATGCCGGCTGGGCGATCGGGCCCGCCGCGGGCGGCTTGCTTGCGGCGGGGTCTTATTCGCTGATGTTCTTCGTGACGGCGGCGGCTTTCGGATTATGCACGGTTATCGTGGCGCTTAATATCAAGGATGCTCCCGGGGCGGCGAGCGGAAAGTTCGTTGCGCCGAGTTTCAAGGGCGCGGCGACGGCGCTTAAGAACAAAGCTTTCCTGCGTTTCTGTGTTTTTACTTTCACGATGTGCGCGGTGATGAGCCAGCTGGTGGTTTCCAGCTCTCTTTATTCGAAGAACTATCTTGGCTTCTCGGAGCGGGAGATAGGGCTGCTGTTCTCGGTTAACGGCTTTATCGTGGTGGCTTTCCAGTACTTCATGACGAGGCTGCTGGAGGGGCGGCGTATTACTTCCGGGCTGGCCATAGGCGCGGTCCTGTACGGCATCGGCTATTTGGCCTTCGGTTTTTCTACTGTTTTCTACGCCGCCGCGGCTGCTATCGTGGTGGTGACGCTTGGCGAGATCGCTGTCTCTCCGGGCTTGCAAGCTCTTGGCGCGAACATGGCGCCCAAGGCCGAGAAGGGCCGCTACCTTGGCGTGCAGGGCCTGTTCCAGCAGGTAGGCAGCTCCGTGGGCATCTTCATCGGTTCCAATGCCATCGGCCGCCTGAGCCCTATCTACCAGCAAGCCCCCTGGTTCATCATCACCGCCATCGCGCTTATCTCCAGCCTGGGCTTCCTAAGCCTCGGCACCTGCCTGACCCCCGACCAGGACGGCCAGCGCGGCCCCACCCTCCCCCCAAACCCGGAAGAAGAGCCAGAAGTCGCTTAAAAGAGAAAGACCGCGAGGAGCGAAGTCGGGGCCTACCGCGGGGGCCGGAACGCAAAACACGTTCGGCCACTCATTAGAGGTCCCCGCGTCAAGAGGCAAAGCCTCCCC
>CAZUQT010000346.1:0-1894 GCA_964622585.1 uncultured Elusimicrobiaceae bacterium | reverse complement strand
CCTGAGAGCGGCAGGCGCGCGCACGGTGTGCGCGACGCCGGTTTTGCGTTCTGGCACCTGTGGTAGGCCGCCCGCCGACTATTGCTAGTCGAGGTTCTTTTTAATGTTTGCCCGGGTGACCGGGCTGATGATGCCTTTCTCGGTTATGAGGGCGGTGATAAGGGAGGCGGGGGTGACGTCGAAGGCGGGGTGGCGTACTTTTACTCCGACCGGGGCTATGCGACAGCCTTTTACGAAGGTGACTTCTTCGGTGGAGCGCTCTTCTATGACTATCGCCCCCCCGTCGCGGGCTTTCATATCGATTGTGGGCGTGGGGGCGGCCACGTAGAAAGGAACTTTGTGGTAGCGGGCTATTACGGCCAGGCCGTAGGTCCCTATTTTGTTTGCGGTATCGCCGTTGGAGGCGATGCGGTCCGCGCCTACTACGATGGCGTTCACGCCGCAGGTCTTGATGATATGCGCGGCCATATTGTCGGTCAAAAGTTCCGACGGGACGCCTTCGCGCATCAGTTCCCAGATGGTGAGGCGGGCGCCCTGCAGGTAGGGGCGGGTTTCGCAGGAGTAAGCGTGCTTTATTTTGCCCTGGTCGTGCGCCGCGGTGATGACGCCTACGGCGGTGCCTATGCCCATGGTGGCCAGCGCGCCGGCATTGCAGTGGGTCATGATGACGCAGTTCTTCGGCAGCAGGGAGGCGCCGAACTTGCCCATGGCCAGGCAGGCGGCTTCGTCCTCTTCCGTCACAAGACGGGCTTCCCCGTCGATAAGGTCTAAGAGCCTTTTCATCGTCTCCGCGGAGAATTTACCGGGGTTGGCGGCCGCGAAAACGAGCGCTTTATGCAGCATCCGGTCAGCAGCGTAGAAGAGGGCCACTGCCGTCGGGCGGGCGGCCTTGAGGAGCGAGGCGGTCCTGCGCGCGAGGCGCTCCAGCTCTGCCGAGGAGCCGGGGCGGAGGCGCCGCAGCTCCAGAGCGAAGCCGAAGGCGGCGGCGCAGCCGATAAGCGGGGCGCCGCGCAGGGCCATGTCCTTGGTAGCTTTCGCCGTGCCGGCGGCGTCTTTGACGGAAATAAATTTAATTTTGTCGGGCAGCAGGCGCTGATCGAGTATCTTCATTACGTCTTTTTTGAAAATTAAGCGGGGTGGGATCATAAATATAAATCGAAATCGGGAATCGAAAATCAGAAGAGGTTATGCCGCTCTTATGATCCAGGATTCCCGATTTTCGGTCCTTGATGTTCTAGGGTATAGAGTCGAGCAGGTTTTTCAGCTGCTCTTCCGTTTTACCGGTTATTTCCACGGTCTTCTCGCGGCCTTTGGCGCCGCGGATGATGTTCACCAGCTTGGTGGGTACTTCGAAGAACTCAGAGAGGTAATCCCTGAGCAGCAGGTTTATCTTCAGGTCGGCCGCGGGAGCGCAGATCTTCACGCGCAGCACGCTTCCGATCCGGGATACCACTTCATTGTCTTCACAGTTCGGTATGACTCTTACTTTGACTATCATGTCCCCACCTCTCTGTTGCCGCGGCCCTTGGCTGGCGCCGCCGCTGTTCCCCATGAGGGCTTACCGCTAGGCGAAAAGTGAACTTCCGATGCGCGGCAGGTTCGAACCCGCCTCCACGGCCAGCTCATAGTCCCCGCTCATCCCGAGCGAGAGATAGTTAGCGGGCGCGCCGGTTTTCGTGACCGGAAAATCACGGTCGAAAATTTTCTTTGCTTCAGTGAATACGGCTTTAAGCTCAGCGGGCGAGGCGCCCTCGGGGGCGATGCCCATATAACCGCGCGGCTCCAGGTTCTTAAGGAGCTTTATCTGGGCCAGGAGTTCCCCCGCCTGGGCCGGCTTTATGCCGGACTGGGTGGCGGAGTCGTTGAGCTTGAGCTGTATCATTACGGGCATGGT
>CAZUQT010000345.1:0-1950 GCA_964622585.1 uncultured Elusimicrobiaceae bacterium | reverse complement strand
GTGGAAGCCGCAGGCTGCTGCGCCCGGCAAAGGGGAGCCCCCGCGCAAAGCGCGGAGAGCAGCAGCCAGTAGTACCATTTTTTGCTCCGCATTTTCCCCGTTAAAACCCTTCTTTTGTATAGCGCTCGAGCAGTTCCCTGGCCAGGCGGCCTTCCGGGTTCAGCTTTAAAGCCTCGTCGAGGGAGCCCTTGAAATCGGCTTCGAGCCTGGCCGTGTTCTTCAGGCGCTTCCCCTCCACGGCGCGCAGCGCCGCCAGGTCCGCGGCCTTAAGGGAATAAGTCTCTCCCAGGAATTTAGCCGGCTTGATGAACGGGATAAGGTTCCCGGTTTTCAGGGCTTCCGCTATCACCGCGGAGGCCCCGCCGTAAGCTTTGTACAGCAGCTGCGCCGCCGCCTTCGGGTCCTGGCCCGCCGCGGCCAGCGAAGCGCCCTCCTGGAAATCTGTCTCGGCCAGCTGCCGCCGCGCCTCGACGAGAGCCGGGTAATGGTTAAGCGCTCCCTGGTAGAAAGCGCGCGCCTGCGAGTATTCCTTCTTTACCAGCGCCGAATTCCCCTGCACGGTCATCTCCACGGCTTTGCGGAAAGACTTGTCGGACCCGGCCTTCGCGTTAAAGCCGGCTATGGCCGCTATGGCCTCCGGCTCGCGCAGCGCGTCGGCGGCGGCCACCTCCGAAGCGGAGACGAGAGCGGCCGGGGCGTATTTCTTCACTCCGGGATCGGAGGCCGCCAGTTTTTCAGCTTCGGTCTTCATAACCTGCACCCTGGCCGCGCCCGACTCGTAGGCCGCGGACTTTTCAAAAAGAGTTTCGGGCGACTTATTAAGACTGAGATAGGCCTCGGACTCCAGCCAGGGCAGGGCCGAAGCGCGCGCCGCCAGGCCGGCAAGCAGGGAACAATAGCGCTGCCCCGGGCCGCCGGAATTTCCAAGTTCCTGCGCCTGGGAGGCCATGGCCTCAAGCCCCCCGGTATCCCCCCTGGAGGCGAAATAATTTATAAGCGACTCTCGCGCGCTCCAGTTGAGCGGGCTGGCCGCCAGAGCTTTTTTAAGCGCGGCGGCCTCGAGTTCCTGCGCTCCGGCGAAGCCGTTTTTAGAGCCCGAATCCGCCAGCCTGCCGAGCAGCTCCACCGCCAGCCCGGAATCCGGCGCGTAAGACAGAGCCTTCTCGATGTCGGCGAAAGCCCCCTCCACGGCGGCCTGCGGCGGGTTCTGCGCCTCAGCCGTTTTCCGCGCCTTGCCGAGGTAATACTCGGCAGCTTTCTGCTTCAGCATGCCGCAGCCGGAAAAAACGAGCGCCAGGAGAAGCAAAGAAGCCAGCCTTGAAGTCCTCATCAGAATTTCTCCGCCTTCAGTATCTTTCCGAAATAAAGCGTGTGGAGATCCTTGTCGGGATAATACTTTTTAAGCACGTCCGCGGCCAGGGTTTCCGTCTTCAGGGCCGTCTTCCCGCAGATCTCGCACTGATAGACCAGGCCGCAGCCGTCGATATATTTAATATCCTTAGCCTTTCCCTCTATCAGCTTCAGCCCGCAGGCGCGCGCCTTGTCGTACTCCCGCCCGGACTTAGTCCCGCAGAAAGCCAGCTCTTTTTTCATCTCGCCCCGCCGGGGCACGCAGACGCTGAAATGCGCCGCGTTCTCCATCATCGAATGCGTATGCCGCGAGGGCCGCACAAGGACGGTCATCACCGGCCCGCCCCAGATAAACCCCTCCTGCGCCCACCCGATCGTCATCACGTTCACCCGCCCCTTCTTATCCTCCACCACCAAGAAAGCCCCCGGCCCCTCCATCCCCTCGCAAAACTTCTCAAAATTCTCGCTGTATTTCATAAATCCTTAAATCAGTTTGTTGCGATTTTGCTTCGGAGGGGCGGCAAGAGTATGGGTTCGTCGCTCACGGCGTCGCGCACACCGTGCGCGCGCCTCCTCTCTCGGCCTCCGCGCTTATGCAAG
>CAZUQT010000344.1:1273-1951 GCA_964622585.1 uncultured Elusimicrobiaceae bacterium | reverse complement strand
ACGCCAGCATCGACTTCACCACGCTGGTAGCGCGCGCGGTGGACAGCTCCCAGTTCGAAGCGAACTGTTTCGTGGCTATGGGGATATTGTCGGTGTGGCCCTCCACTACAATATCGTGCTTCTCGGAGAGCTGGCGCAGCACCGGGGCGATCTTGTCTAGCTGCCCCCGCATATTGTCGGTCAGCTCGGCGCGCCCGCTTTCGAAGAAGGACATCCGGCTGTTCTCCTCAAGCGTGATGCGCATCCCCTCCTTGTCCATCTGGACCTGCCCGGCCATCTTGCCCTCTTTGATCATCTCCCGGATCTCGGCCTGGGCCTTCTGCATATCCTTATTGAGGGCGGCGCTGAGGGCGTAAAGGATGACGAAGAAACAGACCATCTCCGTCATCAGGTCCCCGTAGGCGATGCTCCAGGGCGGGCCGGGGTGGCCCACCTGCGCGACCCTGGGGTCGCTCTCGTCTATCATCCCTTTGACTTTTAGCCGCATAGCTGTAAGACCTTGTTAAGCCGCTTCTTTCTTCACCGACTTGCGCTTTTCCGGTTCCAGATAGGCCTTCAGGTTGGCCTCCACCACGCTGGGGGTGGCCCCGCTCTGCAGCAGCAGCACGCCGCGGATGACGATCTCCTTGACGAAGAGTTCCTCCTCGGAGCGGTGCTTCAGCTTGCCGGCCATCGGCA
>CAZUQT010000344.1:0-1263 GCA_964622585.1 uncultured Elusimicrobiaceae bacterium | reverse complement strand
CCACCCGGTGCGGGGCCGAAATGGGAATCGAACGGGTCCCAGGCGGTGGGAATGGGGGGGGGGCAATGGCAGGGGTGGCGCGCCCGGCCGGGGACCACCACCGTTTTGGCGGCGCAGTGGCTGGTGCTGATCACCAGGTCGTAGCCGTCGAGGTCGAACTGCTCGACCGCCATCGGGAAGAGCGGCAGGTACTGGCGATACAGCTTGCCCGCCATCGGCAGGAAAAGCCAGTAGCCGGAGCCCAGGCCGTAGAAAGCGGCGGCCAGCGCCAGGGCCATGCGGCGCGGCACCTGGGCCACGTCGTCGATCGAGGACAGCATCATGATCATGCCCAGCACCGTGCCGATGATGCCGAAGGCCGGGGAGTAGGTGCCCAGGGCGTTGAAGATCTCGCGTCCGGCCTTATGCCTCTCCCTTATGAAATCGAGCTCGGTCTCGAGCATGTTGCGGATGAACTCCTGGTCGGCGCCGTCGATGACCAGCTGCACGCCGCGCTTGAGGAAATCGTTGTCGATGGCCTTGGCGTCCGACTCCAGCGCAAGGAAGCCCTCTTTTTTGGCCTTCTGGGACAGGGCGACGAAAGTAGAGACCAGCTTGGAGGTGTCCTCGCCTTTGCTGCTGAGAACTTTTTTCAGGACCTTGGTCACGCCGATGACGGAGGAGAGCGGGAAATTGACCAGCAGGGCGCAGAAGGTTCCGCCCATCACGATCAGGAAAGCCTCGGTATTCAGGAAAGGCTTGAAGCCGGCTATGCCTTCGCCCAGGTAGATGGCCCCGAACACGAAGCCCCCGAAAACTATGACGCCGCTGAATGTAGCTATATCCATATTAGGTCTCCGGCAGGCTACTTCCTCTCAAAACCTTCCAGCGGGTTCACGCATTTCCGCTCGGAGTAAACTTTCTTTTTATATTCGATGATCTTGGCCACCACGTCGTCGACGGAGTTCTTTACCAGGAACCGGTTCCCGGTCGCCAGGTTCAGGACGGTATCGGGCGAGGCTTCAACGCTTTCGATAAGTTCGGCGTTCACCACGACCAGGCTCCCGTTGAGTTTTTCGAGCTTAATCATTTTAATAATTATACTTAAATTAAAAGTAGGAGGTGGCCGTGAGGCGGCAGCCGGAAAAGAGGAACTCGCCCTGTTCAGAGCCTGATGTCGTCCGCCGCCGCTGCCTATTCCTGCTTTCCCTTGATGGCCCATTTAAGCCTGTCGGCCAGGGAGGCTTCCATGGCCTTATAGCTCTCGAGCTCGGAGGAAAGCTC
>CAZUQT010000343.1:0-1957 GCA_964622585.1 uncultured Elusimicrobiaceae bacterium | reverse complement strand
GCGGCCGCCCAGAAGTACAGCGAAACCATCCGCTTCGACCGCGAGGGCTGGCAGGCGATGGCGAGGATCTTCGCCCGCGAAGCCGCCCTTAACACCGCGGCGGAAGGCCTTGCCCTCGTGCTGGGCGCGGCCGATTCGGCCGGCAACCTGGCCGACGCGGTGAACATGGAAGCCATCCAGACGGAGCAGAAAGGGATGATCGCCGATATGGACCTGGTTTCCCTGAAGCTGAAGCAGACGTTTAAAGCGAAATAATTAAGTGGGGTCAGGTCTTTACTTTTGACCTCAAACCCCAGGTCAAAAGTAAAGACCTGACCCCCAACGAACTAGGAGAAGCCCATGAATATCGTAGTATGCGTAAAGCAGGTTCCCGACAGTACCGAAGTAAAGATCAATCCCGAGACCGGGCATCTTATCAGGGCCGGGGTTCCGAGCATCATCAACCCCTACGACCACTTCGCCCTGCAGTCGGCGCTGGAGCTGAAGAAAAAACATAATTTCAAAGTGACCATAGTGTCAATGGGGCCCCCGCAGGCGAAAAGCGTGGTGCAGATGGGCATGGCCCTCGGCGCCGACGAAGGCGTCCTGCTTTCCGACATGGCTTTCGCCGGTTCCGATACCTGGTCCACCTCTTACGCGCTGGCCAAAGCCGTCAGGAAGATAGGCAAGATAGACCTGATCTTCTGCGGGATGCAGGCCATCGACGGCGACACCGCCCAGACCGGGCCCGGAGTGGCGCAGCAGCTCGGCATGCCCCAGGTCACCTTCTGCGAGAAAGTGGACGTGGACGGGCGCAGGATAATCGCCCACAAGCAGATCGACGGCGGGTACGAAGTGGTCGAGGCCCGGCCGCCGGTGCTGCTCACCATGATAATGCATAAGGATTATGTGCCCCGCTATCCTTCTTTCCTCTCGATCAACGCCTCTCTCAAGAAGCCTTTCCACATTTGGAGCGCTTCGGATATAGGCGCGGAGGCGCAGTTCCTGGGCCTCAAAGGCTCGCCCACCCAGGTGGACCGGATCTATCCTCCGCCCCAGCGCGAGAAAGCCGCGATGTTCACCGGCTCCGGCAACGAGGGGATGGCGAAGATACTGGAGATAATGAAGGCCGAGCATTTTCTTGAAGACTAGGCCCGGTTCCACCAT
Source organism: uncultured Elusimicrobiaceae bacterium (assembly GCA_964622585.1). GTDB lineage: Bacteria > Elusimicrobiota > Elusimicrobia > Elusimicrobiales > UBA9959 > UBA9959. The sequence continues at coordinate 811 of CAZUQT010000343.1, read as the reverse complement.
TTAAACAACAGGAGAATACGATGATAGAAGTTTCTAAAAAGTGCATAGGTTGTACGAAGTGCGTGCCGGTCTGCCCTTTCGCGGCGATCAACATGATAGACAAAATGGCCGTGATGAACGAGGCCTGCACCCTTTGCGGGGTCTGCGTGCAGGTCTGCCCCGTCCAGGCCATAACCATAACCCGCGAGGAAGCCTCCGCGAGGGACCTGTCCGGCTTCAAGGGCGTGTGGGTTTACGTCGAGCTCACCGAGACCGGCGACAAGACGCACGCCAAAAAGATAAAGCAGGTCACTTTCGAACTCCTGTCCTCCGCGCGCCGGCTGGCCGACGAGCTTGGCGAGGACGTTTGCGCGGTGCTGCTGACCGACAAGAACCATAATTACGAGAAAGAGCTCGGCGCCTACGGGGCCGATAAAGTGTACATGGTGGAACACGACGAGCTCTTCGAGTACAACACGGATATCTTCACCACCGTGATCGTCTCGCTGGTGACGCGCCACAAGCCGTCCATCATGCTCTACGGCGCCACTATCCAGGGCCGGGACCTCGCCCCGCGCGTGGCCTCCTCCCTCTATGTCGGTCTTACCGCCGACTGCACCGCCCTCGCGATAAAGGACGGCCTTCTTCTGCAGTCCCGCCCCGCTTTCGGCGGCAATATCATGGCGGACATCCTGGCCCCGAAGTCCAGGCCGCAGATGTCCACCGTGCGCCCCAATGTGATGAAGATGAACGAGCCGGTGCTGGGCCGCTCCGCCCTGGTGGTGCGCGAATCGGCGAAGCTCGACAAGAGCCTGCGCCGCGTGAAGGTGCT
>CAZUQT010000342.1:0-2005 GCA_964622585.1 uncultured Elusimicrobiaceae bacterium | reverse complement strand
CCCGGCGGCGCGGGCACCAACCGCTACGTCGCCCACCTGCACCTCGTCGTCTTCTTGCTGCGGACGCTGGTGCTCGCGGACCACCCGCTGGTGATGTTCGTGGGCTGGGAAGGCGTAGGCCTCTGCTCCTACCTTTTGATAGGCTTCTGGTACGAAGACCCCGAGAAAGCTACCGCCGGAAAAAAAGCCTTCATCACCAACCGCGTCGGCGACGCCGGCTTCCTGCTGGGCCTTATGCTCCTGTCGGCGCTCCTGGCTTTTAACGGCGTCTTCTCGATGGATTTCGCTACGCTCGAAGCTAAAGCGCCGCTGCTTACCTCCATCACCGTCCTCGGCATCGGCGCCCCGACGCTGATCTGCCTGCTCCTCTTCTTCGGCGCCACCGGCAAATCCGCGCAGTTCCCGCTCTATGTCTGGCTGCCCGACGCGATGGCCGGCCCGACTCCCGTGTCCGCCCTGATCCACGCCGCCACCATGGTCACCGCCGGCGTCTACATGCTGGCCCGCCTGCATTTCCTCTACGAGCTGGCCCCGAGAGCCCTTGAAGTGGTCATGCTTACCGGCTGCTTCACGGCTTTCTTCGCCGCCGTCATAGCCCTGCTCCAGAAAGACATCAAGAAAGTTCTGGCCTATTCCACGGTAAGCCAGCTGGGCTATATGTTCATGGCCGCCGGCGCCGGGGCTTTCTCCGCCTCGGTTTTCCACCTGGCCACCCACGCTTTCTTCAAAGCCCTTCTTTTCCTCGGCGCCGGGTCCGTGATACACGGGATGAGCGGCGAGCAGGATATGTTCAAGATGGGGGGGCTCAGGAAGGAAATGCCTTATACCTTCCTGCTGATAGGGGCCGGCTGGCTCGCCATCGCCGGGGTGCCGGGCCTTTCCGGCTTCTATTCCAAGGACCTGATACTTGAAAAAGTATTCGAGCACGGCGGCCATTTCGTCTGGGGCGCCGGCGTGCTTACGGCGGCGATGACCGCTTTCTACACCACGCGCCTGTTCGTCCTCACCTTCCTCCGAGAGAAGCGCGGCCACGGCCACGCGCACGAGTCTCCTCTCCTTATGACGCTGCCTATGGCCGCGCTCGGAGTGCTGGCGCTCGCCGGGGGGTTCCTGCTTAAAGACAGGCTCCTCGCTTTCCTCGAGCCGGCCGCCGCGCACGGCGGCGAAGCTAACCCCGAGGCCGCCCGCCTTATGTTCATCTCGGTAGCCGCCGGGCTGTCCGGCATCGCCGCGGCCTTCCTGCTTACCCTGCCCAAGACGGCCGCCGCCCTCAAGCGCGCCGTGCCCCAGCTGCACGACCTGGTCTACCACAAATTCTATGTGGACGAAATATACGGCTTCCTTATAATAAAACCGCTGCGCTTTATCTCCGACAAAGTGCTGTTCCAGCTGGTGGACGCGGGGCTTATCGACGGGGTAATAGTGAACGGCTCCGCCGGCGCTTCCTACTCCGCCGGCAAAGCCCTGGCGAAAGCGCAGAACGGCCGCCTCGATATTTACGCGCTGGTCTTCGCCATAGGCGTGGCGCTGATGCTTTACTGGGTAATTTAAATGGATTTTTTAACCAACCCTCTTTCTCTCCTTATCCTCCTCTCCGCCGCGTCCGGGCTGGCCCTGCTGGCCGTCCCCCCGGAGAAAGACGGCGCCCTGAAGGGCCTGGCCCTGGCGGCGACGCTGCTCATCTTCTTCGTCTCGCTCAAGCTTTACTCCGGCTTCGACCCGGCGCAGGCCGCTATGCAGTTCCAGCTGGACAAAGCGTGGCTGCCTTCCTTCGGCATAAATTATTTCCTGGGCATCGACGGGATCAGCCTGCTGATGATCATGCTCACCACCCTCCTTATGCCGATCGCCGTGCTGGCCTCCTTCAACTATATAAAGGAAAGCCGCCGCGGCTATTACGCCTGCCTGATGTTCCTGGAAGCCTCGATGATAGGCGTGTTCGCGGCGCTTGACCTGTTCGCTTTCTACCTGTTCTGGGAAGGAATGCTGATCCCGATGTACTTCC
>CAZUQT010000341.1:0-2009 GCA_964622585.1 uncultured Elusimicrobiaceae bacterium | reverse complement strand
TTCTTCGTCCCGTGGGTCATGGTCTTCCTGAGCCTGGCGTTCTTCTACAGGCTCGCGCCGCACCGCCGCACGAAATACTCCGAGGTCTGGGTCGCCGCGCTCTGCGCCGCCCTCCTGCTGCACTCCGCGCAGAACCTGTTCTTTTTTTACCTGAAGCACTTCGCGTCCTTCAACGCCGTTTACGGCGCCTTCGCCGGCATAATGGCGCTCCTTCTCTGGACCTATGTCTCCGGAGTTATCTTCATCTTCTGCGCCTGCCTGAGCGCCGCCCAGGCCGAGCTCCGGAAGGCCCCGTGAGAAAGCCCCTTGTCGTCCATATAATTACCCGGCTGGAGCCCGGCGGGTCCAGCAGGAACGTGATAGATTCCTGCGCCGCCCAGATACGCTATTACGACGTAGTGCTGATCTCCGGGCCGCACAAAGATTCCGGGACGCTGCTCAAGCTCCTTCCGCCCGAGGTGATCTGCCTGGAGGTGCAGGACCTGCAGCGCGAGCTCCGCGCCCCCAGGGACCTTCGCGCGCTGCTTGAGCTGAAGAAGGAGCTCGCCAGGCTCGGGCCCGATATCGTTCACACGCATACCTCAAAGGCCGGCGCGCTTGGACGGCTGGCCGCGGCGCTGGCCAACCTGGGCGCGAAGAAACCGGCGGTCATAATCCACACCCCGCACGGGCACCTTCTCTACGGTTATTACGGCGCCCTTAAAACTTTTATTTTCAGGCTGGCTGAAAGATTCCTGGCTAATTTTACCGATCATTTTATCGCCCTTACGCCCGGCGAAATGAGAGAATCCTCGGCCGCCGGGATCGGGAAGCCGGAACAGTGGACGGTGGTGCACAGCGGCGTAGACTTTAAGCCGCCGGCCGTCCCGGCGCGCAAGGCGGACCTGGATATCGCAGCGGACGAGATCGCGGTAGGAACTATCGCGAGGCTGGAGCCGGTGAAGGGGGTAGAATACCTCATCCGCGCGGCCGCGCTGCTTGACAGGCGGCTCCCCGCGGCAAGACTTAAATTCGTGATAATAGGCGGCGGGGAACTGGAAACGGGGCTGCGCAAGCTCGCCGGGAAACTGGGCGTGGGGGGGCGGATGATATTTACCGGCTTCCGCCAGGACGCGGCGGCCCTGCTTCCGGCCCTCGATATCTACGCGCAGCCTTCGCTCAACGAAGGCATGGGCCGGGCGCCGCTCGAAGCGCAGGCGCTCGGACTTCCAGTCGTGGTAAGCCGGGTTTGCGGCCTTCCGGATATTATCAGGGAGGGGGAAACCGGTTTGGCGGTAAAAGCCGGGGACGCGGAGGAGCTGGCCTTTGCCCTCGAAAGGCTTATCCTCTCCCAGAAGCTGCGAGCGCGCATGAGCCTGGCCGCCAGGGCCTGGGCCGCCGCCCCCGATGAAACGGGGTTTCCCCGCTTCGGAGTGGAAAGCATGAACGCGAAACTCCTCGCGCTCTACGGCAGGGTTTTAGGCAAAGCGGCGCCAGCCGCGCAGGAGTAGCTCCCCGCCGAGGGGCCCCGGTTTCCTCTTCCGGGTATAAAAGCCCGGCTTTTTTTGATATACTTTTTATAGAGCAACGCACCACGCGCGACCCCCGGCAGCCCGACAGAACCTGCAGCACTTTCCGAAGCACCCGCCAAGCCGGCCCGCCGCGCCTCGAAAAAAACCCCGGAGGTTCTATGCCGAAGATGGAAGTAGACGTAGATAAGTGCAAGGGCTGCTATCTGTGCATAGTGGTCTGCCCCAAAAAGTGCATCGAAAGATCCGATAAATTCTCCAAAACCGGCTATTACCCGGCCATGGACTCGAAGGAAGGCTGCTGCATAGCCTGCCAGAGCTGCGCCCGCATCTGCCCCGACCTGGCGATACGGGTCTATAAATAAGGAGCATATCATGGCTGAAAAAAAATTAATGAAAGGCAAGGAAGCCCTGGCGGAAGGCGCCGTGCGCCCCGCGCGCAGGTTCTTCGCCAGCGACCCGATAACCCCGCACAACCAACACCCGTAAGACATCTCAGGG
>CAZUQT010000340.1:0-2105 GCA_964622585.1 uncultured Elusimicrobiaceae bacterium | reverse complement strand
GTTCAGGCCCATGGCCTGAAACCGCTTCATCAGGTACCGGGAATTGTCCCAGAGCCGCTTCAGGCGCTGGGGCTCGGCGTCGATGATGTCTATGGCCTTGGAAATAGCGGCTACGGAGGCGGGCGGGAGGGCCGCCGAGAAGATCATCGAGCGGGAAGCGTGGCGGAGGTAATGGATTATGTTCTCGTCGCCGGCAGCGAAACCGCCGACCGAGGCGAAGGACTTGGAGCAGGTCCCGACCACCAGGTCCACATCTTTGGAAGTAAGGCCGTAATGCTCGCAGGTCCCGTGGCCGCGCTTGCCCATCACGCCGCTGGCGTGGGCGTCGTCCACCATCAGGCGGGCGCCGTGGCGCTTGCAGACCTTCACGATCTCGGGCAGGGGGCTGAGGTCGCCTTCCATCGAGAAGACGCCGTCAACGATGACGAGTTTCCCGTGGCGGGGCCCTATTTTCTTGAGCACGCGGTCCAGGTCGGCGGGGTCATTGTGCTTGAAGCGGGCCAATTCGCCCTGGGCCAGCCTGCAGCCGTCCAAAATGCTCGCGTGGTCCAGCTTGTCTATTACCGCGAAATCGCCTTTTCCGACCAAAGCGGAGATAACGCCCAGGTTCATCTGGTAGCCGGTGGCGTAGATAAGGGCGGCTTCGCGGCCCTTGAAAGCCGCTATCTTATCCTCCAGCTCCGTGTGCAGGACGGTATTGCCGTTGAGGAAGCGGGAGCCGGCCACGCCGGTGCCGAATTGTTTCACGGCGTCTATGGAGGCCTGCTTCATGCGGGAATCATTGGCCAGCCCCAGGTAATTATTGGAGCCGAACATTATGAATTTTTTGCCCTTTATTGTTATTTCCGGGGCCTGTTCGGATTCAAGTTCTTTGAAATAGGGATAGATGCCGGAAGCTATCAGCTGCCGGACAATAGTGAAGTTCCTGCATTTGGTAAAAATGTCATTCATAATATCCTAATATTTTATTAAATTGGGGGGGCAATGTGTAAAAATAATAGCAATGAAGAACGGTATTATTAGGTTGAGGCGGAACACGGAAAAGAGATTAAAAGCGGAGGCTGAAAATAAGGCTTAAAAAACCTCAAAAACCTTACTTTTTACCTTCTTTTGCCATCTTTTTGGCCAAAAGAGTGGTCGAGCGCCCCTTAAGCAGTGGAATTAAGGCTACCCTGCCGGCGAACTCCGCTCCCACAACATTGCCTTTGTGGTAATCGGCGCCTTTTGCCAAAACGTCAGGCTTCAGGGCCTTGATCAGTTCCAGGGGCGTATCCTGCGAAAAAACTATGACGGCGCCGACGGCCTCCAGGGCGGCCAGGACCACCGCCCTGTCGGAGGCTTTATTTATAGGACGGGCCGGCCCCTTGAGCTTGCGCACGGAGGCGTCGGAATTGAGGCCCAGGAAAAGAAAATCCCCCAATGAGCGGGCCTTCTCCAGCGAGGCTATATGCCCGGCGTGGAGCAGGTCGAAGCAGCCATTGGTGAAAACGGCCTTTTTGCCGCGGCGCTTCAGGGCCGCGCGCAGGGCCGCGGCTTTCTTAAGGGAGATTATTTTTACCGAGGTCTTCATTTTGCCGCTACAGGTTCCGCGGGAGCCAGCAGTCTTTCCATGAAGCCGGTGTCCGTCTTCCCGGCCTTGAAAGCCTCGCTTTCCACTATCAGCTTATGGGCGTCTATGGTGGTCTTCACGCCGGTCACTTTGAAATCCTCGAGGGCGCGCTTTGACCTGGCCACGGCCATCTCGCGCGTCTGGTCCCAGACTATCAGCTTGGCCAGCATGCTGTCATAGTAAACCGGGAGATTATAGTCGGCGTAGACATGGGTGTCGATGCGCACCCCGGGGCCGCCGGGGACTATCCATTCGTCTATCCTGCCCACGGAGGGGGCGAAGTTCTTGGAGAAGTCCTCGGCGTTAATGCGGTGCTCTATCGCGTGGCCGCGGTAGGGCACGGTATGGCCGCCGGTATAGGAAAGTTTCTCGCCGGAGGCCGCAAGAAGCTGCTCGCGGACCAGGTCGAAGCCGGTAATGAATTCGGTGACGGGGTGCTCGACCTGCAGGCGGGTGTTCACTTCCATGAAGTAGAACTCGCCGGTCTGGGTCAGCA
>CAZUQT010000339.1:0-2144 GCA_964622585.1 uncultured Elusimicrobiaceae bacterium | reverse complement strand
GAACTGTTCGGCCCGGGCCACCCCATAAAAGTTCTCCCCACCTACCATCCCGCGGCGCTGCTCCGCAACCCCAACCTGAAGCGCGACACTTGGGAAGACATGAAGATGCTGAAGTCCTTTCTTGGCCGTTAGATGAGCATAGCTCTTGTTACGGCATGGCCATAGGCCTAAAACTGGTAAAATAGCGGATTAGGGTCGATGCGGTAAGGCTTAAGCTGCTTACTCCCGGACCCTTGCGGCTTGATTATGCTTGCAGAAATTTCATTTCCGATACCGCTGCGGCGGACCTTTTATTATCATCTCCCCGAGGAGATGGAACTGAAGGCCGCGCCGGGCTTGCGCGTTCTGGCCCCGCTGAGCAAGCGCGAGGCCGTGGGGATGATAATCCGCGTCCTGCCGGAGAAAGACGCCGACCTTACTAAATTCAAAGAGCTCAAGACCATAACCAGGCTGCTCGAGGAGGAACCGCTCTTCCCGGAGGACGCGCTTGCGCTGGCGAAGTGGATGTCCGGGCGCTGGGGCTCCCCCTCCGGCCTTTGCCTGGGCGCTTTTTATTCCCACGCCCCGAAAGACCTTCCCGCTCCGGAGCCGCTCCCTCAACCCGGCCTTGCCGCCCGGCCCGCGGAGCCGCCCGAGCTTAAAAAATTGACCGAAACCCTCTCAGCCGGAAAGCCGGGAGCTTATCTCCTGCGGCTGGCGCCGCTGGAGCGCCGCGAACTTGTCTACCCGGCGGTCTTCGCCTCCGCTCTCGGCGGCGGCGCGCAGGGGCTGCTGCTCGTCCCAGACCTCACTTTCATTCCCGCCCTGGCGGCCGCGCTGGAACCTGTTTTCCCGGGCAGGGTCGGGATCTGGCATGCGAGGCTGACCCCTAAAAAGCGCTCCGAGGCCTGGGCCGGCGCTTTCAGCGGCAAGTCCAAGGTGGTTATCGCCACCCGCTCCGGGGTTTTTCTTCCTTTTAAAGAGCTGCGCCTCGGGCTTCTCGACGGGGAGCATGAGGAGGTTTACCGGCAGGAGGAAGCCGAGCCATTCTATCACGCGCGCGAGGTGCTTCTCAAGCGCATCAAAGCGCTGGGCGGGCAGGCTGTGCTTGCAAGCCCCTGCCCCTCCATAGAGGCCTGGGGCGGAGCCGCCTCGGGCGAGCTGGCGCGGTTCGACGCTGTCCCCCCCGAAGCGCCCGAAGGCCCCGCTCCCGGCGTGCGGGTTCTGGATATGGCCGGCTACCCGGGCGATATCCTGGCCCGACCGCTGGCCGACAGCCTGCGGCGCGTAGTTGCCGCCGGGGGCCAGGCGCTCATTATAGCGGGCCGCAAGGGCTACGCCTCCCGCCTTTTTTGCGCCAACTGCGGCTGGATGAAGCGCTGCCAGGCCTGCGGCCCCGGCATGACCCTTTTGAAGACGGCGGACGGCGTCCAGCAGCTGGTCTGCCGGCGCTGCGGAAAGAAGGAGCCGAAACCCGTAACCTGCCCGAAATGCGCCGGAAAAGTTTTCCGCGACTACGGGGCCGGGACGCAAAAGACCCAGGAGGCCATTTCGAAACTGCTGCCCGCCGCCAGGATAGCCCGCTTCGACGGGGATGTGCTGCGCGGCTCCCTTAAGACGATGCGGGCGGAACTGGAGAGCTTTTCAAAAGGGGAGGCAGACGTCCTGGTCGGAACCCGCATAGCCCTGCGCGAGCTGGGCGCGCCCCGGCTCGAGCTGGCGGCGTTCATCGACGCGGATTCCGACCTCTCAAGCGCGGATTTCCGCGCCTCTGAAAAAGCCTTCCGGTCCTTTTACGGAGCCTGGCGGCTCCTGGGCGCAAAAGGCGAACTCTTCATACAGACGAGGGAAGCCGAGCATTATGTTTTTTCGCGGCTGGCCGAGATGGACTACCCCTCTTTCGCCGACGGCGAGCTGGCGGCCCGCAGGGATTTCCTCTATCCGCCGTTCTGCCATATCGTGAAGGCCAGGTTCGCCTCCTTCGACCGCGGCGCGCTGGACGCCGCCGCGGCCGATTTCCTCAAAGCGCTGTCTTTCCTTGGAGGCCCGGGAGACGAAAGCGAGATCCTGGGGCCGGTCACGACGCCGTGCGAAGAGAAGCGCAGGTTTCACAGCGAGTATTACCTGGTCAAGGCCGCCTCGGAGAAGGCCGCAATGCTCTGCCT
>CAZUQT010000338.1:0-2145 GCA_964622585.1 uncultured Elusimicrobiaceae bacterium | reverse complement strand
CGGCCATGCGCGAGGAAGCCTACGGCTATATGGGGAGCTGCTACGAGTCCGCCGGCGCGACCGACAAGGCCATAAACCTGTATAAGCTGGCGCTGGGCCTCTACCCTGAAAACCTTTTTTTCGCGTCGAGGCTGGCGCTGATCTATAACCAGGCGGGTTTCCCCGAGAACGCCGTCCCGCTTTTCCTGAAGGTGCTTTCTATCAAGAGCGACGACACGAACGCCAACCTGGGCCTGGCCAGGGCCTACGCGGCGCTTGGTTTCCTCTCGCGCGCCAAGGATTTTTATTCCCGCGCCGTGATACTGCAGGACTTCCGCGACCAGGCCGCCCTGCGGGAATACGCGCTCTGCATGCTGCGCAAACGCGATTGGCGCGAGGCCCTTTTTATAGCCGGCGCCGGCGCCAAGGCGGCGCCGCTCTCCTCTTTCTGGCCGCAGGTGGAGGCCAGGGTCAGGGCCGGGCAGGGGGATTATCATAAGGCGCTGCCCGCTATCGAGGGGGCCATACTCCTTGAGCCTTCGAGGGGGCTGAGGCTCGAGCGGGCCCTGTACCTCCTTATGGGCGGGCTGCCCCGCCGCGCCATAGAAGCCGCGGACGCCGAACTGGCCCTCGACGGCAAAGACGCCCTGGCTTCGGTGGTCAAGGGCATGGCGCTCTACTCCCTCGGGAAGAAAGCCGAGGCGCAGCCGTATTTCGCGGCCGCCCGGGGCGGCGGCCCGTTCACCGCTAAAATAGCGGGGTCCTTCCTGGACGGGAACTTGAAAGCGCCGGAGGATGCGTGCAAAAAATAATATTCTGGAAACTGTCCGGCGCCGGCAATGATTTCGTCCTTCTCACCGGCGCGCGCCGCGGCACGGCGGCCCTTAAAAAGCTGGCTTTGAGGCTGTGCGAGCAGAAGCGGGGCGTGGGCGCCGACGGACTTCTTTATGTCAGGAAGGCCGGCGGGAACGCGGTCAGCGTGCGCTACTTCAATTCCGACGGCTCCGAAGCTTTCTGCGGCAACGGCTCGCGCTGCTCGGCCTGGTGGGCGTACGGCAGCGGCCTTATGAAGCGGAAGGCGTTCCTGCTTCGGACCATAAGCGGGGACCTGCAGGCGGAGATCGTCTCCGATGAAAGCGTCAGGATGCGCATGCCCGACGTTCCGGAAGTTAAAAAAGCGTTCAAGGGCAAATATCCGGCGGGAATTAAACTGCTGCATTTCCTGAATACCGGGGTTCCTCACGCCGTCGTGCCTGTAAAGGACCTCGAGCGGACGGACGTCGGCGGCCTGGGCAGGGCGCTCAGGTTCAATAAAGCTTTCGGGCCCGGGGGGGCCAATGTCGATTTTGTGAAGAAGCGCGGCGGCCTGGTGCTGGTCCGCACCTACGAGCGCGGCGTCGAGGGGGAAACGCTCGCCTGCGGCACCGGCATCACGGCGAGCGCCGTGGCGCTGGTCCACGCGGGGCAGGCCAGCTCCCCGGTAGCGCTGCTCACCCGCGGGGGAGACAGGTTCCGCGTCTGGCTGAGGCCGGCGGGAAGCGGCGCCTCCGATATTTACATCCAGGGCCCGGCGAAGATAGTTTTTAAAGGAGAAATAAAAATATGAAAATTCAAGGCTGCTTTACCGCTATCGTCACCCCGTTCAAAAATGACGCGGTGGATTTCGAGGCGCTGAAAAAAATAGTGCGCTTCCAGATAGCGAACGGGATAAACGGCCTGGTGCCCTGCGGCTCCACCGGCGAGGCCGCGACGCTGACCCCGGAAGAATATCTTGAGGTCATCAAAACCGTGGTCGAGGCGGCCGGCGGGAAGGTGCCCGTAGTCCCCGGAGTCGGAACTAACTCTACGGCCAAGTCCGTCGAACTGGTTAAAAAAGTTTCGGCCCTCGGCGTCGACGGCCTGCTCGCTATAGTGCCTTACTACAATAAGCCCACCCAGGAGGGGATGACGGCGCATTTCTCTGCGCTGGCGAAAGCCACCGCCCTGCCTGTCATCCTTTACAATATCCCCGGGCGTACCGGAGTGAACATGCTGCCGGCCACCGTCCTCGGCCTGCGTAAAAAATTCCGCAATATCGCCGGGATAAAAGAGGCCTCGGGCAGCCTGGACCAGGTGAGCGAGATAATAAACGGCGGCGACAAGGATTTCGCCGTGATGAGCGGCGAC
>CAZUQT010000337.1:0-2152 GCA_964622585.1 uncultured Elusimicrobiaceae bacterium | reverse complement strand
AGCAGGACTCCGCCCTCTCCAACTTCCTGGACCGCGCGGCGGAGCTCACGCGCGTCACGGCCGACAGGGTCCCGGCCGATTTCAGCCGCGGCTGGGCCGAGTACAAGATGACGGAATCGGATGATTTCTACGTGAAGAAGAAGCACTCTGAAGCCCTGCGCAAGCTGGAAGAGCTGCTCGAGCTCGAGCCGAACAATTTGATGGCTCTCAAAAAAAGCGGCTCATGTAACTATATGCTGGGCAATTACGCCCGCGCCGGCCGCGACTGGGAGCTGGCTTTCAAGCTCGAGCCCGACCCCCTCGAAAAAGCCAAGGTTGGCAAGATGGTGGACGAAGCCCGCGCCAAGCTGGGCGGCAAGACCGGCGCCTGGGAGCCCGGCTCCGTCCAGGCCCGCGGCGCGGTCGAGGAAGAAGCGCCCGTCTCCAAAGCCGCCGCCGATGCGCGGGAGATAGAAAAGATCTACCAGTCCGGCGCCGACTTCTACGCCAAGGGGGAATACGGCAAGGCGGCCGACGCCTTCCGCAAGATCCTTACCAAGGACCCCCAGAACACGCAGGCTAAAAAAGCCCTGGAACGCATAATCAGGCTCTCGCGCTAGTCTATGGCTGTGCCGTAACAAGCGCTATGCGTCTCAGACGGCCTAGCGGACCCCAAGAGGAGAGGAATGAGGCTTTTCCATAAGTTAAGCGCGGCGCTGATGGCCGCCGCCCTCGCGGCGGCCCTGCTGCTTTCCGCCATCTTCTTCAGTTTCCAGAACCGCACCGTGCGGCAGGCGCAGGAGGCCCGCCTCTCGGCGCTGGATCAATCCGTAGCCGCCATGCTGGGCGAGGCGGAACTGGCCGGCGACCCCCTGATGGCCGTGGATTATCTTTCCGGCCTCTGCTCCTCCAGGGCCGAGATAGACTCCTGCCGGCTGGACATCGGGCGCGGGATGGGCCTTGTAAAAACGCCGGCCAGGCGCAACAGGCCCGGGCCCGGGATCCCGCTGCCCCGGGAAATACGCGGCAGGAAGTTCTCGGCGCTGATAAACTATTCCTCCGAAGCCCTGGACAGGGAGCGGCGCGCGGCGCTCTCGGGCGTCTGGCACGACCTGGCGGCGGCCTTCCTGGCCTCCATGGCCGCGGCCGCCCTTATCGGACTTCTGCTTGCGCGGCGCCTCACACGGCGCCTGCGCCGCCTGGCCGCCGAGGCGGCCGAGGTGGGGGAGGGAAAATTTGGCGTAAAGACGGACTCCTCCGGTTCGGACGAGGTCGCGGAGCTGGCGGGCGCGTTGAACGCCATGTCGGACAAACTGCTGGAGCTGGAGACGATGAAGAAGAATTTCACCGCCTCGGTAACGCATGAACTCCGCTCGCCGCTTGGAGTCATAGAGACCTACGCGGCCCTGCTGCTGAAGGAGAAAGAGCATTTCCGGGCCGAAGATCTGGAGGTTTTCCTCCGGATAAAAGAGAACGCGGGCCGGCTGGCCAATTTCGTCACCGCCATGCTCGACCTGGCCAAAATCGAGCGCGGCAAAATGGAGCTCCGCCCCGCGCGCGAAGACCCCCTGGCGCTCACGCGCGACGCCGCCGATTTCCTGCGCCCGAAAGCGGAGGAAAGGGGAATTTCTCTTTCCATACAAGCGGAAGGCGCGGACAGCGCGATGCTGGACAGGGAACTCCTCACCCACGCCCTCACCAACCTTCTCTCTAACGCCATAAAATTCACTCCGCCCGGAGGGAAAGTCACTGTGCGCGCCGCCGTCTCCGACGGCAAATACCGCGCCGAAGTGGAGGACACCGGCCCCGGCCTGAAGCCCGGCGAATCCGAAAAACTCTTCTCTCCCTTCACGCAGGGCTCCGCCGCCCCCGGCCACGGCGGCACCGGCCTCGGCCTCGCCCTGGTAAAATCCATCGCCGAACTGCACAAGGGCTCAGCAGGCTGCGCGCCTGCGTCCGGAGGCGGCGCACTCTTCTGGCTCGAGATCCCTGTTAAAGCCGAGGAGACAGAGAAGTAAACAGGTATTTCAGAATCTGCGTCTTTGCCCGGAGGGGTGGCAGGTGTTTTGTTTCGCGAACCCTTTGGGGATGGGGGGCCCCGCCTTAATTTTCCTAGGCGGGGGAAACCGCGCAACGGTTTCCTCTTCCAGGGTTCGCGGGGCAAAACCCCTGA
>CAZUQT010000336.1:0-2205 GCA_964622585.1 uncultured Elusimicrobiaceae bacterium | reverse complement strand
TATCCAGGCCCCGTCGCCCTGCGGCTTTTCCTGGAAAGAGCTCACCGCCCCGTCGGGCGCTATGTTCACTGCGCCGAAGCGCCCCTGGGGCTGTATCGCCGTCATCGTCGCCAGCCCGCCTTTTTTCTTATGGTAGGCCGCGAGCTTTTTAAGGTCCACGTCGGCCACCCCGTCGCCGTAGGTAAGCATGAAAGGCTTTTTGCCCACATATTCCTGCACGCGCTTTATGCGCCCGCCGGTCATAGTATTAAGCCCGGTGTCCACAAGCGTCACCTTCCAGGGCTCGGCTTTCTTATGGTGCACTTCCATCTTATTGTTCTTCATGTCGATGGTCACGTCGGCCTGGTGCAGGAAATAGTTCGCGAAATATTCCTTTATCATATACCCTTTATAGCCCAGGCACAGGACGAAGTCGTTGAAGCCGTAATGCGAGTAGATCTTCATTATATGCCAGAGCATCGGCTTGGTGCCTATCTCGGTCATCGGCTTCGGCTTAATATCCGTCTCCTCGCTAAGCCGAGTCCCCATCCCGCCCGCCAGAATAACAACTTTCATATTTTCTCCTAAATAAATGGGACAGGCTACTTTTTCTTGTCCCTGCCGTAAATATCGTTGAACCGCACTATATCGTCTTCCCCGACGTATTCGCCGTTCTGCACTTCTATCATCTCAAGCGGGACCTTCCCCGGGTTCTCAAGGCGGTGGCCGGTGGACTTTGGCACATAGGTGCTTTCATTCTCGTGCACCAGCGAAGTTGTTTTGCCCAAAGTCACCTTTGCGGTTCCCTTCACTATGATCCAATGCTCGCTGCGGTGGTAATGAAGCTGGTGGCTGAGCTTATGGCCGGGATTCACCACTATTCGCTTTATTTTGTAGCGCGGGCCTTCTTCGAGAACGGTATAAGAACCCCAGGGGCGGTAAGTGGTGGTATGCTCAACCACTTCTTTGCGCTTCCGCTCTTTAAGCATGTCCACCACTTCTTTCACCCGCTGCGCCTCGCCGCGTTTTGCGATAAGCAAAGCGTCCACCGTATCCACTATTATCAGGTCTTTAAGCCCTATCGTGGAGATAAGCCGGTTCTCACCCATCACTATAGTGCGCTTTGTGTCCAGGGCAAGAACGTCGCCGACTTTAACATTACCGTCGGAATCCGGCTTTATGACCTCGGGGAGAGAATCCCAGGAGCCAACGTCTGACCAGAGTATGTCTATAGGCAGCACCGCGGCCTTTTTGGATTTCTCCATCACCGCATAGTCTATCGAGATAGACGGCATATTCTTGAAATCGGCCAGCATCTTCGCTAGCGTCTGCGGCATTTTGCGGCTTATCTCCGGGGCATAAGCCTTGAACTCGGCGAGCATCGTGGCGATAGTGAAAGAGAACATGCCGGAATTCCAGTAATAATTTCCGTCTTTCAGATATTTCTCGGCCGTCTTCAGGTCGGGCTTCTCGGCGAATTTCTCCACCTTGCAGACGCCGGTCCCGTTCCCGCCTTTTTTAATATAGCCGTAGCCGGTTTCGGGGCGGCTGGGCTTTATGCCGAAAGTTACTATGCTTCCGGCTTTAGCGGCCGTCTCGGCCTGGCGGGCGTATTTCGCGAATTTTTCCACGGGCTCGATTATGTGATCGGAAGGGCAGATGAATATCACTTCGTCATTTTTGCACTTGAGCTTTTCAAGGCAATACTTCATTACCAGCGCTATGGCCGGGGCCGTATTCCGCCCGACGGGCTCTAGTATCACATTGTTCTCCATGGCCGGGGAGACCGACCGGAGGTCCGCCTGGACGTGGAACTGGTAATCCTGATTGGTTATGACGAAGATATCGTGCAGGGGCACGACCGCGGCGAGCCTTTCCACCGTCTGGCAGAGCAGGGACTTCCCGCCGTTCAGCTTTATGAACTGCTTGGGCAGGCCGTAGCGCGAAACAGGCCAGAGCCGGGTTCCGGAGCCGCCGGCGAGGATTATAGCTTTCATAAATTCACCTTCTTTTTTTCAAGCCGCCTGAGCTCGGCGTCCACCATAAGTTTCACCAGTTCCGCGAATCCGGTCTTCGGCTTCCAGCCAAGTTTCATTTTCGCCTTCGATGCGTCCCCCACCAGCAGGTCCACCTCGGCGGGGCGGTAGAATTCTTTTGAAACTTCAACCACCACCTTGCCGGTCTTCGCGTTCAGGCCTTTCTCGGACAGGCCCGACCCTTTCCATT
>CAZUQT010000335.1:0-2227 GCA_964622585.1 uncultured Elusimicrobiaceae bacterium | reverse complement strand
CTCACCTGGCCCTGCGCCTGGACACCGGCGGCTACTGGGACAGCAAGGAAAAAGAAATAGCCGACCGCGTGGAGCAGGCCGTGAACGACGTCAGGACCAATAACAGGCCCAGCCGCCTGGACCCGATGCCCGCCTCGATGCGCAAAATAGTGCACAACCTGATAAAGACCAAATACCCCGACATGGAAACGGCGTCGGAGGGAGAAGGCCGCTGGAGAAAGGTCGCGATACACAAGATAGAGCGGACCCAGCCCGCCGTTCAGCAGGCCGCGCAGCAGCCGGCGGAACAGCCCGCGCAGGCTCCTGCCGAACAGCCCGCACCGGCTCCGGCCGAGCAGCCCGTACAGGCCCCGGCCGAGCAGCCCGCTGAAGCCGCCGCCCAGCCGGAAGCGCAGACCACCGAGCAGAAGTAAGCTGACTGGTCGACCCGGCGTGACGGCGCTTGCGCTGTCACGCCGTTCATTTTTAGGAGAAGAATGAAACTGCCGGAAACGAGCGACACCATAGCCGCGCTGGCCACCCCGCCGGGCGCCGGCGCCCTCGCGATAATACGGATCTCCGGCCCGGCCGCCTTCAGCACGGCCTCCTCCTTTCTCGCCCCCGCGCCGCGCGACCCCGAGCATTCCGCCGCCAGGCTCCTTTCCGTAAAGAACGGGCCTGCCCTGGTGGACAGGGCCGTAGTCGTTTTTTTCCGCGCGCCGGCGAGCTACACCGGTGACGACACCGTGGAAATTACCTGCCACGGCTCCCCGTACATAATCAGGACCATACTTAACCTGGCCGTAAAGAGCGGCGCCAGGCCCGCGGAGCCGGGAGAATTCACCCTGCGCGCTTTCCTCAACGGCAAGATGGACCTGGCCCAGGCCGAAGCCGTCGGTGAACTTATCGCCGCCGGTTCCGCCGGCGCCCACCGCGCCGCCATCACCCAGGCGGAAGGCGGCCTTTCGGCGGAAGTGCGCGGGATCCGGACCGGCCTGGCCGGGCTGCTCGCCGAGATCGAGGCCCGCCTCGACGATTCCTACGAGGAGATCCCCGCCCTGGAGACAAGGGCTTTCGCGCGCCGGGCGGCGGCCGCCCGCGGAAAAACTCTTTCGCTGGCCGCCGGCTTCGGAGCGGGGAGGGGCATACGCGACGGCGTCAAGGTCGTAATAACAGGCGCGCCGAACTCGGGAAAATCCTCCCTCCTGAACGCCCTGCTGGGCTATGACCGGGCCATGGTCTCGCGCCGGGCCGGAACCACCCGCGACACGCTTGAAGCGCCGCTCGATATCGACGGCTTTTCCATCCTCTTCACCGATACCGCCGGGCTTAACGCGCGCGCGGCCTCTCCCCTGGAACGGGAGGGGATAAAGCGCGCCGAAAAAGCCATCGCTCTGGCCGACACCATAGTGCTGGTAAAGGACGCCTCGGTGAAAGAAAGCCCTGGCGACCGCAGAGCTGAACGCGAAACCGCCCGGCTCGCCCTCAAGGGGACCCGGCTGCTGCGCGTCCTTAACAAAGCGGACCTGCTAACGGGAAAAAGCCGCCGGCCGCCCGGCTGCCTTCTGGTATCGGCCAAAACGGGAGAGGGTTTACCGAAGTTCAAAGCCGCCCTTGTAGCCGAGCAAAAGAAAGTTTTCCGGGACGGGGCCCAGGCGGTAGTGACTTCGGCGAGGCATTTCGCAGCCCTGTCCGGGGCGGCCGCCGAGCTGGCGGGGCTCGAGGCGGTCCTGAAAAAGAACAGACCGCCGCTCGAGCTGGCCGCGGAACACCTGCGCGGCGCGCTGGCGGCCCTGGCCTCTCTCCTGGGGGAAACCACGCCGGAAGAAGTGCTGGGGAATATCTTCAAAAATTTCTGCGTCGGAAAATGAGGCCCTGGAGCGGATCCGCCGAACTATGGTAAAAGATTTTTTTCCGGCTAAGGTTTTATTAAAGCCCTCCGAGACTTTCTCCGCCATCGCCGCGGGGAAGACCGGCTGGGGCTGGCCGCTCGCCCTTTACGCGGTCTCGGCCGCCGGCTCCGCTCTTCTGCTTTCAGTCCTGCCGCCGCAATTCATCGCCGAGTCTTTTGAGGGGGCGGCCCTGCCGCTGGGGCGCGGCTTCTGGTTTTACTTCGCCGTCTCGCTGCCCGGCGGCTTTCTGACCGCGCTTTTTACCTGCGCCGTCCTTTCGGCTTTTACTCTCTTCCTGCGCGAAGGCCGGCTTTCGCTCCGGCTGCCGCTCGCGGCGCTGGCGACAGGGGCCTGCG
>CAZUQT010000334.1:0-2236 GCA_964622585.1 uncultured Elusimicrobiaceae bacterium | reverse complement strand
GGGCGGATCTCGTCGTCGTCGGGGCCGATGGCGGTCTGCTTCGCCGGGGGTTCGGGAAGGTCGGTGCCGGGCAGCTTGAAATCCTTGAAATAAGGGTCCGCCAGCTTCGTCTTGTCGGACTCCGGTTTTTTCGCCGCCGCGGCGGGTTTAGCCGCTTTCGCGGCGGGAGTTTCCTGCTGGGCGCGCACGACCACGGGCTCGGGAGCGGCAAAAACCGGCTTTTCTTCGGCCGGCTCTTTAGCCCTGACCACGGGCGGCGGTTCGGAGATGGGCTTGACGTCGTAGGCCTGGCCTTCGGCCTGCTCTTTGTCGGAGATGTTCTTCAGGCGGGTGTTCAGCTCGCGGCGGGCCTGGAGCCAGTCCCGGAAATCGGCCGCGACCGCGGCGGATACGGTCTTGAGGACCTTCTGCCAGGAGATCTTGAACAGGACCTGGATGCCGGCGAAAAGTATCACGGCGGAGAACAGCCCCGCCCCCACGCCGCCGAACATTTTGGAGAGGGTCTGCTCCAGGAAGTAGCCGAGCCAGCCGCCGTCGAAATGCTCCGGGCCGAAGCGGGAGCTGAGGAGGCCGATGATGGCGGACATCGAGCCCAGGATCATCAGTATGCCGGCCGTGAGCGTCAGCACGCCCTTATGCGGTTTTTTGAGGTTGACCAGAATGGCTACCAGGCCGTAAAGGAATATAAAAGGAAATATATAGGCGGTATTGCCCAGGAAATCCTTGAAAGCCGCGGCGACAGGGTCGCCTATAAAGCCGTGAGTCCCGGAGGTGAACAGCACCCAGATGAACCAGAGGCTGAAAGCGAAAGCCCCGACCCAGTATAAGACATAGGAAAGGGCCGAAGTTTTTTTCTTCCCCTGCGCGGAAGCTCTGTTTTTTGCGAAGTTGCGCATGGTATGGGTAAGAGTCGGGAGTCGAGAGTCAGAGGCCGATAAAGACCTCTGGCTTCGGCCGTTACTAGCCCCTTCCCGTATCTGTAAGGACTACCCGGAAATTAAGTTCTTTCGGGTAGAGGGCGATCTTTCCCTGGGCTGCCAGCCAGCCAAGGGCCAGGTAGAGCGAGGAACTGGAAAGGTGCAGTTTGAATTTGAGGTCCCAGGAGGAAGCGTCGCCGCCGGAGGCCTTAAGGGCCTCCAGCAGGTTCGCGGCGGTCTGGGCCAGCGTATCAGTGTACTTGGCTGTATCCTCCATGCTATTTCTTCACCTGGAAGAGGTCGGCGTTGGGTTCCACGGGCTTGCCGTTCTCCTGCAGCACTTTCTCGATGACGCAGGTGAACTCGGCCTTTATTTCGTTGAAAACCTTCATGGCTTCGATCACGCAGATGACCTGGCCTTCCTTTACGGTGTCGCCCTCGCGCACGTAGGGCGGGCTGGACGGGCTGGGCGCGCGGAAGAAGATGCCGGACATCGGGGTCTTGATCGTTTCCCCGCTGACGGCCGCGGGCTGGGCTTTAGGCGCGTGGCCGGCGGCCGGGGCGTGGGCCGCGGGGGCGTGCGCGGACGGGGCGAAAACGGGGATCTGGTGCACGGCGTTATTATGTTTGCGGACCAGTTTAATGTAGGTGCTGTCCTTGGAGAATTCTATGACTTCCAGCTTGTTGGAGTTCATGAACTGGTAGAACTTCTGCACCTGGTCGAAAGCTGTTTCCTGGGGTTTTACGGTTTTTTTCATCGGTGTTTCCTCCAGTAGATATTCCGGCCCCCGCGTTGGACGCGGGGGCCGGATCTAGTTTATTTCCTTACGGGCTGCACAGGCTGCCCGGGCTGCTGCATAAGCACGCGGCGGGAGAGGCGGTACTTGCCGTTGTTCTCCTCGATGCACTTCACTTCTATTTCCTGGCCCATCTTCAGGACGTCGTCGACGCGGTTGATCCGCTTTACGTCGATCTCGGAGATGTGCAGGAGGCCTTCCTTGCCGGGCAGGACTTCCACGAAGGCGCCGAAGTCCACTATGGACACGACCGTGCCTTTGTAGGTTTTGCCGACTTCCACGTCCATGCTGAACTGCTCGACGAAGTTCTTGGCCGCTTCGAGGCTGGCTTTGTCGCAGCTCGAAATGAACACTGAACCGTCGTCCTCTACGGCGATCTCGGCGCCGGTGTGCTCCTGGATGCCGCGGATGTTCTTGCCGCCAGTCCCTATGAAGGCGCCGATCTTGTCGCGGGGGATCATCAGCTTGACGATGCGCGGCGCGAACTCGGAGATGTCGGCGCGGTGCGTCGGCATGGCCTTT
>CAZUQT010000333.1:0-2242 GCA_964622585.1 uncultured Elusimicrobiaceae bacterium | reverse complement strand
CTCCAAGCGCCGCACCCTTTACGGCCTGCACGAGGCCCTGCCGCAGATCCGCAAGACCGGGAAGCTCCTGCTGCTGGAAGGCTATATGGACGTGATCGGCGCGCACCAGCACGGCGTGGACTGGGCCGTCGCGCCGCTAGGGACCAATCTTACCGTAGAACACGCCGGGCTGATCCGCCGCTACGCCAAGGACACCGTGGTGATGTTCGACGACGACCGCGCCGGCATCCAGGCCTCCGTCAGAGCCGCCGAGATCTTCATGGAAGCCGGGCTCTATGTGCGCCTCGCCAGCCTCGCCAACGGCCAGGACCCGGACGAATACCTGAACGACCACGGTCGCGAAGAATTCGAGAAAAAGCTGGTAGAGGCCGCCGACCCGCTCGATTTCCGGATGAACCTTTTTTTCAAGGGCCGCAAAACCCCGCCCACCTCGCAGGAGAAGGCCCAGGCGATAGCGGTCCTGCT
Organism: uncultured Elusimicrobiaceae bacterium; assembly: GCA_964622585.1. Classification (GTDB taxonomy): domain Bacteria; phylum Elusimicrobiota; class Elusimicrobia; order Elusimicrobiales; family UBA9959; genus UBA9959. Next base: position 1,777 of record CAZUQT010000333.1, on the reverse strand, counting down.
CGAGACCGTGGCGAAGCAGCCCGACGAGATCTTAAAGAGCGAATGGGTGAAGTCCCTGTCCACCCGCTTCGGCGTGGAAGAAGCCTCCGTGCTCAAACAGCTGAGAAAAGCGCCCCTCCCCGCGCCGGCGGAAGGCAAGCGCGGCGCGGCCCTGGCGGTAAAGGCCATCCCCGCCCTGGAGCGGGGTTTTGTCCAGCTGCTTCTGCGCGAGCCGGCGCTGATAGAGCAGGCCGCGGCCCTGGAGCCGGAAGATTTTACCAGCCCGCTGGCGCGCCGGCTTTTCGACGCCCTGCGCGCCCTCCCGGCGGCGGAACGGGCAAAGGCCCCCACCGCGCTGGCGGCGGAGTTCCCGGATGACGCGGCCCTCGTGATGGAACTGGCCGTGACGGACCTGGGCGGGGAGATCACGGGCGCGCAGAACGCGGCCGCGGCGATAAAGAGGCTCAAGCGCCTCTCCCTTGAAAGGCGGTTAAAAGAACTGAAGGCAGCCGGTCCCATGGACCCGCAGCAGCTTAAAGAGTACAGCAGGCTTATGTCCGAGCTTAAATCCTCGGTCAAAGAACTTTAGACAGCGCAAGTCAGGAGATCACAATGGCACAACCTAAAAAAGCTTTACGCGACCTGGTGGAACTGGGCAAGGAGCACGGCTACATCACCCTCGAGGAGATGAACCGGTCGCTCACCAACGCGTCCATGTCCAGCGAGGAAATAGACACGCTGATGGGCACGCTGGAGGACCTCGGCATCGAGGTCGTCGACCGGAAGAAATTCAAGATGGTGGCCGCCTCCGAGCGCGAGGCCTACACCGAGGAATGGAGCGCGACGCCCGACGTCTCCAATTCCATCCGCATGTACCTGTCCGAGATGGGCAAGGTGCCGCTGCTCAGCCGCGACGAGGAAGTCACGCTGGCCCGCAGCATCCGCGAGCGCGAGCGCGAGCTGCGCATGCTGGTGCTGGAGTCCCCCATCACGATGCGCGAGATCCGCAACTGGGAGAACCTCATCGAGCAGGACGAGATGACGACCAAGGAGCTGATGCCCCGCGGCCGCAAATCCAACCAGGAGCTCTCGGCGATGAAGCGGAAGATGAAGAACATCGCCAAGCTCATCACCCGCACGGAGAAAGAGATAGCCAAGCTCACCGAGCGCGCCAAGAAGCCCTCCCTTTCGAACGAGATGCGCAAGAAGCTGGAAGCCGTCATCGACAAGAAGCGCAAGGACATCGTCAAGAACATTATCAACCTGAACCTGAACCAGGAGAAGATCAAGCGCCTGACCAACAAGATCAAGAACCTCGCGCACAAGATCCACGAGTACCGCCTGGAGCTCGAGAAATACCAGAAAGTTTACGGCGACCTGGTGAAGCTGCAGGCCGACCACGACCAGGTCGGCCGCGGCAAGATGCGGCCCGGCGCCTTCAAGTCCAAGTGGGGCTACAACCCGCAGGAAGTCGAAGCCGCGCTGGAGAACGTGCGCGCGGTGAAAGAGCGCGAGCATCACCTCATCCGCACGCTCCCGATCAACCCCGACGACTTCCTGTCGCTGAACGACAAGATCACCTTCCTCGATGACCAGATCCTGCAGGACAAGCTGAAGCTCATCCGCGCGAACCTCCGCCTCGTGGTCTCCATCGCCAAGAAGCACGTGAACTCCAACCTCGAGCTGTCCGACCTGATCCAGGAAGGCGGCCTGGGCCTGATGAAGGCCGTAGAGAAGTTCGAGTACAAGCGCGGCTTCAAGTTCTCCACCTACGCCACCTGGTGGATCCGCCAGGCCA
>CAZUQT010000332.1:0-2273 GCA_964622585.1 uncultured Elusimicrobiaceae bacterium | reverse complement strand
TTTTAAGTCCGCCCGGTTCTTTTTCCCGGGGTTTGTGGGCTTATCTTTACCTGCCTTTCCGCTGTTCGGGCTGGCCGCTGTTCGACTGGGGCCACCCGGCCGACCTGAAAACCTTCCTGGCCGTCATCACCCGCAAAAGCTACGGCTCAACGCTGGACCTGATCTCCCTGAACTACGCGCCCGGCGAACTTTTCCTCCCGGGCCTTAAATATTACGCGCTGCATCTCCGGGAGAACTTCAGCCTCGCCCTCGCTTTGTCCGCGGCCGGGATCTGGGCGGAATGGAAGCGCGACCGCCGCCGCCTGCTGGCTTTCGCCGCGCTCTTCGCCTTTTCCGGCCCGGTCTTTATTTTCATGGCCAATATGCCGCCCAATCCCCATGCGCTCGCCATCGTGGAGCCTTATTATCTGCTGCCCGACCTGGCCGCGGCCTTCTGGGCCGCCGCCGGGTTCTTTTATCTGGCCGGCCTGCGGCCGCGCGCCCTGCCCGGGCTGGTCCTGGCCTCGGCGGCCGCCTCGGCGCTGGTGTTCCATAACGGGGCTCACGGCTCGGCCAGGCGCTGGCTTTTCGCCGCCGAGGATTTCGCCTCCGACGCGATGCGCGGCGCGCCGCCCGGCTCCGCCCTCGTCGCGAAAAAAGACGTCCAGCTTTTCTCCCTCTGGTACCTGCAGGCGGTGCGCGGCTTGCGGCCCGACCTCGAGCTGGTGGCGCAGGGCCTGAGCGCGTCACCGTGGTACAGGGCTACGAAGAGCCGCTACAGCCCGGGCCTTTCGCTTTTCAACCTTAATTCCGGAGACGAGGCCGAGTGGAGCAAGTTCGCCGCCGCGAACCCCGGCGGCGTTTACTCCACGATGGACGCTGATCTTCCCCGCGCGGTGCCGGCGCTCCCCCGCGGGACGCTCAACCTCCTGTACCCGGCGGCGCGCCAGCGGGAAGGCCGGCCGTGGCTTTTCTACTCCTTCCCGAGGCTGGACAGGGATTACAGGGACTTCTTTGACAGGGATATCGGGACTTCCTACGCGCAGGCTTTCCTGGCGGGGGCCGCGGGCCGCAGCGCGGCGGGCGGCCTGGACGCGGAGTCGCTCCGGGACCTGCGCCTCGCCTCGCTGCTCGATGGGGATCTTCCCGACGCGCCGCTTTATGAGGGTTTTTATTATTCCTCGCGCGGAGACTGGAAGGCGGCCAGGGACTGCTTCCGGGCTTCCGCGGACACTTATGAAAGGCTGCTCCTTCTGAGCCTGAAATATTATTCCCTCCCCTCCCTCAGGGCGAGCCTCTCCTCCTCGAGCGCCTACGCCTGGCTTAATTACGGCGTGTCGCTGGAGAAACTCGGAGAGAAGGAGGCAGCGGGCGCGGCGTACGATTTTTCGCTTAAGCGGAACCCGGCGCTCGCCGACGCGCATTACAACCTGGCCATCCTTTACTGGAACAGGGACTGGGATAAAGTGCGCGCCGAATTGACCGAAACGGTGCGGCTTAATCCGAACCACCCCCAGGCCGCTAAATACCTGGCGCAGCTGAAGGGCAGGTAGCGGCGGCTGGAAAACGCAGGACGGAAAAGAAAAAACCGCGGGAACGCGGTTTTTTTATTGGGGCCGGGTCGCTCCCTGCCGCCCTATCTCGGCAGGTAATTGTACCTGAACTGGAACATTCCCATCAGGTCCCAGCCGCCTTTGAAGGTAAGGTAGGAAATCTCGAAATTGAGCTTGAGCAGGGTGCCCAGGTGCAGGTTGTAGAGCACGGGCCGCAGCGGCGCGCCCTGTGGGATCATCAGCTCCAGGCCGAGGGGCGAATCTTTTTTTGGGAGCCACATCATCCCGCCGAAAAGCATCCCGGTCGGTATCTGCACGTCGGTAGTCTCGCTGCGGTTGTAGCTCCGGTTGATGGCTCCTTTTGAAAGGAACTCGGAAAGGCTGTAGATGACCTTGGGCATGTCGCCGTCGGAATAGCCGGCGTTAAGTATGAATTTGGGGTGCAGGCGCTTCGTGAGGACCAGGTAGGCGTTGGCGAAAGTGTCCGTTTTTTTTCCGGTCGCCTTGACCGTCAGGTTGAAGGTTCCGTTTATCGGCGGCTGCGGAGCGTCGCGGAACATGAAAATGCCCTGCACGCCGGCAGCCATGGCGGGGCGCCATTTTCCCTCGGTCTGCACCTGCATCTTGGAGTCGGCCGAAAGCAGCCACAGGCCGACGCGGTCGATATAATTGGTTTTTTCAACGGTCCAGGCCAGGGTGTTCTTCCCGTAAAGGCGGCCTATGTAGTAGGCCGCGTTGAAG
>CAZUQT010000331.1:0-2292 GCA_964622585.1 uncultured Elusimicrobiaceae bacterium | reverse complement strand
CCGGACCTGATCCTGCGCCACCAGACCATTGAAAAAGTGGGCGCGGACATCGAGAGCCTGAAATTCAACACGGCCATCTCGGCGCTGATGATCTACCTGAACAGGCTGACCGAGCAGAAGGAAACCTCCAGGGAGGACTTCAGCGCTTTCCTTACCCTTCTGCACCCTTTCGCGCCGCACCTCACCGACGAGCTCTGGGAACTCTCCGGCGGCGAGACCATCCTGATGAAGCGGGCCTGGCCTGAAGCCGACAAGTCCGTCATCGCTTCGCGCGAGATCGAGATCCCGGTGCAGGTGAACGGGAAAGTGAAAGAGCGGCTTAGCGTGAAAGAAACCACGCCGCAGGAAGAGATCAAGCGCCTGGCCCTCGAGGCCGCGGCGCCCCATACGGCGGGGAAAACCGTGCTGAAGGTAATAGTGGTTCCGGGCCGCCTGGTAAGCATCGTGGTCAAGTAGCGGCCGGAGTTACGGGGGAATTATGAAGAAACTGATATTTCTAATAGCGGCGCTTGGGCTCGCCGCGTGCCAGACAAGCCCGGACATAGTCTACAAGCCGGCGGAGCAGAAGCTGCCGATCTATATCAAGCGCATAGCCATACGCCCTTTCGCCAACAAGACGCAGCAGTTCGGGCTGGAAGAAAAGATCACGCTGAAAGTGATAGACGAATTCCTCAAGAACGGGGAATACCTGGTGTCCCCCGAGAACGCGGCGCAGGGCGTGATAGTGGGCGAGATAAGCCACTATATCCTCACCCCGATCCAGTACGACGTGAACCTGGTGCCCACGGTCTACAAGCTCAACGTGATAGCCGGCCTGCGCCTCCTGGACCGCGAGCAGAACCGCTACCTCTGGGAGGAGCCCGCCCTGCAGGTCACCAAGATGTATTCCGCCGCCAATCTGCCCGGCGGCCTCACCGAGGAGCAGGCCAGGGAAGCCCTGTGGGAGATCCTGGCCAAGGACGTAGTGCTGCGGACGGTCTCCGGCTTCGGCTCGGTCTCCAGCGCCTCGCAGAAAAAGATCCCCGGCAACCCGGACGTGCAGCAATCGTCCGGGACTTTAAACGGCAGATAGAGGCGAAGCGCCTTAACTATGCAGACCTTAACCCCGAAAGCGCTGGCCGACGAATGGGCCAGAAGCAAAACCCGGCCCGTGTACTATCTCTGCGGCGAGGAAACCGCGATGAAGGAGTCGGCCCTTAAGCGGCTCGAAGCGATCTTCAAGCCGGAGTCGTTCAACTTCTCGGTGAGGGACTCCGAGACCACTGACATCGCCCAGGCCCTGGACGAGGCGCAGACCTCTCCGATGCTGGCCGAGGTGCGGTTCGTGGCTCTGAAGCGGGTGGAAAAACTAAAAAAAGAACCAATGAAGGCCCTGCTGGCCTACCTTGAAAACCCCTGCCCCAGCGCCTGCCTGCTCCTGCTGTCCGACTGGCCGCGCGAGAAAGCGGACCCCATCCCCGCCGCGCTCGGGACGGAATGCGCCATAGTCAATTTCAACCCGATGTCCCCCGCCCAGGCCGTGGAGCACCTCAATACCGTGCTTCTTGCGGGCGGAGTGAAGACGGACGGGGAAGCGCTGGAAACGCTGGTGGAGCTGCTTGGCACGGATTCCGTCACGCTGGACGGGGAAGCGGAGAAGATAGCCATCTATATGCACGGCCAGAACAGGGTCTTCAGCCCTGACGACGCGCTTGCGCTGGCCGGCTTCGCCCGCACGCAGAACCCTTTCGAACTTTCAAACGCCGTCTGCGCGAAGCGCCCCGCCCAGGCCGCGCAAGCCGCCGCCGGCATGCTGGCCTCCGGCGCCGAACCCCTGGCCCTGCTCTCGCAGATCTCGCGCTCGGTGGAACGCCTCCTTAAAGTAAAGCGCCTGTCCGCCGCGGGCGAGGGCCCCGCCGCCTGCTACCAGGCCGGCATGTCGCCCGGCCAGTACCACGCGGCCCTGCGCGACGCGGGAGCGTACACCGAGGAAAAGCTGCTGCGCTCCCTGAGGCGCTGCCTGGAAGCCGAGGAGCTTCTGAAGTCCTCCTCGAAGCGGGACCCCGGCCTCGTGATCAGGCAGCTGGCCTTCGAGATAACCGGAGCCAAATAGCAGAACCCCGGCTGACTGCGCCGGGGTCCGCTCTTTCTTTTTGAGGGAAAGTTATTTAACGGAGGGATTCTGGGCTATCGCCTTAATGCGCGCGGCGAGGCGGGACTTCTTCCGCGCGGCGGCTTTCCAGTTGATAGTTCCGGTCTTCGCGGCTTTATCAAGCAGGGCATAGGTTTTGGGCAGCATCTTCTGCGCGCCTT
>CAZUQT010000330.1:0-2293 GCA_964622585.1 uncultured Elusimicrobiaceae bacterium | reverse complement strand
GGCCGCCTCGCCGGAAAAGCCGGTCCGCCTGGAAATAAGTCCCTCGGGGGCGGCGTAAGAGAGGGAGGCCCCGAGCGAGGCCGCGGGCTTCGGCGGGCCGCTCCGCGCGGCAGCCGCGGCGGGGGAAGCGGCGGCGAGGATCTTTTTTACCTTTACGGCGGCGCGCACTTCCGCCGGGATGTGCATCTGCTTATAGCAGGCGCCGCAGAATTCGCTGTCAGCGGAGTTGCCCGCCCCGCAGTAGGGGCATTGTACGGTGTCGGGGATCTCGCCGGATCGTTCCATGTTGAAGGAATTATATTAATAAAAAGGCCGGGCCCTGAGGCCCGGCCTTTTGCGCCGCCCGGGCCTACCTGTAATACCCGTTGGGGTTGTAGATGAAGTAGAAGTCGAACGGGGTCAGGCGGGGCAGGGAAACGAAGCGCTCGCCCTTCTCGTCAGTCTTTTCTTCCAGCCCCGCGTTGAACGAGAAGCGGCCCATCGGGCGGCCGGCGTCCTTCTCGTCGGGGTTCTTGACGAAGCCGGTTTCCTCTATTTCGTCCACGGTGCCGGTGGCCCATTTATACTCCACGGCCTTGTCGCCGAATTCTTCCCAGTCTCCGTCGGAGTTCTTCTCGTACATCTTTTTGCGGAACTCGTCGGGCGAGATGCCCATCTTCTTGCTGACGGGGACGTGCAGGCGCCGCTCCCATTCCCTGCTCATTTCAAGCTGTTCCTTGAGCTGCGTCATATTGCCGCGGAAGCCGGTGGACATCTGGTGGTGCAGGATTATCGAGTTGGGATAGACGTAGGACTTGTCGGCGAGCGTGGTTATTACCGCGGCCATGCTGGCGGCGAAAGACTTGACCACCACGTAGATAGGGGCCTTGCTGGCCTGCATGGCTTTGACTATGCGGTAGCCCTCCATCACCGAACCTCCCGGGCAGACGTCGATCACTATAAAGATCGGCTGGGTGGAGATATTGTTGAAGTAGTGGATGCGCTCGGTAATATTGTCCGCCACGCCGGTGTAGATCGGGCCGTTGAGAGCTATGCGCCGGTCGCTGATCACGAGCTTCCCCCCTGAAAAAGGGTTGCTGTTGTAAACCGGCTCCGTATTGCTTTCTTTTTTCCACTCTTCTTTCTTCATGCGCAGGTCCAGGTCGCTGTTTATCCTGTTAAGCCGGCTGTCCAGCGCCATCTTCTCTATCTTCAGCTTGCGCTCGACGAGATCCAGCCGCTTCAGCTCGAGGTCTATATTGTTCTTCTCTTTGCTGTCGGCCAGCAGGTCGGAGCGCTGCTGCTCCGCGCCGAGGTCGTTAACCGCTTTGAGCTTGGCTATCTGCAGGGCCAGGTCGGCCATCACTTTCTTGTTCTTTTCATCGGTCAGCCGGTTCTCCAGCGTGAGTTTGTTCAGTTCGTCGCCCTGCGCGGTGGTCAGCGCCCTGGCCTGCTCGGCGGAAAGTTTGTTCTGGGAGGCCAGCTTCTGGTACTCGGTCTCCAGCCTGGCTATCTCGGCTTTCCGCTTTTCGTCGGCAAGCTTGTTCTCCGAGGTAGTGCTGGCCAGTTCGGCTTCCAGCTCGGCCGTCTTCGCCTTCTGCCTCTGGAGGTCCAGTTCGTATTGGGCCCTCAGCTCTTCTTTATCCGAGTTCACTTGCTGTAGTTTTTTCTTCAGCCTCTGGTCGGCCAGCTGGTTCTCCGCGGTAAGCTTCGCGAGCTCGGTCTGCTCGGGGGAGGGGGCGGGGGCGGCCTGCATGGTTACTTTGGCATTAACCTGCTGCTCCTCCGCGGCTCCCGGCAGGGCAAGGGCGCAGCAGAGCAGCGCCGCGGCTAAAATGAGATGTTTAGCGTTCATTATATTAAACCTCCGTATTTTTACGTACCGGTAAATCATAACGGTTGTCAATCCCTCTGTCAACAAAAACCTCCTCCCGCGGGGCGCGCGCTATTTATCAGCGCGTTTAAAAGTAGTTTAATATGGGTACTATGCTTAAAAGACTCGTTGAATCCATCATAGGCTCAAAAAGCGAGCGCTCTCTCAAGACCGTGCAGCCCGTGGTCGACCAGATAAACGCTTTCGAACCTGAAATTTCAAAGCTTTCCGACGCCGAACTGCGCGCCAAGACCGACGAATTCAAGGGAAGGCTGGCCAAGGGCGAGACCCTCGAGGACCTGCTGCCCGAAGCTTTCGCCTGCGTGCGCGAGGCCTCGAAGCGCACGATCAAGCTGCGCCATTACGACGTGCAGCTCATCGGCGGGATCACCCTGCACCGCGGCAAGATAGCCGAGATGCGCACCGGCGAGGGCAAGACCC
>CAZUQT010000329.1:0-2358 GCA_964622585.1 uncultured Elusimicrobiaceae bacterium | reverse complement strand
AAATTTTGTAGAATAGCGGTGCGGGCAAGTGGCGGAATTGGTAGACGCACAGGTCTCAAAAACCTGCGATCTCACGATCATGAGGGTTCGATTCCCTCCTTGCCCATCCGGTTTTTATCAGGTATACATTAATATGGCTAAAATACGCGTGCTCGTGGTGGACGACAACCTGAACTTCCTGCAGCTTGCGCAGATGGCGCTGGGCACCGACGATTACGAGGTCCACACCGCCACCGACGGCAAGGACGGCTTCGACCAGGCCCGCCTGGTCAAGCCCGACATCATCCTGATGGACGTGATGATGCCCCGCGTCTCCGGCCTGGAGCTGATGCGGATGCTCCTTTCCGACGAAGAGGTCAAGAATATCCCGATCCTGGTCATGACGGCCAGCCACTTCGACCCGTCCACCGAACAGATCTTCAAGCAGGAATCGAACGTGAAAGGCTTCCTGCAGAAGCCCTGCCCCGTGGACATGATGCGCGCCGAGATCGCGAAAGCGATTAAAAAATAAATACGCCGCCGGGCAAATAAAAAAAGGCGCCATAGAGCGCCTTTTTTTATTTGCCCCGGCGGGGCTTAAGTGTAAGGGATGCTGACGCGGGTCGGCTCCGGCTTGGGCTTCCAGCGGAACTCGGTCTCCTGCAGCTCGATGGCGATCTGCATTATTTCCTTGATGATGCAGGTGACCGGGATCGAGAAGATCACGCCCCAGATCCCGCCGATCTCCGCGCCGGCCATCAGGGCCAGCAGGATGATCGCGGGGTTCAGGTCCACGGCTTTCTTCATGATATAGGGCTGCAGGAACCAGTCGTCGAAGAAGCGGATGCCGGTGAAAAAAGCGAGGAGCTTGATGATCGGGAGCAGGGCCCCGAACTGCAAATAGGCCACGATGGACGAAAGCACCGCCCCGACGATAGCGCCCAGGTAGGGCACCAGGCTGGAGAGGCCTATCGTTATCGCTATCACGGCCGCGTAGTTAAGGTTCATCAGCAGCAGGCCGACGAAGGTTATCAGGAAAATGACGAAGGCTTCCGTCAGGATGCCGCGCAGGTAGTTGCCGAGCGAGCCGTCTATGCGCGAGGCGATGTGGTGGATGATCTCGGCGTGGCGCGCCGGCAGATGGTCCACCAGGTAATCCAGGATGCCGGCGCCGCCCACCAGCATGAAGAAAGTTATGAAAGGCACGATGAAGAGCAGCGTCATCATCGGCAGGACGGAAAGGATGAGCTGCGGGATCAGCTCGAGCAAATGGTCCAGCTTCTGCTCCAGGCGCAGCGAGGAGAGGAAGGGATAGTCCTTGACCAGCTTGGTGTTGAATTTCATCACGAAAGCCTGGAAGCGCCCGGCGTAAGAGGGCCAGTCCTGCTTCAGCGATTCGAGCTCCACGGACAGCAGGCTCAGGAGCACGTAAACGATTATGAAGGTCAGCGCCCCGGCGCCGAGGTAGAGCCCGGCCACCGCGTAAGTGCGCTTTATCCCGCGCACCTCGAAGTATTTTATGATCGGGCTGAGGACGTAGGCCAGCGCCGCGCTCAGGATGAAGGGGAAGATCGCGGCTTTCGCCAGGACGATGAAGTAGACCGCCGCCAGGCCTATGGAGACCGGGAGCAGGAACTGCGCGTAGCTTACCTTGTTCTGGTTTTCTGTCTGCACGTTCTCTTATCCCTCTAGCGGCTTCTCGATGATGGCCCGCAGGCGGGCGGAAAGTATCTTGGCCAGCTGCGCCGCTATCACCACGCCTATCGTCGGGCGCGCGAAAAGAAGCGACTCCAGCTTTATCTTGAAGAGCATGAAAACCTTGGTGTCCTCGGTGGCGTGCGCGGTGGCGGTGCGGGGCATTTCCTCCAGCAGGGCCATCTCGCCGAAGAACTCGCCCGGGTGCACCTGGGCTATCACCGAGCTCTTCTGCGTGACCGGGTCCAGGCGGGAGAGGGCGATATTGCCGTCGAAGACGATGAAGAGCGCGCGGCCGATGTCGCCCTGGGCGAAGAGGGTCTCGCCCTTGAGGTAGGTGCGCTCCTGCAGGCTTTCCAGCACGTGGATCAGCTGGCGCTTTTTTATCCCGTCGAAGAGCTTGATGCTTTTGAGGAAGGTCAGCTTCGCGAGGATCTCCTCGTCGTAGATGCGGTTCAGGATATTTAGCAGTCGCATTTATTCCCTCGAGAAGAGCCCGTAGACGGTCTGGGCGAGCTTGAACCAGCCGCTCGAGACCGCGCCGGAGACGGATTTGACCGCCCCGATGACGGGGTCGAGCGCCGTCAGCTTGCCGTCGGCGTTCAGGGCCAGGTATTCCACGGCCTTGGCCGTATGGCGCACCTGCTGCAGCGTAAGCACGGCCTGCACCACCAGCGCCACGAA
>CAZUQT010000328.1:0-2372 GCA_964622585.1 uncultured Elusimicrobiaceae bacterium | reverse complement strand
CCGTATGGCGCACCTGCTGCAGCGTAAGCACGGCCTGCACCACCAGCGCCACGAAAGAAAGCGTAACAACGACCACGCAAACAGTTAGAAGTGTAGTATCCATAAAATTAACCTCCGCGCCCGCGTTTTTAAGAGTATATAAAATTTTATTAATTGTGGGGGGAATGGACCGCGGTGAACTCGCGGTCGCCCAGCACGGCGTCCCTGTTCTTGTCGAAGGGGCGCCATAATTTGCCCGGCACCGGCTCGGCCATGAAAGCCGTATATTTCGCGAGGGCCTCGGCCGCGTCCTCCGCGAAGGTCTTGAGCACGGCCGCTTTGTCGGCGGGGCCTTCGGCCAGGCCCAAATACTGCCCGGCGCTGGACCAGCGGTAATCCTCGGGCCTGGCCGAGAGGTTTTCCTTCACCGGGGCCTGGTGGATGAAGCGGGCCAGGGCGGCGGAGTATTTTTCGGGCTGGACCAGCTTGTACTTGCAGCGGCCGGCGGCGTAGCCCGGCAGGGTCTTCTCCCTGCCGAAAGCGCCCATCACGGAGTGCAGGTCGGCGCCGGGGGTGATAAAATAAACGAGCGCGCGGCCCGGCAGCAGGGCGTAGGCCGGCATTTCAAGGCCGAATTCTTTTTTCGCTTTTTCAAGCAGGCGCAGGTACTCCTGGCGCTCTATATCATCGGCTAAAGGGGAGCCGTGGTCGGTCACCAGGCAGTGGGCGTTCTTAAAAAACAAATTTGTTGCTGTCATGACATAATTGTAGCACATGGGCGGCTGGCGGGCGCGGTTTTTTGTATAATTTATACTTGTATTTATAAAGGACTTCGCAAATGACCACTCAGAACACAGATTATTCAAAAACCGTCTTCCTTCCGGCCACCTCTTTCTCAATGAGGGGGGACCTCACCCAGAAAGAGCCCGGCATTCTCGAGGCCTGGGATAAAATGGACCTTTACGGCAAGATGCTCGAGAAGCGCCGCGGCGCAAAGCCCTACGTCCTGCACGACGGCCCGCCCTACGCCAACGGCCACATCCATATCGGCCACGCTTTCAACAAGATCCTCAAGGACATCATCGTGAAGTCCCGCTCGATGCTCGGCTTCCTCGCCCCTTACGTCCCCGGCTGGGACTGCCACGGCCTTCCTATCGAGCAGGCCCTCCTGAAAGAAATGAAGATGGGCAAGCGCCATATCGACGATATCCCCGCTTTCCGCCGCAGCGCGCGCGAATTCGCCGCCCGCTTCCTCGACCTGCAGCGCGTCGAGTTCAAGCGCCTGGGCGTGCTGGGCGCCTGGGACAAGCCTTATATCACCATGACCAACGAATACGAGGCCACGGTGATAAAGGCCTTCCGCGAGCTGCTGGAGAAAGGCCATATCCACCGCGACAAGAAGACCATCTATTGGTGCGTCTCCTGCGAGACCGCCCTCGCCGACGCGGAAGTGGAATACAAAGACAAGACTTCCCCGTCGATCTACGTCCGCTTCCCGCTCGAGACCCTGCCCGACGGCCTCGCCGCCGTGGCGAAGAACCGCGCTTCCATCGTTATCTGGACCACCACGCCCTGGACGCTGCCCTCCAATATGGCCGCCGCCGTGTCGAAGACGGAGGACTACCGCGTGCTCGAGACCGGCGGGCAGTACCTCATCGTCGCCGACAAGCTGGCCGACGCTTTCCTGGCCGCCACCGGCCTGGAAGCCGTGAAAGGCGACCTTATCCCCGGCGAAAAACTGGTGGGCCTGAAGTATCACCATTGCCTCGCGGCGCATCTCCCGGAAGCCCGGCGCTTCACGCGCCCTATAATCACCACCGATTTCGTGGACATGTCCACCGGCACCGGCATCGTGCATATCGCCCCCGGCCACGGCGAGGAAGACTTCCACGCCGGGAAGAAGCACGGCCTCGATATCTTCTGCCCCGTCAAAGAGGACGGGAAATTCAACTCCGACGCCGGGATCTTCGAAGGGATGAAGGTTTTCGAATCCAACGATAAAGTCGTGGAGACCCTGAAGGCCGACGGCCTGCTCCTGGCCCTGAAGAAGATCGAGCACAGCTACCCGCACTGCTGGCGCTGTAAGCAGCCCGTGATCTTCCGCGCCACCGAGCAGTGGTTCCTGACCATCGACCGCGACGGCCTGCGCGAAAAGCTCATGAAAGAGGCCGACGGCGTCAACTGGATCCCCGCCGCCAGCCACGGCCGCATGACCGGCATGCTAAAGACCCGCCCCGACTGGTGCCTCTCGCGCCAGCGCTACTGGGGCACGCCGATTTTGGCCGTCTACTGCAAAGAATGCGGCAAGGTCCAGGAGGATTACGCCTTCCTCAAGCGGATGGAAGACCGCGTCCGCGCCGAAGGCAGCGATTTCTGGTTCTCCGAGCCCGTCG
>CAZUQT010000327.1:0-2380 GCA_964622585.1 uncultured Elusimicrobiaceae bacterium | reverse complement strand
CGAGCGTGACGAGTAGTCCCTCGCGCACGGCCCGCGATCGATCGCGCCAGGCCTGTGCGGTGGCGGGGGCCCGGAAGTCGACGCCGTCGGAGTTGGTGCGGACGTGGCCGCGACGAGGGTCGGCCGTCGGCTCGATCGAATCGGTGCGGCCGCGAGTCATCTCAATCGCCGCCGCGGGATCATAGTTCGCGTCGGTCGAGAGCGCCAGCATGGCCGGTACGGGCGCCGGCTTGGGCTCTTCTTTCTGCCCGGTGGGACCGGCGGCAATGGTCCCTTCCGTAGTGGAATGGGAGAACATGAAGCGCTTGAGGTCCGGCTTCTTCGGAAGTTCCGGCTCGGGCGGGGGAGGTTCGGCCTTCGCTTTCTTGGGCTTGGCCGGGGCTTTCGCCGGCTTCTCCGCGGCGGGGGCTTCGGCCTCCGTTTTCTTAGCTTTGGGCGCGGCTTTCTTGACGGCGGCTTTTTTTTCGGCCGCCGGCTTGGCGTCTGCCTTCTTTTTGGCGGCCGCTTCTTCTTCCGTCGCTCCCTCGGCTTTCTTCGCTTCTAAATTTTCATTTTCCTTCGGTTTTTTCGGGCTCATTTTTTACCTCTTCTGTCTTGGGGGCTTCTTCCTGTGCGGCGGCTTGCCCGTAGTTAGGGTTCTCCTCGAGAAATTTCTTCGCGCCCGCGATGATCTTCTGGGCGGTCTTCTCGCCTATGCCTTCGAGGGAGCAGAGCTCCTCCTCGGTAAGGCCGGCGACCGTGCGGATATCCAGCACGTTCATGGTGATCAGGGTCTCGGCCACCTTGGCGCCGATGCCGTCGATCTTGAGGAGGTCCTGCATGGCCATGTCGGTCGTGCGCTTGTTCTCTTCGAAGCGCTGGCCCTCGGACTTCACCTCTATCTCCCAGCCGGTCAGGCGGCTGGCGAGGCGGATGTTCTGGCCTTCGCGGCCGATGGCCATGGCGAGCTGGTCGTCGGGCACTATGATCTGCGCCCGCTTGCTCTCCTTGTCCAGGATCTTCACGGAGCTGACCGTGGCGGGGGAGAAGGACTTGGCTATCATGGTGAGCGTGTCTTCGATATAAGGGATAAGGTCGATCTTCTCGTTGGCCAGCTCGTTCATGATGACGCGGATGCGCGAGCCGCGGATGCCGACGCAGGCGCCCACGGGGTCAACCTTGGGGGAATTGCTGCGCACAAGCACCTTGGCGCGGAAGCCGGGGTCGCGGACCACGTCCAGGATCTCGATGACCTTCTCGGAGATCTCGGGAACTTCGGCCTCGAACAGAGCTTTCAGGAAAGCGCCGGAAGCGCGGGAGAGGACGATCTGCAGGCCCTTGTTCTCCTTGTCGACGTGGTGGATGATGGCGCGGACGCGCTGGTTGACGCTGTAATGCTCGCGGCGGATCTGCTCGGAGAAGGGGAGGATGGCCTCGGCCTTGCCGAGGTCGACGAAGATGTCACGGCCGGCCACGTGGTGGACGAGCCCGGTGACGACCTCGCCTTCGCGGGGCTTGTACTCGTCGTAGACGCGGACCTTTTCGATCTCGCGTATTTTCTGTATCAGCACCTGCTTGGCGGTCTGGGCCGCGATGCGGGAGAAATCCTGTATCGGCACGGGAATGTGCACGTCGTCGCCAAGCTTGGCTTCCGGCTGGTGGACCTGGGCTTCGGCCAGGGTTATTTCCAGCTCGGGGGTGATGACGGGATCGGAGACTTTCTTGACCAGGAAGCCGGCCATCTCGCCGGTATCGGGATCTATGCCGGCCATGATCTGGGCGGTCTTGCCGAAATATTTGCGCAGCGCGCTCACCAGGGAGTCGGTGATCGTCTTGAAGACATCCTCGCGTTTAATGTTCTTCTCCCTTTCAAGCTGCTCGAGAGCCAGCAAAAGGTCTGATTTGTTTTTCTGTTCCTTGTTAGTAGTCATTTTTCTTTACCCCTGTTTTATTTTCTTTTGAAGATCTCGTCGTCGGCAGGATGCAGTCTTGCCTCTTCGATATCCTCAAGGTTGAATTTTAAGCCGCCGGACAGGAGTGCCTGCCCGTTCTCAAAGCCGTCGATCGCGCCGTAATAGACGCGCGAACCGTTCACCGGCCGCTTCAGGCGCACTTTGACCTGCTGCCCCGCGAAGCGTTTGAAATCTTTTTCTTTCTTTATAACGCGGTCCACGCCCGGGGAGGAAACTTCCAGGAAATAGCCGTCCTCGTAAACGTTGTTCGCGTCAAGGTACTCGCCCACTTTCTCGCTCAAAGCCGCGCAGTCGTCCAGATTGACGCCGCCCACTTCCCTGTCCACGAAGAGCTGCAGGAGGGGCTTGCCATTATGGCTGGCCGTGCGCAGGTCCACCAGCTCAAAGCCGCTCTGAGCCACCGCGTTCTCGACTTCAGTCTCTATTTT
>CAZUQT010000326.1:0-2418 GCA_964622585.1 uncultured Elusimicrobiaceae bacterium | reverse complement strand
CCCAGCAGGTCTGGAGCGCGGAGACCGGCTACCCCGGCGACCACCGCTACCGCGAGTTCTACCGCGATCTCGGCTACGACCTCGAATACGATTACGTGAAGCCCTATCTGCACCAGGACGGCGTGCGCCGCAATATCGGAATGAAGTACTGCAAGATAACCGGCAAGGTGGGCCTCGACGAGAAAGCCGCCTACAATCCCGCCGAGGCGCGCGAGATGGCGGCCAGCCACGCCGGGAACTTCATGTTCAACCGCGAGCGGCAGATAGAGCACCTCAACCATTTCCTCGGCAAGAAGCCCATAGTGGTGTCCATGTACGATGCCGAATTGTACGGCCACTGGTGGTACGAGGGCACGGACTTCCTCGAATTCCTTTTCAAGAAGATCCACCACGACCAGAAAACCATCAAGATGGTCACGCCGAGCGAATACCTCGGCCTGCACCCCGACAACCAGGTCGTGCAGCCGTCCATGTCCACCTGGGGGGACAAGGGCTACAACGAGGTCTGGCTTAACGGGACCAACGACTGGATGTACCGCCACCTGCACAAGCAGGTCGAGCGGATGGTGGAGATGGCCAACAAGTTCCCGTCGGCCGAAGGCGTCCTGCTGCGGGCGCTGAACCAGTGCGCGCGCGAAGTGGTGCTTGGGATGTCCTCCGACTGGGCCTTCCTGATGACCGTGGGCACGGCCAAGAATTATTCTACCAAGCGCTTCGTCGCCCACACGCACCGCTTCAACGGCCTTTATGAGCAGATAATGGGCGACCGGCTGGAAGAAGGCTACCTGAAGGACATAGAGTGGCGCGACAATATCTTCCCCGGGCTGAACTACAGGGTTTTCTCCACGGAGGAAACCGAGAAAGCGGCGAGAAGCTGAAGGCCGGCGCCAAATAAAGAACCGCGGTCCATGCAGGGCCGCGGTTCTTTATTTATTTCAGGAGCCCGTATTCCCTTTTTTATCCGGCCTTTCCCGCCATCTCCTCGAGCCGGCTGTCGAATTTATTGATCAATATCCCCGACAGGGAATAGATCTCGCGGATGGCTTCAGCGGCTTCCGGCGGGAAGTCTTTCTTTTCCGCCGCGGCGAAGAGTTCCATCAGGTAGTTCTGTAGATGGAACATCAGGTCCTCCAGTCCCAGGTCCCGGGCCGCTCTCAGGAGGTCGAGCAGGGGCGCAAGAGTTTGGGGAGAGGGGGAGGCCAGGGCGGGGCCGGCGATACTCGCCGCCATGGCCGCGGAGGCTTCCGGGGAAGGGGCGAAGCCGGGCTCGAGCCCTGCCGCCTTAAGGCGAGCGGCCAGCGAGGCCAGGTTTTCAATTTCCGAGGCCCGGGCGGCGCCCATAGCGCGGCTGAAAACGATTTCAGCCGCCTGCCTGGCGTAGGTAGAAGCCTGGGCGCGCAGCGGGGCCCAGGAGGCGAGGGCCATGCCCGGCAGGCGCGCGAGCAGGTAAAGGTAATCCTCCAGGATCCTGAAGATAGCGGCGGCGTGGCTGTGCCTCGAGGCGTCGGCCAGCATCCAGGCGTAAAGCGTTTTTTCCTCCCAGGAAAAATCGTCGAAGGTGATCCGGGCGAAGGAGCGGTCTTTCTCCAGGGCCGCCTGGATCTCGGCCGGGCCGCCCAGGGTGAAGATCTCTTTAAGGAGGGCAGCCCCGCCCTGCTCGCGGAAAAACATGAGCGGGAATTCTTCGCCGCGGCGCAGATAGCAGAAAGTCATTGGAGAGGGGGCGACGGGCCCCGGGGCCATGACTTTGCCGCGAAGGCAGAGCACGCCGTCCCTGTTCATGCGCTCTTCGGCCTGCATGGCCGCGCAGCCGGCGCAGTTCTGCTCCGCCCCGAGCATGGCTTCGGCGATCAGCAGCGCGGCCGCTTTCTGCCTGGCCAGGGAATTCTCGGCGGTCAGCTTCTGGTAGAGTTTAAGCCCGTTCTCAGCTTCGGGGTAATTCGACTGGGCCATTTCCAGCATGGAGAGGAAGGTCCGCGCGGCGTTTTCATAGCCGAGGCGGATCATCGTCTCCGCGGCGCGGGCGGCGTACCGGAGGTTCTGCAGGGCCTCGATGCGCGAGATGTCGGCGAAGAACCAGCCGCAGCTGGTGAACATCAGCATGGCGTGCCGCTGCATTTCCAGGAGTTCGAGGGCACGGGACCTTTCCGCTTTGTCCAGCGGGCGGGAGGCGAACCTGGAGAAAAACGATTCTTCAGCTTCGGGCGAGCGCGCGAGGAAAATCTCGGCGTAGGCGTTCCGCGCTTCCCAGGGGGCGATGAATAGTTTGGAGGCCTCGGCCGTATATACGTCGGCGGCGGCGTCGCGCAGGCTGTTCAGGGCGGCCCGCAGCGGGAGCCTCCAGTTGAGGCTGAAGCTGCCCTCGCCGCCGCAGTCGCAGCCGCCCTTCCAGCGCCGCACTCCGTGCGCGCAGCTCCA
>CAZUQT010000325.1:0-2421 GCA_964622585.1 uncultured Elusimicrobiaceae bacterium | reverse complement strand
CGGTGATGATCGCTCTCTGCGCCGTGGCGCTGCAGATGCTGAACTTCAAAGGAGCCGCCGCGATGGTGCAGGCCACCGGCAATTACGCCGCCTTCTTCGGTCAGCTTTTCGTGTTCGACAAGAGCAGTTTCGACTTCCTCGGCAACTCCGCGGCGATGACCATCCTTACTTTCTACCTCATCGCCTACACCATCCGCATCTACATAATGAATTACTACAAGAATACCCGGAAGCCCGGCGCGGTCTACGACACCAAGGGCTTCTTCGCGGTGGAGCAGATCGCCTCCACCACGGCCCTGCTCCTGGCCGGTTTCATCTTCTTCCAGGTGGTCAATAAGCCGCCCGCGGTACCTGTCGCCCCCATAACGCGGTACGCCGCGGCCGCTCCCGCCTCGCCTGAGCTGGACGCCCTCAACGCCGCATTCTACCGGGCCGGCGACCTGCTGGTCTCGGACAATACCAAATTCACTCCCGAGCAGCTCTCCGAGACCGGGTCAGGCCTGGCCGCCGCCGCGGCCCTGCTTGCCGACCCCAAGGCCAAGCCCGAGGATATGAAAACCGCGACCGAAAACCTGGACAAGCCGGTAAAGGCAATGCAGAAAACTTTCGCCTACCAGTTCTCGGACGCGGCCAAGAATCCCACCCCGAAATGGCTGCTCGCGCTCGGTTCCGGCGTGCCTTTCGGCATGGCGGCCTTCTTCTCCGTGTTCCTGTTCATGTTCAAGGGCCGCACCGCCACTTTCGCCGGGCTGGTCAACCGCCTCACCTCGCTGGTCGCCGGCACGGGCGCCACCATAATGGTCTGGTGGCTTATAAAGGACCAGAAGCCGCCCAAGACAGAGGACTGGATAGGCCTCGTCCTGATGTTCCTGGCCATCTATTTCATAGGCAAGTCGGAGAAGCGGCGCGCCCACGAGCTGATAAAAGCTCACGAGATCAAGGCGGAAAAGGGCAGCGAGATAAAATAACCGGAGCCACATCATGAAAAAAACCAAGAACGAAAAAGTCAATATCTGCATCGTCGGCGCGGGCTACGTGGGCCTGGTCAGCGGGGCCTGCCTCGCCGAGGTCGGCCACCGCGTGGTCTGCGTGGACAGCGACCCCGCCAAGATCAAGATGCTCGAGAAAGGCGTGATGCCGATCTACGAGGACGACCTGGAGCGCGTCGTCAAAAAGAACGTGAAGGCCGGGCGCCTGCACTTCGCCAATTCGATAAAGGACGGCATGCACCACGACGGCCACCGCGCCGAGGCCGTGTTCATCGCCGTGGGGACCCCGCCCCGCGAGGACGGCTCAGCCGACCTCTCCGCCATCGAGAAAGTTTCGGAAGAAGTCGCCAGGAACATGACCGACTACACGGTGATAGTGGAGAAGTCCACCGTCCCCGTGGCCACCTGCGACTGGATCATCAAGACGGTGAAACGCCATAACAAGAAGAACCTGCCTTTCGACGTGGCCTCCAACCCGGAGTTCCTGCGCGAAGGCACCGCCGTCTGGGACTTCCTCGAGCCCGACCGCGTGGTGGTCGGCGTCTCGTCCAGGGAAGCCGAAGCGCTTATGCGCCGCGTCTACAAGCCTATGAAGGGCGCGCCCATCGTGGTCACCAGCGTAAAGAGCGCCGAACTCATCAAGCACGCCTCCAACTCCTTCCTGTCCACAAAGATCTCTTTCATCAACGCCGTGGCGAACGTCTGCGAGCGGACCGGCGCCAATGTCGAGGACGTAGCCCGCGGCATGGGCCTCGACAAGCGCATAGGTCCCGCTTTCCTGAAAGCCGGCATCGGCTTCGGCGGCTTCTGCTTTCCCAAGGACCTTGAAGCTTTCTACTGGCTGAGCTCGCAGGTCGGCTATGACTTCGCGCTGCTTAAATCGGTGAAAGACATCAACGAGAGCCAGAAGATGTGGCTGCTCAAGAAGATCGAAGAGGAGCTTTGGAACATCGAGGGCAAGACCGTGGCGCTGCTGGGCCTGGCCTTCAAGCCGGAGACGGACGACATGCGCTTCGCCCCTTCCATCGACATCATCCGAGAGCTTTTGAAGCGGGGCGCCAAAGTGCGCGCCTACGACCCCGTCTCGCAGGAGAACGCCAGGAAGTGCATAAAGGACATCTATTTCGCCAAGGACGCCTACGACTGCGCGAAAGACGCGGACTGCGTCTGCCTGCTGACGGAGTGGAAGGAATTCGCGAAGCTGGACCAGAAGAAGCTGCAGGCCGCGCTGAAGCACCCGATCATGGTGGACGGCCGCAACCTGTACGACCCCGCGAAGATGCGCGAAATGGGCTGGAGCTACAAGTCCGTCGGCAGGCCTTAACAGTTTTTTTGCACTGAATTCTGTGGTCTTTGCGTTGTCCCAGGGCCGCACGTCGGGCCGGAACGCAAAATCGGCGTCGCGCACACCGTGCGCGCGCCTGCCGCTCTC
>CAZUQT010000324.1:0-2431 GCA_964622585.1 uncultured Elusimicrobiaceae bacterium | reverse complement strand
CCGGAATGGTGCACGGTCATGTCCCGGGTGAACTTGCCGGAGCAGACCCGCACGAAGGCCACTTTGTCGCGGTGGCGCGGGTTCATATTGCCCTGGATCTTGAAGATGAAGCCGGCGAAAGCGGGGAACTCCGGGGCGATGGAACCCATAGTTGCGTCGCGCGGCCCGGGCGGGGCCGAATGCTCCACGAAGCCGTCCAGCATAAGCTGGATGCCGAAATTATTGACCGCGCTGCCGAAGAAGACCGGCGTGGTCTCCCCGGCCAGGACCTCTTCGCTGGAATATTCCGTGCCGGCCAGGTCGAGCATCCCCACTTCTTCGATGAAATTCCTGTAGCTGACCGCCTCCATCGTATCCTTGATGTGCCGGTCATTGATATCGGCCACTTCCACCGGGGCCATGAAAGCGCCGCCGGGAGTTCGCTCGAACATATGGGCCTGTTTTGTCAGCCGGTCGTAGACGCCCTTGAAATCTTTGCCGCTGCCCATAGGCCAGTTCACCGGGAAAGGCTTCAGGCCAAGCGTTTTTTCAAGCTCGTCTATCAGTTCGAGCGGCTCGCGCGAAGGGCGGTCCATCTTGTTCATGAAAGTGAAAATAGGGATGTGGCGGCGGCGGCAGACCTCGAATAATTTCAGGGTCTGGGCCTCTATGCCTTTGCCGGCGTCTATCACCATGATAGCCGCGTCGACGGCGGTCAGAACGCGGTAGGTGTCCTCGGAAAAGTCGCGGTGGCCCGGGGTGTCCAGCAGATTTATGCGGAAACCGTTATAGTCGAACTGCAGCACGGTGGAGCTGATCGAGATGCCGCGCTTTTTTTCCAGCTCCATCCAGTCGGAGGCGGTGGCGCGCTGGTTCTTGCGGGCCGTGACGGTCCCCGCCAAATGCAGCGCTCCGCCGTAAAGAAGCAGCTTCTCGGTCAGCGTGGTCTTGCCGGCGTCGGGATGGGAAATTATGGCGAAGGTGCGCCGGCGGTTTATTTCGTTAAGCATTGTAGTAGCCAAGGTATATTATATGAATTTGCCGCGCCGGGCCGCTCGGGGGAAAAGGAAAAAGCCGCGCCAGGCACGGCTTTTCCGCGGGCCGGCTGTCTTTACGGCCGGGAGAGATGAACTTTAAGAGCTTCGGTGGCCTCGGCCAGGATCCTGGTTTTTTCGCTCATCGCGGCGGCTTCCGCCGTCTTGAGGGCGGCGCCGGTCTTCTGCACGATAAAGTCCGCGTCTTCCTGGCCTATACCGTCCATGACCATGCTCTTTATCCGTCTTTCTATCTTCGCGCGGTCGGCCGGATATTTGTCCGAGGAAACTTTAACGAAGACGGTCCGCGTGCCGCCGCGTTCCACTTTTATGGCCCAGACAGAATCGTTCTCGGGGGTGCAGGCCCGCTCCAGCGAAACTCTTTCGCTTACGCCGCCTACGGATAAGGAGAGCAGGAAAGGCTTGCAGGTTTTCGGGGCGGCCGCGGCCGGGGCCGGGGTTTCCGGCACGGCGCTGACTTCGGAAAGCTTCAGGGGCTCCGAAGATTTATTGAAATCGAAAGCCGCCGCGCCGCGCGGGGCTGAAAAAAGAGCGACCGCCAATATCAGAACGGGGAATAAAGCTGGCTTTCTCATTAACCCTCCTGTGAACTTATTATATTGTAGCCGGGGAGGAACAGTCTTACCACGGCCAGAAGACCCAGGAGGGGCGGGTTTTTAGGTCCCGCAGAGCTAGGACCGCGGCCTCGCGCGGGGTTATTTGGCCGTCGGCGGGGCGGCTTTAAAGACCGGGCCGGGGAACCAGAAAAGCTTCCCGGCTACCGGGTTGAGCAGAAGCGCGAAAGCTATCCACAGCGCCGTAAGGCCGAGCAAAATGGTCAGCGCGGCTATAGGGATGACCAGCGCGGTCGTGCCCGTGATGCCGGCTATTATCTTGAAAACGTACATCAGGTCTATCACCAGCAGGAAGAAAAAAAGAAGTCCGCTGAAGAAGCCGAAGCCGTAGGTCATGGCCGCGAAGATGAGCAAAAAGCAGATGTCGGCCGAGAGCATGACCGCGTGGTCCGGCATCACGCCGCCGGCTATGGAGGTAAGGACCCACCAGTTCATCACCCAGTTGAAAGCGAAGGCCGTGAACAGCGTGCCGCCGTAAAGATTTTTATTCGCGAGGCTCATCACCCCGGCCAGGAACTGGCAGCCGCCGCCGAAAAGGAGGCAGAGCATGGCCGCGGTCTTGAAGGCCGCGGGCGTAAGGGTCAGCCCCAGCGCGATGGGCGCCAGGGCGGCGCAGCCGATAGCCAGGCCGATCAGGCCCATAGGCGTCGGTTCCGCGAAAATCATCGGTGCGTTCTGCGCTTCGCTCATTGTGTCCTCCGGGAAACCCCTGATAATGTAAAATTATATCCCGGGGCGCGACCGGAACGTTCGCGGCGGATTCACTTTTAGGGGGAACACGAA
>CAZUQT010000323.1:0-2442 GCA_964622585.1 uncultured Elusimicrobiaceae bacterium | reverse complement strand
GGCCGTGCGCCGCCAGGCCAAGGAAGCAAAGGTAAAGCCGCTCGCGCTTACCGCTTTCGAAGCCGTGCCGGGCAAGGGCGTCCGCGCCCATGCCGCCGGGGGGGAGATGGTGGTAGGCAGCCTTAAATGGTTCGACGAGCTGCCCCTGCCGGTTCCGCCCGCCGTACGCGCCGAGATCACCGCTTCTTCCGATTCAATGCTCCTCGCCGCGCTCGACGGGAAGTTCATGGGCTACGGCCGCCTGGCCGACGTTCTGCGCCCCGAAGCCGCAGAAATAATCAAAGAACTCGAAGCCATGGGCATTGAGCCCGTGATGGCCTCCGGAGACCGGCAGGCCGTGGTGGCACATGCGGCCGCCGCTATCGGCATAAAGACTTTCCACGCCGAGATCTTCCCCGAGGAGAAGCGCCGCCTGGTGATGCGCTACAAAGCCCTGGGCAAGCGCACCGCGATGGTGGGCGACGGCTTCAACGACGCGCCCGCTCTTTCCGAGGCCGACCTCGGGATGGCGATGCGCTCCGGAACCGACGTGGCCGTGCATTCCAGCGACATCACCCTGATGAACAATGATTTGCGCTCCGTCATCACCGCCGTGAAAATTTCGAAAGCGATCAAGCGGACCATCAACCAGAATTTGGCCTGGGCCTTCGCTTACAATATCGTTCTTATCCCGATGGCCGCCGGGGTCTTCTACCCCAAATGGGGCGTGGTCATCCCGCCCTCGGCCGCCGGCGCCGCGATGGCGCTCAGCTCGGTCTCGGTGGTCATGAATTCGCTGCGCCTGAAGCGCGCGAAAATTTAAGGAGCTAATATGAAAAACACCTCGACGAAGTTCGGTTATACCCAGGGCCAGGCGCAGAGCGTAAAAAGCATAAAGCTGCCCGAGATAGAATCCTGGGAGAACCAGTACAAGCGCGACTACACCATAATGATCGAGCACCCGGAGTTCACCTCAGTCTGCCCCAAGACCGGCCTCCCCGACTTCGGGACCATCACCATCGAATATGTCCCCGGCAAGCTCTGCCTCGAGCTGAAGTCGCTCAAATATTATTTCCTCCAGTACCGCAACTGCGGCATCTTCATGGAGAACATCGCCAACCGCATCCTCGACGACGTGATAAAAGCGATAAAGCCCCGCTCCTGCACCGTCACCGCCGACTTCACCCCGCGCGGCGGCCTGAGCTCCGTGATAATAGCCCAGTATAAAGCTAAAAAATAAACAAAGTGGAAGGCTGCTTTATTGAAAATAAAGCAGCCTTCCATTTTTAGTCTATTGACATACTTACAATATGTAAGTATAATATGAGTATGCTTTCCGGTCTGATAGGCCATAAGGATTATGTGCGTGTCCTCCAGACCCTGCGCAGCAGGGGCGAACTCCGCTTTGGGCAGATTGAAACCATTCTGGCTTTGAACCCTGTCCAGATCGACAGGGCGCTTAAGTTCCTGCGCCGAGAGTCCCTGGTAAAGGCCCAGGCTCTTCCGTCCAGGAAAAGAAAACAGCAGCTTGAATACCGGCTCGCGCCCCGAGGCGCGGCATTCCTGGAAGCGTTCGATTCCTTTGCCGACGGGCTGTACCGCAGGCGGGGGGAGCTTGGACTTTCCGAAGTGGCGGAGTTTCGTGCGCTTTATCAGCCGACAGAGACACGGCGTCCTGACCCCGCAGCTAAAATAGAACGCGTTATAGAAATACGCCCGCTCCCGGAAAGCGGATCCGGCCTGGACCGGAATTACCGCAGCGCCTGCCTGGCACTATCCCCGGATGAGCGTGTCGCCAGGATGCGGTCGCATTCGCGCCGCATAATACTGCTGAATCCGGCAAATCCGCGTTCTCCCCATATTGACCGCCGGATCGTAAGGATAAGCCATGACGCCTTCTAATTCCGAACCGACGGACGACTACGAAGAACTTGTCTCCATCCTGAATAAACACAAGGTGGAATACCTGATCGTCGGCGCCTATGCGGTCGGTTATCACGGCTATATCAGGGCCACCGTGGACATGGACATCCTCGTCAGTTCCGAGCCCGGGAATGCCGTCAGACTCGCCGCCGCGCTTTATGATTTCGCGGCAGTAACGGTGGATCCAGGACAGATAGTCGAGAAGACGCTTATTGAGCTGGGCAGGGAGCCGAATAGCGTCCATATAATTACCACCATCACCGGAGTTCCCTGGGAAGCCGCCTGGGAAACCAGGCTTAAAGGGAAAATCGGAAATCAGCCGGCCCCGTTCCTTTCAAAGGAATGCCTGATCAAGAATAAGCGCGCGATGGGCCGCAAGAAGGATTCCCTGGACCTGAATGCCCTCGGCATAAAGAAACGCCGCCCCAAAAAGTAACCTCAAAAAGGCTTCGGCTCCTTTTTTTGCTATAATAATTTTGCGATTTAGGCCCAGTTGGCGCAGCGGTAGCGCGTTCCCTTGACATGGGAAAGGTCACAGGT
>CAZUQT010000322.1:0-2512 GCA_964622585.1 uncultured Elusimicrobiaceae bacterium | reverse complement strand
TTTTTGCGGCCGTTTTTGGAGTCATACTTTTCTTCCCATGTGCTGGTGATCCCCAGGGGGTCGGCCGAAGCGCCCTTGGCGGTCTCCGCCTTTATCTCGCCCTCTATCTGGTTTATCAGGTCGTTAAGCTCTTTTTCCTGCTGGGGCGTAAGTCCGGAATCGTCCTTTTCGGGAGGCTTGGGCTGGTAGTTCATGGCCTTGAGCAGGAGGAATTCCCGCAGCTCCCTGTTCTCGGAGGAAACGCGCTCGCGCAGCTTCTCGTCCTCCAGCTCGCCCTGGAAATGCTTCGCCAGGCCCGCCGCTTTGGCCGGGGAGGTGCCGGGTTTCGGGGCCAGGTCCACCTGCACCCTGCCGCCCGGCAGCGGTTTAATAAAAGCATAAGCCAGGCCGCCCAGGGAATGGGCGGCGTAACGGATAGAATCAAGACTGTATTTTTTCAGGCTGACCTGGATAGAAATATTTTTAGACAAACGGAACTCCTTGGACTTAGAACGGCCGCCGGCCCTGAGGCGCCGGAGCCTGAACTTTAAGGTTAGAACTTGCAGCAGACCATGGTTCCGCCCCAGTCTTCGCCCATCACTACAAAGGTACCCCAGCTACTGGTGGTGCTGCCGCCGGGGAGGAAACCCGTTACCCTGGCCACGCCGTCGCCCATGAACCCGACCACGCTTTTCCCGCCGGGGCAGTTAACCGTGCCGCCGACCCCGTAGCCGACGCGGCTGCAGACGTTCATGAAATTCCCGGTCACATAAAGGTCGCCGTTCACGTCCAGGCGGTCCCAGATGCTGACCGAGCGGCCTCCGCCTATGCCGCCGGAGCGCCCGAGTATCATCAGGGTATTGAAATTGGAAGCGTTCTCGATGGCCGCGTTGCCCCACGCGTTCCCGATACCGGTGTGGCTGTGCCCGGTGTTATTGAAGTAGATATCCGAGTTGGAAAGGTAAGTCTGCCCCTGGGTCGCGCTGCCGGCAACGATAGAGTTGCCCGTAGTATTTGAATTGCCGAATACGTGAAGTTTGCTCGTTGCCGCCCCGTTGCCTACGGCGAGATTTCCGCCATCGCGGGTAAGAATAGTGTTCTGCGTCGTCAACAGGCTCACATAGCCGCCGTACGGAGCCGGGTAATAAGTCGTAAGAGTGAGGCTTTCGGAGCCGATAAAGCCCGGATGCCAGCAGAGAAAGAACAGGACAAGCAGGGGAAGCGTGTTTTTTCTGCTGAATTTGATCTTTGCTTTGAGTTCTTCCATAGTTTCCATAGAGCCCCCACGCGGACCGAACTCCGGACCTTGAAACGGCCTGCCTCTCCCCGCCTGCATTCTAATAGATATCTACTATATAGCATAGCAGAAAAGTCCGGGTATTTCAATGCCGGGAGGGAAGACGGGAAATTAGAGGAGGATCACCACAAAAACGGCCTTAAATTTGTCTTTCAGGAAGGCCCTGGCCTCCCCGGCTATCTCGGCGAAATCCTCGAGGTCCTTCGGGGAGGAGGAAAGAAAGGAGCCGGAACTGCGCACGGCCAGGACATAGCCCTGGGCGGGGATCTCTCCCGGGAGGGAGCGGAGACAGTCAAGCAGGGCGTCCCAGTTTCCGCCGAAATAGGCCGGGAACCTGAAAGCCGCGGCCAGGGCCTGCATCAGCCCGGCTTTATCCGCGATCTTCGCGCCGTCCACATAAGCCGTGAAAAAAGACGGCGGAGGAAATAGTCTTCCTATTTCCGCCGCCGCCGTCCCGCGGGCCCTGAAGTCCAGGAAAAGTCCTTCCTCCCCGGGCAGGCCCATCGGTTCTAGTAAACCACCGTCAGTAGTATGAAATGCGCGTAATGGTCGGGCGTGTAATAGATCTTCTCGCCGCCGCCGATTATGATGCGCTCGGAGCCGCGGGCGCTCAGGTCCGGCGCCACCTGGTAGGTGGTCCCGCCGATCACGACCGTGTGCGGCGCGCTGCCGGTCAGCAAAGTGTATTCTTTGTAAAAACCTTTCGGCTGGACGGGCAGGCGGCCTTCTTTATTGCTGAACACCGCGCCGTCCTGCGCGTAAGGCAGGTGGACGCCGTTGTAGATGTCGGTAACCAGCTTCATTATCGATTTGATGCGGGAAGCGTCTTCGATCTTCGGCGTGAAGTCGCGGCCGGGCTTCGGAGAGAGGGCCGCGGCTTTAAAGATAACTTCTTCGGGAGCGGAAGCGGGAACGGCGGGAAGCTCCACTAAATTCCTGAATTCGGCGCCGGAAACAAGTTCGCCGAGCGCGGCCGATCTTACGTCGGCTGCGGCATAAGAGGCTAAACCGGAGAAAGAGAGGACTAGAACGGCCGCAAGCTTCATCCAAAGGCTCTTGTTTTTAAGCATGCTGATTTTCCTTTTGTACCGAATATTTATCCGCAGAGATACAGCTATATTCTAATAGACGAAAACTTTCTGCCGAGGGTCCAAGTACCCAGCCGCGTCTGGGCCAAAGGACCCAGGGCTGTCCCAAGAAACTTTCTTAAGCGAAGGGCAGGAAGGGCTGTAAGTC
>CAZUQT010000321.1:0-2551 GCA_964622585.1 uncultured Elusimicrobiaceae bacterium | reverse complement strand
GCTGGATATTGGCCATCGGGTAATAGCCCATGGTCTCGGCCACCTGCGCCAGCCTCTTTTCGCTGCCGCTGGTAAGGGTGAGCGTATTGGACTCTGTGAAATAAACCTTGTAGCTGACCTGCCCCGAAGGCTCTCCGGGAGGAGCAGCTTCTCCGGAGGGGGCCGAGCCCTCTCCTGCCGCCGAAGTTTCGGCGTCGGGGGCTTCCGCGACGACCTTCTTTTTCGGAAGCGCGCGGGCCTTTTTGGGAGGAGCCTTTTTAGCCAGCTTTCCTTTTTTCCCGGCGGCGCCCTTCAGCGTCTTGCCCGCGCCCAACCCCGTCCCCTTCGCGCCGAGGGACCGCGTCTTCAGACCCGATTTCGTAACGGTTTCTTTTTCCGCCGCCCGCTGCGATGCGGTCCTTGACTGCTGGGCCAGCTCCTCCTCCTTCGTGGGGCGGACGAGCAGCAGGCGGCTCAGGGAGGTCTCGCGCCCTTCCACGTCGGTAGCGGTAACGGTGAACATGTAGCGGCCGGAGGGATAGGGCTCGCCGAAGAATTTTTTACGGCCGTTCCAGAAGCTCTGGTTATACTGGGGCCCCGAGCCGGAGATCTCCTGGAGCATCAGCCTGCTCCCGTCCTTCTGTATCTCGAAGACCTGGAACTTCCAGCTGGGGATGCCGATAGGCGACTCGAAGGCGGAGAATTCCACGATGGACCCTTCGTTATTCTGCACCGAGATGGCGGTGGGATAGATGCCCAGAGACACCTTGGGCCCCTTGGTCTGCAGGTCCTCGATATCCTTGAGCCGCGGCTGCTTATCATAGTCAAAGAGAATGATCAATCCGCTTATATTAGTAAGTTCCTTAGGGAACCGCACGTCGGTCCCGGTCAGGTTCACCTCCAGCCTCGACTTGGAAACGCCGCGGGATTCGAGATAGGAATTGAGCGCCAGCGCACGGCGGATGCTCTTGATCTTGACGTCCCCCTCCGCCGAGCCTTCAGGCAGGATGAGGCAGTTCGCTTTGCCGAGAGTGAAGACCAGCCCGGAGATGTTGGAAAGCATCTTGTCCGTGCCGGGGCGGAAGGTGGCCTCGTTGGCGAAAAAGTAATTGGGGTCCAGCGTCAGCGCCTTGGGAACGCCGTCGCCCATATAGATCTTGACGGCGTCGGAGCGGCCCATCTCCAGGAGCAGGTCGCGGCGCGTCTGGTCGATCTTCGCGGCTATCTTCTCGCTGACGCGCGCCTTCTGGCTCTCGGCGTCGTCCTGCTGTCCGCGGTCCTCATCCATTTCCTCCTGCCGGCTGGCTTTAATGCCGAGCGGGACGGCGCGCGGGGAGACCCCGGACTTCGGCTGCGAGACCTCCGTAAGGGTGGTAGGTT
The DNA here is from genome assembly GCA_964622585.1 of uncultured Elusimicrobiaceae bacterium. GTDB lineage: Bacteria > Elusimicrobiota > Elusimicrobia > Elusimicrobiales > UBA9959 > UBA9959. Next base: position 1,192 of record CAZUQT010000321.1, on the reverse strand, counting down.
CTGCGCCGCGGTCCTTGGCGCTGTTGACGCCGGTGTTCATGCGGAGGGTTATCTTGGTTATGTACTCGTTGGCCAAAGCCTTTTCGGAGGGAGTCCCCTTCACCAGGATCTGCATGAACCGGTCCATGGCCTCGGTATCCTCTCCCTCGTGGTAAAGCCGTATAGCCTGCTCCATGGAGCGGCTGATCCCGCCTTTCGAGGCCTGGGCCGAAAGGTCCGGCAGCGGCCCGGAGGCGCAGAAGAGCAGGACCAGGAGCCAGGGGACGGCGAATTTAAAAACGGTTTGTTTTTTCATGGCATAATTCCGAAAAACATTTTATAGCCCGGTATATTTAACCTTTTCCTGTTTGCCTAAATATTACAGGATTGTTACGAAATAGCGGCGGCACTCCCGCCGCCCGCGTCAGCGCAGCGCTTTGAGCCGCTGCTCCGCGGCCTGGTTGCCCGGCTCGAATTTGAGGAAGCGCTCCCACTCGGCGCGGGCCTTCGGCAGATTCCCCTCTTTTTCGTAGATAACCGCCAGGCCGTACCGGGCCTGGTTATCGTTTTCCTTCTCTTTCAGGAGCCCCTCGAGGGCCGCTTTGGCCTCCGGGAGGCGGCCTGCTTTAAAATATATCCTGGCGCGCAGCATGCGCGCCTTCGGGTTGGCCGGGTCCATGGCGAGCAGGGCGTCGGCGGCCTTCAGCTCATCAGGAGCCGCCCCGCCGGAAGCGGCCGAAAGTCTTTCGAGCCTGGCGTAGGCGGCCAGCCAGGCCAGGTCGGGATCGCTCTTCACGCCCAGCTGGCGCGAGACGCCGGCAAGGTTCTCGGCGAGCATTGAATTCGCGGGGTCGGCTTTTACGCCGCGGCCGTAGGCCTTCCTGGCCGCTTCATAGTTTTTCATGAGGGTATAAAAATAGCCCAGGGTGTTCCACATGCCGGGGTCTTCAGGGAAGATCCGGACGGCCTCTTCGAAATCCGCCGCGGCGCGCGGGGCCGCCGCCTCCCTGTCCGGCCTCGCCAGGTACACCTCGGCCATGGCCTGCCAGGTGGTCAGGTTAAGCGGGTTTATGACCGAAGAGACCTGCAGGTTCCTCAGCGCCTCCTCGGCGCGCCCGAGGCGCTTCTGGATGATGGCCAGGTTGAAATAGATCTCGTCGTAGCCGGAGTTGGATTTAAGCGCTTCGGCGTAAGCCCAGGCGCCTTTTTCCAG
>CAZUQT010000320.1:0-2620 GCA_964622585.1 uncultured Elusimicrobiaceae bacterium | reverse complement strand
GGCACGGCGTTGTGGTTCGTGGCGGGGATGATCTTGGGACCGGCAGCCTGGGCCGGGCGGACCTGGTCCGGCTTAAGATGGGCTTTCAGCTCCCTGGCCAGGAGCCTGAACCTTGCTTTATCGTGGACTGCGCTCGCGGCGTGGTCTGTCATGTCAGCTCAGGTGCGGGAGTATTTTTTCGGCGGCGCGCTCGGCCGCCCCGTGGGAGCCCAGCATGTCGCGCAGGCCGATAAGCTCTTTGCGGGCGGCCTGCATGCGGGGCGGGTTGTTTATAAGGGAGAAAGCTTCCTGCGCAAGATTGTCCACCGTGGCCTTCTCCTGGATCAGCTCTTTCACGGCGGGCCGCTTCAGGAGGATATTTACCAGGGAGATATAGGGCGTCTTGGCCACGCGCTTGGCCACCTCGTAGGTGAACCAGGCCATCTTGTAGGCCACGGCCATGGGGACGCCGAGGAGCGCGTTCTCGAGCGTGGCGGTTCCGGAGCAGGTGAAGGCGAAATCGAGGCGCGCGCGGACCTTGTAGTCCTTCTCGCGCACTATCTCCACGTCCTTGGACCAGTATTTCTCCACTTCCTCCAGCGCCGGGACTATCCGGTCGTCGGGGAATTCCGGCACGGCGAACAAATAGGCCTTGGCCTTGGGGTGCTGTTCTTTTATCCGGTAAAAAGCTTTCAGGAAAAGCGGCAGGTGGCGGGAGATCTCCGCTTTCCGGGAGCCCGGCAGGATCCCTATCTTCCACTCGCCGTTGGCGGGGGGGAAGTCTTTGGCGACAGGTTCCGGCATCAGGTCCAGCAGCGGGTGCCCGACGAAAGTGGCGTTCCCGCCGACCTTCTTGTAAAGCGCTTCCTCGAAGGGGAAGATGACGAAGATCTCTTTGGTGAGCTTGGCTATCCGGGCGGCGCGGCCGGGGCGGGAGGCCCAGACCTGCGGGCTGATATAGTAGAAAGCCGGGATCTTCCGGTGCGCGGCCAGGCCGAGGACCTGGTTATTGAAGCCGTAGAAATCCACGGCTATCACGCAGGCCGGGCGCTTGTCCTCCAGGTAGCGGCGCACCAGCTTTATCAGCTTGAGCCAGAGGAAAAAATTCTTGAAGGGCTCGGCGAAACCGACGGCGCCCACCGAGACCAGATTGTAGATGAAATGCGAGGAGACTTCCTGCATCCGCACTCCGCCCATCGCCGTGACGGAAACCTCGGGGTCCTTTGCGCGCAGGGCTTTTATCAGATTGGCGGCGTGCAGGTCGCCCGAAGGGTCGCCCGCCACTACTAAAATATTTTTATTTGTAGGTGCTATTGTAGCCATAAAAAATAAATCAAGAGCCGGGGTCAGGGATCTGCGGATGGGGAGGGAGAAAATATCTTCTCTCGGACTCCCGACTTTTAGTGTTTGTCTATCCCGGCGTTCTTGAGACCTTCTTCCACGAGTATCTTGGTCGCTTTGCCGATGTCGGACAGGGAGCGGGACAGCGATTCCTGCGCTTCCTCCGCCTTGGAGCCTGAAACTTCGAAGCGCCGCATCCGCTCGGTGATCTCGAGGGCCAGGCGCAGGGCCTTCAGGCCTTTCTCGCCGCTGGGGGTGGGCGTTTTGGCGGTCTTGATGCAGTCTATAAAGTGGTAAAGCTCTTCCCTTATCGGCTGCTTCGGCTCAAGTTTCGGGTAGGTGATCTCGATATCTTTCAGGGATTTGACCACCGGGTTCTTCTTCGTGTAGATCTTAAGGCGGGCGCTCACATAATCCACCGAGAGGTAGGAGTCCTGCTGGTAGATGCGCATCCGGCGGGAGGCCTCCATGGTGGCGCGGCTGGCGGTGACGTCGGCCAGGCAGCCGTTCTTGAACTTTATCCGCACATTGCAGATATCCTCGTGGTTGGACAGGAGGCTGGCGCCTATCGCCTCGAAGCTCACGATCTCGGAGTCTATCATCGTCAGGAGGATGTCCAGGTCGTGGATCATCAGGTCCAGCGTGACGCCGGTCGCGGCCACGCGCGGGTCGTAGGGGCCCAGCCGCTCTATGGTGATATAGCGGGGGTTCTTCACATGCTTCATCGTCTCCACTACCGCGGAGTTGAAGCGCTCCGAATGTCCCACCTGGAGCACAACTTTGTTCTTTTCGGAAATTTCCAGCAGCTTGCGGGCGCCTTCTTCGGAATTGGCTATGGGTTTCTCCATCAGGACGTGCACCCCGGCCTGGAGCGCTTTTACGCCTATTTCGGCGTGGTATTCGGTAGGGGCGGCAACGACGATAGCGTCCACCTGGCTCAGGAGCTCTTCCTCGGTCTTGTAGGCCACGCAGTTGTGGCGCCAGGCCAGGACCTGGGCCCGCATCAGGTCGGGGTCGGATACGCCTACCAGTTCCACCTCGGGCATCTTGGAAAGAGTATTGGTGTGGAAGCCGCCTAATTTGCCGGCTCCGATCACGCCGAAACGCAGTTTTTTTTCTTTTTCAGGCATATATTCCTCTAAAACGAAAAAGCGGTAAAAACGGGCCTTTATGGGGCCGCTAATCTTATTATTCTACTAAATAAGGTGGTTTGGTGGTCAAAGCGGGGGGCGGCCGTTCAAGGGACAAAGGCAGGGCTGTCCCAGGAAAATCCGTAAAACAAAGGGAATCCTCCGTTAAT
>CAZUQT010000319.1:0-2632 GCA_964622585.1 uncultured Elusimicrobiaceae bacterium | reverse complement strand
TCACCGGCGGTGTGGACTGCTTCAACGATATTTTCATGTACATGTGCTTCAGCAAGACGCCGGCCCTGTCAGCTTCCGGCGACGCAAAACCTTTCGACGCTTCCGCCGACGGGACCGCGCTGGGCGAAGGCCTGGGCATGATAGTGCTGAAACGCCTGGAAGACGCCGTGAAAGACGGGGACAGGATCTACGCGCTGCTCAAAGGCGTAGGGTCTTCCTCCGACGGCAAAGGCAAAGCCATTTACGCGCCCAGCTCCGAAGGCCAGGCGCGCGCGCTCAGGAACGCCTATGAAGTGACCGGCGTCTCCCCCTCCACGGTGGAGCTTGTGGAAGCCCACGGCACGGGGACCACCGTCGGCGACGGGGTGGAGCTCGGCGCCCTGGCCGAGGTCTACCGGGACGCCAGAAATGAAGGCGAATGGTGCGCGCTCGGCTCCGTGAAGTCAATGATAGGCCACACCAAAGCCTCGGCGGGCTCCGCCGGCATCATCAAGGCGGCCCTCTCTCTTTACAATAAAACCCTCCCCCCCACGATAAAGGTGAACGCCCCCCTGAAGCAGCTGGCAGGCGGGGCCACGCCTTTTTACCTGAACACCGAACTGCGCCCGTGGATAAAGAAAGACCACCCGCGCCGCGCCGGCGTAAGCGCGCTGGGCTTCGGCGGCGCAAATTTCCACGCCGTGCTGGAGGAGTACTCCTCCGAGAAACTTCACCCGGACTGGGACGGGGACGCGCAGATAGCCGCTCTGTCGGGCGCCGATATTGAAACCCTGAAGCGCGAATTGGCCTCCTGGAAAGGCCTCGACTGGGCCGGCCTGCGCGTAAAAGCGATGCGCTCCCGCGCGTCTTTCAGATCCTCCGACGCCGCGCGCCTTACTTTCGTGCTCGAGCGTGAGAAGCAGGACGCCGACAAGCTCATCGCTTCCGCCCTTTCGAACCTGGACGCCCAGAAAGCGAACAAGACCTGGACCACCCCCGACGGCATTTTCTTCTCCTCCTGCGCTCCTCAAAAGCTGGCCGTGCTGTTCCCCGGCCAGGGAGCCCAGTACCCCGGTATGCAGCGCGACCTGGTCTGCCGCTTCCCCGCGGCGCTGGACGCCGTAGGCGCCGCCGACAAAGAGTTCGGCGGAGATAAGCCCCTGTCAGACTTCATCTACCCCAGGCCCGCTTTCACCCCTGAAGGAAAACAAAAACAGGCGGACGAACTGCGCGACACGAAGATAGCGCAGCCCGCGCTCGGCGCGGCCGAGCTGGCCGCGTACCGGGTCCTGGCCGGCTTCGGACTGTCTCCCGACGCTTTCGCCGGGCACAGCTACGGCGAACTGACGGCGCTGTGCGCCGCGGGCGCTTTCGATACGGCCGCGCTGTTCTCGCTCTCCAAATTGCGCGGCAGCCTGATGGCGCGCGGCGACGGCGACCGCGGCGGCATGCTTGCGGTACAGACCGCCCTGTCCGAGATCGAAAAAGTGATGAAAGAGGAAAAGCTCGACCTCGTTATAGCCAATAAGAACGCCCCCGCCCAGTTCGTGCTGTCCGGGCGCACCGAAGAAATTAAAAGGGCCGCTGAGTGCTTCACAAAGCGCTCCATGAAGAACACCCCCCTCCAGGTCTCGGCCGCTTTCCACAGCCCGCTGGTGGCGGGGGCGCAGAAAGAATTCGCCGCGGCGCTGGAAAAAGTTAAATTCAACAAGCCGCAGGCCGGGGTTTATGCCAATAAAACCGGGGCCGCGTACCCGGACTCCGCGGACAGGGTGCGCGAGATCCTCTCCTGGCAGCTGGCTTCGCCGGTGGAATTCACGGCGATGGTGGAGAAGATGCACGCCGACGGCGCGCGGATATTCCTGGAAGTGGGCCCCGGCGCCCGTCTGACCGGGCTTACCGCTTCTATTCTGGCTGGGCGCGAGCATACCGCTTTCGCCCTCGACGCTTCCTCGGGCAAACGCTCGGGCATCGCCGACGCCGCCCGCGCTCTGGCCCGCCTGGCCTCCCTCGGCTGCAGCCTGAACCTGACAGCCTGGGAAAACGGAGAGGCCGGCGTTAAGGATGTCCTTGGAAAAAAAGTTTCCCCGCTGGCCGTAAAGCTGACCGGCGCAAATTACCGCACCCCCCGCCCCGCCGCCGCTAAAAAACCGGTCCGGCAGATAGCCGCGTTCCAGCCCCAGACCGCCGCGCAGCCCCAAGCCGGGGCCTTCCAGCCTTCCGCGCCGGCGCAGGCCTTCGCCTCCGACGCGCTCCGCATAGCGCAGGAAAGCATGGCCGCCCTGCAGAGAATGCAGGAGCAGACCGCGATGCTTCACACCAGGTTCCTCGAGGGCCAGGAAGCGGCGCAGCGCTCTTTCCAGGCGCTGGTGGACCAGCAGCAGCAGCTTTTCAGCGGCGCCCCCGCTGCGGCTCTGCCTGTTTTTACTCCCGCTCCGGCAATGCAGTTCACGGCGGCAGCACCCGCCTTTACTGCGCCGCACCAGCCGCCGACTGTCGCCGCTAACGCCCCGGCCCCCGCCCCTTCCGGCGGAGAGGATATTTCGCAGGTACTCCTTTCCATAGTCTCTTCCCAGACCGGCTACCCCGCCGCGTCTTTGAACCAGGACATGGACATGGAGTCCGACCTGGGCATCGACTCCATCAAGCGCGT
>CAZUQT010000318.1:0-2687 GCA_964622585.1 uncultured Elusimicrobiaceae bacterium | reverse complement strand
TGCTGGACCATTCTATAAAGGGAACTCCCTATGTGCCCGGAGTCATGGGCCTGGAGACCTTCGCCGAGGCCTCCGCCGTAGTGAACGGGACGCCCCCGAAAGTCCTCGCCAACGTGCGCTTCGCCGTGCCGATAAAGCTGCTCAGGAACAAGCCGGCCGAGGTAAAGATAAAGGCGGCCGCCGGCGCCGAGGGACTGGAGATGCGGATGGAATCGGATTTCGTCAGCCCCAAGGGCCTGCGCCTGGGACAGACGCGTACCCATTTCAGGGCGACTTCGGCCGCCGACGCGCCCTCCTCCTGGAAGGCTTCTAACCACCCGGTCCTCCCGAAGACAAAAAAATACAAAGCCGACTCGCAGACCATCTACAAGACTTACTTCCACGGCCCCAGCTTCCAGGTCCTCGACGGGATAATTTCCGTGGAAAAGAATTCGGTCCTGGCGGTGTTCAAGCGGCCGCAGGCGCCGCTCTGGAAAGCGGGGCACCAAAAACTGGTCTTCCACCCGCTGGTGTTCGAGGCCATGTTCCAGGCCTGCGGCTGGCGCGACATCCAGTTCGACAGGGCCATGGCCCTTCCCGACGCCGTGGGCGCCGCAATAGTCTATGACCACGAGCCGGTGGACCCCGAGACGCTTTTCATCTACGGCGTCTTCAAGGGCCGGACCGAGGATAACCGCAGCCTCTACGACGCCTGGGCTTTCGACTCCGAGTTCAACCTGGCGGCCGAGATCCGCGACTACGCGATGATCCCCACGCCCATCTAGGGAGAGCCGACGCAGCTAATGACTACAGCGATGTCAGAAGGCATAGAAGAGTGGGCGGAGACCGGCGCCAGCGTAAAGTTCGTCAAAGTGGACGGGCTTGAGGCCGGCGACGCCCTGTCTCCGTCAGAGGCCCTCAGGTACGCCGCTTTCCGCATGGAGAAACGCCGCAGCGAATGGCTGGCCGGGCGCCTGGCGGCCAAGGCCCTGCTGGCCTCGGCGGCGGCTGAAAAAAAGCTGTCCTCCTATGAAATAACTATCGACAGGCTGGGCCGGCCGGCCTGCGGCGGAGCGCTTCTTTCCATCTCGCATTCTAACGGCTGGGCCCTGGCCGCGGGGAAACCGGGCTCCGCCTTCCTTGGCGCCGACCTGGAGAAAATAGAGGAGCGCCACCCTGCCTGGTACCGCGATTATTTTCATCTCTCGGAGCTTCCCAAGCCTGACCCCTCCGAGGCTACCAGGATCTGGGCGATAAAAGAGGCCCTCCTTAAGGCGCTCGGCCTCGGCCTGATGGCCGACCCGATGGACATAAGGACTGACGAGAAGATCAGGTTTACCGGCAAGGCGCTGGAACGCTACAGGGAGCTGGGCAGCCCGCCTTTCTCCGTTGAGACCCGGCCGCTGCCGGAGGGCTTCTGGACGGCGGTGGCGGCTGATAATACCCGTAAATAAAAGGTAATATATTATAAAGCGAGGAGATAAACAGCATGACCGATTTAATGGGAGATCCGATAACAGGCGCCACTGGCGCGGAGAGCACCGGGAAAAAGGCCCACCCCAAGAAAGTGCGCGTGGTCCCGGATACGCTTAAGAAGTTCCGCGAAATACACGCACAGGCCGCGGCCGGCGGCCCGCCCGAGAAGATAGCGGCCCAGAAGGCCAAAGGCAAGCTGACCGCCCAGGAGCGCATAGCCTACCTCGTGGACGAGGGCTCTTTCCAGGAAATAGGGCTCCTGATGGAATCGCGCTGCACGGATTTCGGCATCAAGGACAAGCACATAAAGGGCGACGGCGTCATCACCGGCTTCGGCAGGATAGGCGGCCGCCCCGCGGCGATCTTCTCCGAAGATTTCACCCAGCTCGGCGGGTCCCTCGGCCGCACCCACGCCGACAAGATCACCCGGCTGATGGACATGGCCATAGACGCCCGCATTCCCATCATAGGCATACTCGACTCAGGCGGCGCCAGGATACAGGAAGGCGTGGACTCCCTCGACGGCTACGGCGAGATCTTCCTGCGCAATACCCGGGCCTCCGGGGTCGTTCCGCAGATCTCCATCATCCTCGGGCCCTGCGCCGGCGGCGCCGTGTATTCCCCGGCCCTGACGGACTTCGTTTTCATGGTCAAAGGCATAAGCCACATGTTCGTGACCGGCCCCGAGGTGGTGAAAGCGGCCACCGGCGAAGAGGTGGACTTCGAGACCCTCGGCGGCTCCATGACGCACGCTTCCAAGTCCGGCGTCTGCCACTTCGTGGCGAACTCCGAATCCGACTGCTTCAGGCAGGTGAAAGAGCTGATGAGCTTCCTTCCGCAGAACCGCTCCGAGAACGCCCCGGTCCAGGAGACCAAAGATTCCCCGAACAGGAAGATAGCGCTGCTCGAAAAGCTCTGCGAGATAGACGCGCGCAAACCCTACCGCGTGCACCATATCATCTGGTGGCTCTCCGACGACCACAAGTTCCTGGAAGTGCACCACGCCTTCGCCAAGAATATCGTCGTGGGCTTCATCCGCATGGGCGGCCAGGTGGTGGGCGTGATAGCCAATAATCCCTCCCACATGGCCGGGGCGCTCGACATAAACGCCTCCGACAAAGCGGCGCGCTTCATCCGCTTCGTGAACGGCTTCAATATCCCCATACTTACGCTGGTGGACGTGCCCGGCTACTGGCCCGGCGTGGCGCAGGAGCACGGCGGCATCATCCGCC
>CAZUQT010000317.1:0-2793 GCA_964622585.1 uncultured Elusimicrobiaceae bacterium | reverse complement strand
CAAGGGCCGCGTGCGCCTGCGCTGCGGCGGGGCGCATAATGTCCGCAATTCGCTGCTCGCGCTGGCCGCCGGTTCCTACCTCGGCTTTGAGTTCGGGAAACTCGCGCAGGGCCTCTGGAACTTCGCCGGGGTGAAGCGGCGCATGGACAAGCTGGGCTCGGCGGGCGGGATAGATTTCATCGACGACTACGGCCACCATCCCACGGAGATCCGGGCCACCCTGGACGCCGCGCGCGGGCTTTTTCCCGGGAGGAGGCTGGTGGCGCTCTTCCAGCCGCACCGCTACAGCCGCACTTCGCTGCTTTATAAAGAATTTGGCAAGGCCTTCGGCGGCGCCTCGCGGGTCTATCTCGCGCCCCTTTACGCGGCCGGGGAAAAGCCGCTGCCCGGCGTGGATTCCGGCCTGATCCTGCGCCAGCTCCTGAAGAACGGCGCGCCCGCCTCCGCCTTCCCCGGCGTGCTCGAGACGATGAAGGAGCTTAAGCCCGGGGACGTTTTTCTCACGCTCGGCGCGGGCGACGTCTGGAAGCTCGGCGAAGAGATCCTGAGGAAGATGGAAACCCTCACCTGATGCCTAAATTCAGCCAGGTTTTTTTGAACGACAAGGAGATCTGCGCGCGCATAGCGGGCGCCCTCGACGACGCCTCTTTCGACCGCCTGATCGAGATCGGTCCCGGCGGCGGCGCCCTGACCACTTTCCTTTTCCCCAAATACTGGTCGCTCATGAAAGCGGTGGAGATCGACCCCTCGCTGCTGCCGGGACTCCGCGAAAAGTTCAAAGGGCTCGACGTGGTGAACGCGGATTTCCTGCAGACGGACCTCGCGGCTCTGGCCGGGCCGGGCCGGACCGCTTTTATCGGCAACCTCCCGTACGAGTGCGCGACGGCCATCCTGGAAAAGACCCTGGCTTACGGCGGTCTGTCGCTGGCCGTTTTCATGTTCCAGAAAGAGGTCGCCCGCCGGCTCACCGCCTCGCCCGACGACAGCGACTACGGCGCGCTCTCCCTTTTGACGGCCTCGCGGGCCTCGGCGGAGCTCCTGATGGACATAAAGGCGGCGAGCTTCACCCCCGTGCCGGCCGTAGATTCCTCGGTCCTTGTTTTCCGGCCTAAAGCTTTTTTTGCCGTTCCGGAGGAAGAAGCGGCCTTCCGCTCCCTGGTCCGGAAAGCTTTCTCGCACCGCCGCAAGACGCTGGTCAATTCGCTCGGGCTTTGCGGGGTAGATAAAGCCGCCGCTGCCGCCGCCGTGGAAAAAGCAGGGTTCAAGCCCTCGGTCAGGGCCCAGGAAATTTCTCTCGAAGGCTTCGCCGGCCTGGCGGCCTGCCTGGGGGGGAAGTGAAAAAGATAATAGTCCTGCCGGCCTATAATGCCGCCGCCACCCTGAGGGAAACCGTGGGCTCCCTGCCCGCCGGGGCTTTCGACGAGCTCCTTCTGGTGGACGACTGCTCCTCCGACGGAACTTACGAGCTGGCCCTCGAACTCGGGATAAAGGCCGTAAAGCATCCGCGCAACCGGGGCTACGGGGGCAACCAGAAAACCTGCTACGAGCTTGCGCTCGGGCGCGGGGCGGATATCGTGGTCATGCTCCACCCTGATTACCAGTACGATCCGCGCGTGATCCCTTTCATGACGGGAATTATCGAGGATGGCATCTGCGACGTGGTGCTCGGCAACCGCATCCGCACCCGCGCCGAGGCCCTGTCCGGGGGGATGCCGGTCTACAAGTACCTGGCCAACAGGTTCCTTACCGGGGTGGAGAACCTGGCCGCCGGGCAGAACCTGGGCGAGTGGCACAGCGGCCTGCGCGCTTATTCCAGGGCCGCGCTGGAGAAAGTGAACTGGGCGGATAATTCCGAAGGGTTCGCTTTCGATTCTCAGTACCTTTTCCAGGCCGCCTTCAAGGGCCTGCGGCTGGGGGATATCCCCGTGCCCGCAAAATATTTCCCCGAGGCTTCTTCCATAGCTTTCTGGAGCAGCGTGCGCTACGGGCTTGAAACCCTGCTCGCCGCCGCGGAATTCCTCCTTAACAGATCGGGCCTGGCCCGTACCGCCCGCTACCGCTGAATAATATAAAAATAGTATAATAGGTAAGTTTCCGGCAGCGCCGGAGGCTTATTCCATTTTACCGGGAGCGCCATGAACATACACGCCAAGCGCATCAAAGACCTGCAGTATATGCTGAAACAGAACGGCCTGGACGCCCTGGTCCTGGGCCGCACGCTGGAGATAGGCTTCCTCACCGGCTTCCACCTGGACGGCTGCTCGATGGTAGTTTCCCGCTCCGGCGCCTGGGTGTTCATGCCCAAGATGCTGCTCGAGCATTTCCGTTCCAAAGTGGATTTCGTCACCGCCGTGGCTCCCGAGGGGACCATGGAGGCGGCGGCCCTGGCCCGCGTGAAGGAGCTCAAGCTGAAACGCGCCGCTTTCGAGCCGGAGGCGGAGACCTATGTCCGCGGAACCGCCTGGCGCAAAGCCGGCCTTTTGGAGAAAGACGGCCTTACCGGAGCGCTGCGGGCCGCCAAGGAAGGGGAGGAGGCGGAAGTCCTCCGCAAGTCCTGCCGCATAGCCGCCAAGGCTTTCGGCCTGGTGAAGCCGCGGATAAAGACCGGCTGCACCGAACTTTCTATCTACCGCGAACTGGAAGACACTATGCAGGCGATGGGCGCGAAGGGGCCCTCTTTCAACCTTATCGTCGGCTTCGGTCCCAACTCCGCCATGCCGCACCATGAGACTTCGGAGAGGAAGCTTAAGAACAACGAGGCCGTGCTGCTGGACTACGGCTGCGTCTACGGCA
>CAZUQT010000316.1:0-2813 GCA_964622585.1 uncultured Elusimicrobiaceae bacterium | reverse complement strand
AGAATGTAAATGACGAACTACCTGCTGGCGACCTTCAGAGCCAAGTTCCCGGACGAAGTCCTGGACACCCACGCTTTCCGCGGCGACGAGACCGTGATCCTGAAGAAGGAGGCGCTGCTGAAAGCCGCCGCGTTCCTGAAAGAAGAGCTGGGCTTCGACTTCCTGATGGACCTGACCGCCGCGGATTACTTCCCGCGCGAGCCCCGCTTCGAGCTGGTCTGCCATTTTTATTCCTCCAAGAACAATTACCGCCTGCGCCTCAAATGCCCCGTCGCCGGAGCCGACGCGCGGGTGGATTCTCTTACCGCGCTGTGGACCGGCGCCAACTGGTTCGAGCGGGAAGCCTACGACATGTACGGGATAAAATTCGAAGGACATCCGGACCTGCGGCGCATACTGATGTACGACGGCTTCGAGGGCCACCCGCTGCGCAAGGATTACCCGCTTAAGAAAAGGCAGCCCAGGATCCCGCACAGGGACTGAGTAAAAGATTTTTCGTAAAAATGGAAAAGAAGAACGCCGAAACGCAGAAGAACTGGAACCTGGAAACGCTCGAGGACGGGCGCATGGTCCTGAACATGGGCCCGTCGCACCCGGCGATGCACGGCATCGTGCGCGTCCTGCTGACCGTCCAGGGCGAGCGCGTTACCGATTCCGACGTGGAGATAGGCTACCTGCACCGGGGCTTCGAGAAGACCTGCGAGAATATCACCTATAACCAGTGCGTCCCGTACACCGACCGCCTGAACTATGTCTCGCCCCTGATAAACAATGTGGGCTACGCCCTGGCGGTAGAGAAGCTGATGGGCATAGAAACCCCCGCGCGCTGCCAGTACATCCGCGTCATTATGAGCGAGCTTTCCCGCCTGACCGATCACCTTACCTGCATAGGCGCCAACGCAATGGAGCTGGCGGCCTTCACTGTCTACTTCTACCTCATCAACGCCCGCGAGGAGATCTACCGCCTTACCGACGCCGTGGCCGGCGGCCGGGTAACTCCCGCCTATACCCGCGTCGGCGGCCTCACCCGCGACCTGCCGCCGGATTTCGCGCGGATGACCGCCGAGGTTTTCAAGAAAGTGCGCAAGAACCTTTCCGACGCCGACAAGCTGCTGACCCGCAACCGGATCTTCTACGACCGCCTTCATAATGTCGGCACTATCTCGAAGGAGGACGCCATCGCTTTCTCCTTTACCGGCCCGGCGCTGCGCTCCACCGGCGTCCCGCTGGACGTGCGCAAAGCCACCCCCTACCTGGTCTACGACCGCTTCGATTTCGACATCCCCGTGGGCTCCAACGGCGACAACTACGACCGCTACCTCGTGCGCCTGGAAGAGATGAAGCAGAGCATGCGCATCGTAGAGCAGGCCCTGGCCCAGCTGCCCGGCGGGCCGATAAACCATCCCGATTTCAACGTGATACTCCCGCCGAAGGAAGAGGTCGCCGGGAACATAGAGGCCCTCATGGCCCATTTCAAGCTGACGTTCGAGGGAGTGAAGCCGCCGAAAGGCGAGGTCTACCAGGCCGTGGAAGGCGGCAACGGCGAACTGGGCTTCTACATCGTCAGCGACGGCACCGGCAACCCCTGGCGGCTGCGCGTGCGCCCCCCTTGCTTCGCCCTGACCGGCGGGCTCTCGCAGATGATAAAGGGCGGCTACATAGCCGACATCGTCTCCACTTTCGGGCAGATAAACATGATAGGCGGGGAGCTGGAAAGATAATGCCTTTCAAATTTACGGAAGACTTCAAGGCCAGGGCAGAGAAGATCTGCGCCAAATATCCCCGCCGGGACGCGGCGCTTATCCCGCTCCTGCACGAGATGCAGAAAGAGGCTGGCTACGTAGCGGAGGAGGGCATGGACGCCCTGGCCCTGCTCCTGGAGCTGCCTTATTCCCGCGTCAAAGCGGTAGCCACTTTCTACACCATGTTCAATATGGAGCCCGTCGGCAAATATCACCTGCAGGTCTGCCGCAATATTTCCTGCCACATGGCCGGGGCGGAAGGCCTGCTGGGCCGCCTCCGCTCCAGGCTCGGGATAGTCGAGGGGGAAACGACCAAGGACGGCCTCTTCACCCTCTCCGCCGTGGAATGCCTGGGCGCCTGCGGCTCGGCGCCCGTGATGCAGGTCAATGAGAAATATTTTGAGAACCTGAACGATGAGAAACTAGACGCCCTGCTGGAAGACATGAAGCACGGCCGGTTGCGGCGCTAGCATAATGGAAAACATACTTCTGAAAGATAATGTCGCGGAAATAGAAGCCTATTTCGCCGCCGGCGGCTATAAACCGCTCAAGAAGGCGCTTGGCCTCAAGCCCGCGGAAGTTATCGACGAAGTCAAGAAATCCAACCTGCGCGGGCGCGGCGGCGCCGGCTTCCCCTGCGGGCTCAAGTGGTCTTTCATCCCCAAGGACGCGGAAGGCCCGCGCTACCTGGTCTGCAACGCCGACGAGGGCGAGCCCGGGACTTTCAAGGACAGGGAGCTGATACTGAAAAATCCGCACGCCCTGATAGAGGGGATGGCGATAGCCGGCTACGCGATCGGGGCCGGCCACGGCTATATCTATATCAGGGGAGAATTCGCCGAGGAGACAGAGCTGCTGCAAAGATCGATCTCCGCGGCGCGCGCGAAGGGCTTTCTCGGGAAGAACATCCTGGGGTCCGGCTTTAATTTCGAGATCTTCACCCACCGCGGCGCCGGCGCCTATATCTGCGGCGAAGAGACCGCCTTGCTGGAATCGCTGGAGGGCTTCAAGGGCCAGCCGCGCCTGAAGCCGCCTTTCCCGGCGATAAAAGGCCTGTTCGGCAGCCCCACC
>CAZUQT010000315.1:0-2814 GCA_964622585.1 uncultured Elusimicrobiaceae bacterium | reverse complement strand
AGCCGGGGGAACCGTCCGAGGGGACTAATGACCTCTACCCTAAAGGTAGAGGTCTTTGTTTATGGAGAGAGGAAAAAATGGGACCTGACAAGATACCTTTGATAGCCGGGCTTATAATTTTCGCGGCGAGCGTTCTGAGCCTGCGGCTCGGGATCTCGGTGGCTATTTTCGAAATGCTGCTCGGCCTCGCGGCCGGGAACCTCGGCCTGCGGGCGCAGGACTGGATGGTCCATATAGCGGGCTTCGGCGGGATCGTGCTTACCTTCCTGGCCGGCGCCGAAGTGGACGGGAAGCTGCTGAAGGATAATCTCAGGCAGGCCGGGCTTATAAGTTTCTCCTCTTTCTTCGCGCCGCTGGCCGCCGGCTTTATTTTCTGCAGGTATATCGCCGGCTGGAGCGCGCCTGCCTCGGCCATAGGCGGCATCGCGCTCTCGGAAACCTCCCTCGCCGTGGTTTACTCGGTGCTGGCGGAGACGGGCCGCGCCGGCTCGAAGACCGGCCGGCTGCTGATGGCCTGCACCTTCCTCACGAATACCATGACGGCGCTGGCGCTCAGCGCGGCTTTCCTCAGGCCGGACCTTTACACGCTTATTTCCCTGGCCGTCTCCGGGGCGTTCCTGGCTTTCGCCTGGCGCTTCTCGGGAAGGATACTCGGGCACCCGGCGCTGGCCGGCAAGGTGATAGAGCCGGAGATAAAATATATTTTTTTCATGCTGCTGGCCTTCATCTACCTGGCGGAGCTGGGCGCCAGCCAGGCGATGCTGCCGGCTTTCCTCTTCGGGCTGCTTATGAGCGGCCATTTCAGGCTCGGGGCCGCGGAAGCCGCCGTGAAGAGCCGCCTGCGCACGGTGGCTTACGCTTTCATAACGCCTTTCTTCTTCATAGTCGCGGGAATGAAAGTATCGCTGCCGGCGCTCTGGGCGGCGGCGGGGCTGTTCGCGGCCCTTTTCCTGGTGAAGCAGGGCGCAAAGTTCGCCGGGGTCTATTTCCTGGCGCGGAAGTTCTACCCGCGGAACAGCGGCTACTTCACGCTGCTGATGTCGACGGGCCTGACCTTCGGGCTGATGGCGGCCCTGTTCGGGCTTAATTCCGGTTTCCTCGACGCCGGGCAATACTCCGTGCTGACCGGCGTGCTTATAGCCAGCGCCGTCCTCCCGACCTTCGCCGCCCAGCGCTGGTTCCCTCCCGTGGAAGACGAGGATGTAATTTAGTTAAATAGGGACAGGACTATACGCCTTGAAGTTTCGCGGCAGCTGCCTATGATAAAATTCAGGATATTACTGGCGGATAACGGGTCTCTGGAGCCGGGCTCCACCCTCGCGCTCCGCTCCCTCGCCATATCGCTTGGAAAACTTATCGGCCACGAAGTGCGGCCCGTATCGGTGCTTCATTCCGGCAAAGTCCCCCCCGCCCTCCTCGGCGGGGAGCCGGCGGTCCTGTTTAAAGAAGCGGCAAAAGCGGCCGCGGAGGAAGGGGCCGAAGAACTCATAGTAGTCCCGCTTTTCCTCGGTCCCAGCCGGACGGTTGCCGAATCGATACCGGAGCAGGTCCGGGAGGCCGGCGCCTGGCTCAGCCTGCGGGCAGCGCCGACGCTTTACGGCGCGGACGGGGCGGTCAGGCGCATCCTGGCGGACAATCTCCTGGCGGCAGGCTGGGCGCGCGGCGCCGGCAGCATTTTGCTTTGCGACCACGGCTCCCCCTCCCGCGAAATGACCGCGGTGCGCGACGCCCTGGCCGCGGAATTGAGAAGCGACCTGAAGCTTTCAGGCGATGAGCTGACGGCCTGCTCCATGGAGCGGCGCCCGGGAAAGGATTACGCCTTCAATGAACCGCTTCTGGAATCGGCTATCGGCAAAGCGCGCGGTGAAGCGGTAGTGCTCATGCAGTTCCTGCTCCCCGGCCGCCACGCCGGCACCGGCGGCGATGTGGCGGAGATCTGCCGCGAACACGCGCCCGCTGACATTAAGTGGAAGCTTTCGCCTTTGATAGGCGCGCACCCGGGGCTCCCCGCCCTGCTGGCGGAGCGCTTCAGGCAGGTCGCGCCGGAACTGGTTTAAGCTCCTAGAACAAGCCGGTGATGTTCCCGTTCTCGTCTATATCGATATTTTCCGAGGAAGGATGCTCGGGCAGGCCCGGCATGCGCATGATGTCGCCGGTGATCGGGATCAGGAACCCCGCCCCGGCCGCTATCTCTATTTCGCGCACGGTGACCACGAAATCCTTTGGCCGTCCTATCAGGTCCGGGTTATCGGACAGAGATTTCTGGGTTTTAGCTATGCAGACGGGCAGCTTATCCAGGCCCAGCCCGATTATTTTTTCGAGGTCTTTTTTCGCCTTCGGCGTATAATCTATATGTTTCGCGCCGTACATTTTCCCGGCGATGGTCTCTATCTTTTTCTCGACGGGCCATTCCCATTCGTAGACTGGCTTGAAGCCGCAGGTCTTCACGGCCTCGACGGCTTTGGAGACCAGCCCGGCCAGTTCGAGGGCCCCGGCCCCGCCCTGCCCCCACACGTCGGCCACGGCCACGGGCACGCCGAGTTCTTTGCACCGCTCTTTAATGACGGCCATTTCTTCTTCGGTATCGGAAGTGAATTTATTCAAAGCTATCACCGGGGAAAGCTCGAATTGCTTCATGTTCTCTATATGCTTCTCCAGGTTGGGCAGGCCGCGCCGGACGGCTTCCGCGTCCGGCTTATTAAGCTCTTTAAGGCCGACGCCGCCGTGATATTTAAGGGCCCTGACGGTGGCCACAAGCACGGCCGCGCTCGGGCAGAGCCCGGCGTAGCGGCACTTGATGTCCAGGAACTTCTC
>CAZUQT010000314.1:0-2827 GCA_964622585.1 uncultured Elusimicrobiaceae bacterium | reverse complement strand
GGCGGCCGCGGCCGGCGAGGGGGCCGCGCCCGCGGCGGGCTTGCCTGCCGCAGGGGCCGTGCCGGGCTTGGCTCCGGCGGGGATCAGGGAAGGGGCTCCGTGCGGCTTGAGCGTGCGGAGGCCTTCCTTGAGCATCTGCCTCATAGCCTCGACCACTTTGGCGCGGTCGGCCTTGTAGGCTTCGGCCGGCAGGTCCCTGGTCAGGTCCAGTTCCTGCTGGAAGCGCTCCTGCATCCCGCCGGCCAGCTTCGCGGTGAAAGGCTTGGCGTAGGCGGAGCCTTTCAGCGCGGCGGCCAGAACCCGCATGGACACCCTGCGCGCGAGCGCCTGGGCCTGGGCGGGCTCGATGTTCTGGATATGGGAAAGGCGTATTATAAGTGCGCCGAGCTTCCTCGACATGGCCGGATCCACCTTGCTTAAAGCGGCCAGGGCTTTATCCTGAACAGCCTCGTCGAGCCCGCTTATTACCGTGATGGCTTTCTCTTCGCCGCCGACCACGTAATCGAGCGAGGAAAGTATTTCCGCTTCGAGGGCGCGTATGCGGGCTTCCGGCATAAGGGTTACTTTAGGGAGGGCCGCCATCGCTTCCGCGCTGCGGGGATAGAGGGCTTCGGCCAATTTGGCGGCGAAGTCTCCGGGCGCGTAGCTGAGGACTATTGTCAGGTCCTCCACGGGACGGTTCTTCATTATGAAAGCGAGGCTGCCGAGATGGCCCGCGTTCAGGAACCAGAAGGGCGGTTTCCTGCCTTCTATATCCCTGGTTGCGGCTGTTTCTGCGGCGGCCGCGGCTTCGGGGCGGGCGGCCTCCGCTTCCTGCCTGTCGGGGCGGTCCCCTCCGGCGGCCGCTGCCGCGCTGCTCGCGCTGAAAGCTTCCACGAAGGCGCGCGCGCTCTTGGAAAGCGGCGAGAGGAAAACTGTGACCGTGACCATAGCCAGGACCCCCACGACCAGGATCCAGATAAGGCTCCAGAGGTTGGGGGGGGCGAAGAGCGTAGCCATCGTGAGCGGCTTGGTCTTCCTGAAATCCATCTTCTCGATCGTGACCAGGTCCTGCCTGTCCGGCGGAAGGCCGAGGAGGCCCAGGGCCAGCTTCCTCGCCAGCTCCGTGTCGGGCTCCGACAGGGCCCTGTCCAGGATCAGGCTGGCGGAGATCTTTTTGACCATCGTGAGGCTGCTGGAAAGGGAGGGTTCGCCCATCTTTTCTTTCTGCGGGACGCCGGGCATTATTTCAGCCGACTTTTTGTCCTGCTCCTGCAGCTCGGCGGAGATGATGACGATTATGTCTTCGGTCCCCAGGGCTTCGGCAAGGACCATCCTCACCCTTTTTTCCAGGGAGCCTTCCAGGGCCAGCTTGCTCTCGAGGGAAGACCGGCTGGCCGTCTGCGCGCTCAGCAGCGGGGCCGCGGCGGCCTGTACGGCCAATATGGAAACCAATAATATATATCTGATCATTTTATCCCCAAAACGCTCCGGCAGTTAAGCTTATAATCAGGATATTATAGCAAAGGCGGGCTGAGCTATAACAATGAGACCCTCCTCTTATTTGTTATTGACTTCCGTCAGCCGTTATTACTAATATTGCGTTTAGCACACAAACGCGCACAGGAGGAGTAATGAAAAACAAGTTATTCGGCGCGCTTCTCTGCCTCGTCATGGTTTCCGGCGCTTTCGCCGGCGTAACCTTCGACCAGCAGGGCAGCGTTTCCAGGCTGGTTACGCAGCTGCAGAACGCGGGCGGGGACGCGCAGGTGGTCCCGCTTCCCGGTAATCCCAAGGCCCCGGCAAAGTGGACCGTCATGGTCTACGTGAACGCCAAGAACAATCTCGAGTCCTACGGCCTCGGCGATGTGAACGAAATGGAGCAGGTCGGCTCCACCCCCGACCTCAACATCGTGGCGGAGCTCGGCCGCATCAGCGGCTATTCCAGCGACGACGGCGACTGGACCGGCTCGCGCCGCTACCTTATTCGGAAGGACGCGGATACTGCCAAGATCACCTCACCGATAGTGATGGAGATCCCGAAGTCCGACATGGGCAGCTGGAAAAACCTGGTCGAGTTCGTGAAATGGTCGCAGGCCAAGTACCCGGCCCAGCGCTACGTCCTCGTGGTCTGGAACCACGGCTCCGGCTGGAACAAGAACCTCGCCGCCGAATCCGGCAAGGGCATCTCCTACGACGACGAATCCGGCAACCATATCACCACCCAGCAGCTCAAGCAGGTCCTCGCCGAAACCGGCAAAGTGGATATCCTCTCCATGGACGCCTGCCTGATGCAGATGATGGAAGTGGCCTACGAAGTCCGCACCGGCGCGGATTATATCGTGGCTTCGGAAGAGACCGAGCCCGGCGACGGCTACACCTACCACACCTGGCTGGGCCCGCTGGCCGCCAATCCGTCCATGACGCAGGCCGAGCTGTCCAGGACCATGGTGGATTCCTACACGGACCACTACCAGTCCATCAACCAGGGCGCCACGCAGTCCTCCGTAAAGACGGAGAACCTCTACAGGCTGGGCCAGCTGATGAACGGCTGGGTTTCCGCCGTGATGGCTTCCGGCGAGGTCGCTAACGCCAAGAACGCCCGCACCAAGGCGCAGGCCTTCTATTACTCCAGCAACAAGTCGCTTCCGCACTTCGTGAAGCTGGTGAACGACGGGACGCAGAACGCGGACGTGAAAGCCAGGGGCGCCGAGCTCCTGAACTTCCTGTCCGGCTCGGTCATCTACCACAACCGCGCCACCGGCCCCAAGTACGCCAACGCGCTGGGGCTCGCCATCTACATCCCGACCCCCTACACCACGGCCTTCCACCCCCCCGAATGGGCCAA
>CAZUQT010000313.1:0-2829 GCA_964622585.1 uncultured Elusimicrobiaceae bacterium | reverse complement strand
AGGGCTATGTGGCCGGGGAAGTCCAGCAGCGCCACGTGGAGACCGGAAGCCTCGAAGATGCTGGCGAACAGCGCGGTCAGGTCGTCGCAGTCGCCGCTCTTGAGCTGCAGCGTATTGCGCGGGAACTGCACGGTGTCCAGCACCAGGTTCTCCGTGGATTTTATCGTCGCGTAGGGGTTCGCAGGGTCGGCCAGGTAAGAAATACCGTATTCGCCCAAAGCCTCCCACGCCATCAGCGCGGTCAGGATGCTGTCGTCGAGCAGGTCGGCTTCCGCTTCGGATTTCTTCTTCTCGCCCAGGGCGAAAGCCCTGAAAGCCATGATCGGGGTGTCCTTGATGGTTATGAAGTTTGCCAGCCTGGCCGAATTGTCCCACACGATGGCGTTCTTGGAAAGCACCTTGACGGGCTTGTTCAGAGTGGCGGTCTTCTCGGCGCCGTCCTGGTAATAGGTCAGCGTGAGCTGGCACTGGATGGGCGTGTCCTCGTTGATATTGAGTATCCGGTTATTGAGCGTGGCGGACAGGGCCACGTCGGTCTGCGAATGCGCTTTCACCTCTTCCACGATCGTGTCGCTCGGGAAGTCCATGAAGTCCTTGAAGAAGAACGACAGCTTCACGTTGGTGAAATCGCTGTCTGTGTTGTTCTTCACCGTGATCTTGCCGACCGGGTTCTTCTGGTAATACTTGTAGTTGGCGGAGAAGATGTAGCTGAGGTCCGGCGCCAGGATCTCCATCGGGGCGACGTTCTTGTTCGCCGACGCCTCGGAAGCCGCTGCCGCCGGCGCCGCCGCCGCTTTGGGAGCTTCCGGCAGTTTGAAGTCGGCCTCTACCGCGGCGGAAAGCCCGCCCTTCGCGCCCGTGGCCGACAGCCCGGCCACGTAATAGGAATAGACGCCTTCGGCGGTAAGGCCGGTGTCTTCGAAAGCTTTATCTTTTCCGCCGCCGATCTCTACCGGGTCGGCCTTGCCCAGGCCGCGGAAAACCTTGAACCCGCCCGTCCAGGCGTTGCTCTTGGCGTTCCAGGAAAGCTTCACGCTCTTCGCCCCTACCTCGGCCTTCAATTCGACGGGGGGCGGAGGCAGGTAGCTGATGCTGAAGGCCTGGATCCGGACGTTCTCCGGGTCGGAGATGTAGATCTTGTCGTTGCGGAAGGCCATTGACTGGGGAGCCCAGAGCTCGCGCTCGCCTTTGCCCTTGGCGAAGAAACTGGCCGTGAAAGCGCCGGCGTCGTCGAAGATCTTGACGTTGAAGGAGCCTTTGTCCAGGATGTAGAAGAAGCCCTTGCCGTCGTAGACGAGGGAGGCGGGGTCCTGCAGGTTCCCGGAATCGTCCCAGGTGCGCAGGAACTTGCCCATCGAGTCCAGCACTATGACTTTCTTGAGCACGGAGTCCAGCACATAGACGTTCTTGTTCTCGTCGCAGCGCACCGCGACCGGGTTGGCGAACACTATGCCCGGGTCCGTGGCGAAAAGGAACATCCCGTCGGCGTTGAACGCCTTTATCTTCTTGTTCTTGGTATCGGCCACGAAAATATTGCCCTTGCTGTTCACCGCCACGGAGGACGGCTGCCTGAACTGGCCCTCGTCGGAACCGCTCTCGCCGAACATGTTGTCGAAAGAGCCGTCCGCTTTGAAGATCTGGACCCTGTCGTTGCCGGTGTCGGCCACGTAGATCAGGCCCTTGGCGTCAACGAAGATCCCGCGGGGCTGGCGGACCTGCCCCTGCAGCTTGCCTTCCTTGATAAGCGTCTTCTTGGTGGCTCCGTCGATAAGAGCGATCTCTTTGGCTTCCGGCAGGTACGCGACTATCTTGCCGTCCGGGGTGACGGTGAAAACGTCGGCCTTGAAAGCGGCCTTGGACACGGGCCCCTTTACGGTGAACCGGTCGAGGATGGAGGCCATGGGCAGCCCTTCCCCGGTCTCGACGCCCTCGAGCCTGATCATGACGACTTTCTTGTTATCGTCGTCGCTGAGATAGATCAGCCCGGCTTCGTCTATAGCGATGTCGCGCAGGTTCCTGAATTCGCTCTTCCCTTTTCCCCTGGTGCCGAAGGTCCCGATAACTTCGCCGGCAGGCGAAACTTCCTTGACCTTGCCCTCTCTGGAATTTATCGCGTAGATAGAGCCGTACTTGTCCGTGGCCAGGCCATTGTTGGCCATCTGGTATTCCTTGAGCAGCTTGCCGGTCCTGTCATACTTCTGGACCGTCGTCTTCTCGGGGTCGGAGATGAAAATATCGCCGGTGCGGTCGAGCACGATCTTGGCGGGATTCAGCTTGGTGACGCCGTCCTGCTTGGCCACGGGGAAGCCGTAGAGGTAGATACCGTCGGAGTTGAAAACGGCGACCCGGGAATTGTCGGTGTCGGACACGTACACCCTCTCGTCCGGCCCGTAGGCTATGCCGGCGGGGGATTTCAGCTGGCCGGGCGCGCTGCCTTCGCTCGAAAAGGCCCAGAGCATCTTTCCTTCCGTGTCGAAAACCACTATGCGGGAGTTGCCGGTGTCGGCCACGTAAAGCTTGCCGCCGCCGAAGGAGATCGACATCGGCTCTCTCAGCGCGCCCTCTATTTTCTTGAGGAATTTCCCCTCGGCGTCGAAGAGGAACACGGCGTTGGCCTTCGAGTCGGCCACGAAGACCTTGCCCTTGGCCAGCGCCAGGGCGCCCGGCTTCAGGAAAGCGGGGTTGAGTATCTGGCCTTTAAATTCTATTTTTTCATAGGCGTTAGAAACGGACGCCAGCGCGAAAAAGATAAGCGAAAAAATAATGCGGTTCATTTTACTGCCTCCCCGTATAATGCTTGTACCCGCCAGCGCGGCCGGCGGCCAGGAT
>CAZUQT010000312.1:0-2832 GCA_964622585.1 uncultured Elusimicrobiaceae bacterium | reverse complement strand
TCGACGGACTTTTCGATTTTTCCCGCTATAACAAGCCGGTGGTCGAAGCTATAACGCTCGACGGGCATTCCTGGGGCGTGCCGGTCTCGAACGGCAACCACCTGATGATGTTCTATAACAAGAGACTGGTCGGCTCCTCCCCCCCTAAAACCACGGATGAGCTGTTCGCTTTTTGCGCGGGTCCCGCGAAGCAGCTCAGACTTCAGCGCTGCATGGCCTTCGACATGGGCGAGCCGTTCTGGATGATGCCCTGGCTGGGCGCTTTCGGCGGCTGGCCGATGGACGGCAAGAAACCTACGCTCGACACACAGGCCATGCGCGACACGGTCAATTTTTACCTGGACCTGAAATACGAGAAGAAGTACGTCCCGATGGAATGCGACTATAACTGCATGGACTCCATGTTCAAGGAAGGTCAGGCCGCTTTTATAATCAACGGAGACTGGGCCATCTCCATGTACCAGAAGCAGCTTAAGAAGGATTTCGGCCTTTGCGTTATCCCCAAGCTTTCTAAGACCGGGCTTTACCCCTCGCCCATGGTGAGCGGGAAATATTTCATGGTCAGCGCCGGCGCCAAGCCCGAGAAACTGGCGATACTGAAGCGCCTGCTCGAATTCTATACCTCCAAAGAGAACCAGGTGAAACAGTACCAGGCGCTTACCCGCCTGCCCGCCCTTAAGGCGGCCGGCGCCGCCCCTGAAATAACTTCCGACGAGGTTTCGCGCATCTCGCTGGACCAGATCCTGAAGGGCCGGCCTATGCCGATGGCCACAGAAATGCGGGCCGTCTGGGATTCCGCGCGGAATTACCTGGGCATGGCCACCACCCGCAAACTGGACGTCGATACCGCCGTCCGCAAGATGCAGGAGAATACCGATAAGAAGATCGCGGAAATGAACCAGTAAATAAGATCGGGGATCGAAAATCCGGGATCGGCAGCCCGGGGCAGGAAGCTGGAAAAAGAAGATGAATATTTTAACGTCGATAGGCGAAGTCAGCTGGTTCATTCTTCTCGTAGCCGCCGGCGTGGCCGCGCTCGTCGGCTATCTCTACTCGCACTTCAAGTTTTACTCCCGCTCCTGGTTCTTCCCCGCCGTCCTAGCGGTTTTTCCCGCGCTAGCGCTGGCGGTCTTCGGCGGCCTGCTCGGCGGCTACGCTTTCAAGCTCTGGCTTTCCTTCCTGGCGGCGGAGGCCGCTATAGCGGTCTTTTTTCGCTACGTGGTCAAAGGCCGCCATACGGTCCCGTACCTCCTGCTGGCTCCCGCTTTCGTCGGCCTGGCGCTGCTGCTGGTCTATCCTTTCGTGTTCGAGGTCTACCTTTCTTTCCACGACCTGAAGCTCACCACTATCATGATGTGGAAGAATACCGGCACGCTTCCCTTCGTCGGGCTCGACCAGTATATAAAGGTCTTCACCACCTCTCCGCTTTCCGAGACCACTTTCTGGCAGCTTCTGCTGCGCACGCTGGTGTGGACCTTCTCTAACGTTTTCTTCCATGTCCTAGGCGGCTTCATCCTCGCCCTGATGCTGAATAACAGCATCCGCTTCAAGGGCTTTTACCGCACCCTGCTGGTGATCCCCTGGGCCATGCCGCAGGTGGTGGCGGTGCTGGCGATGCGCGGCGAGTTCCACGCCACTAACGGCTTCGTAAATATCGTCATTACCAGGCTACTGAACTTTTTCCCCTTTCTCGCCCATCTCGGCGTGGCTCCGGTGCAGTGGTTAACGGATTACCCGCTGCTTACCTGTACGCTCATCAACATCTGGCTGGGCATCCCTTTCATGATGGTGGTCATCCTCGGCGGCCTCCAGTCCATTTCCAGCTCCTATTACGACGCGGCGGATATCGACGGCGCCTCTTATTTCCAGAAGCTGCGCTATATAACGCTGCCTCTGGTCCGCCCGGTGATGATGCCCGCGGTCACCCTCGGCACGGTCTGGACATTCAATAACATAAACGTGATCTACCTCGTCACCGGCCAGGCGGGCGGGACCGAGCAGGCCGATATCCTGGTCTCGGCGCTGTACAAGGCGGCGTTCACCTATAACCGCTACAGCTATTCGGCGGCTTTCGCCATAGTAGTGTTCGCCATGCTCTTCTTCTTCTCTGTTTTCTACCTCAAGAGCTTCGACGCCGCCAAGGATGAGAGATAATATGAAGAAAGAACTGTCCGCGGCCGCGAAGAGAAAGCGCCTTAACCATCTGCTGATCCACGCCGGGATAATTTTGTTCGCCGCGGCCTGCGTCTATCCCCTGCTCCGGATCTTCTCCGTTTCCCTGCGCCCCGGAGACAAGCTGGTTTCGATGGACCTGGCGATCATCCCCGCCGGCGCCACCTTCATCTCGTATACGAAACTGCTGGGCGATACGATGTTCCTGCGCTGGCTGTGGAACTCGCTGCTCATCACCCTGGCCACCTCTTTTATCGGCGTGTCGCTGGCCTCCACTGCGGCCTACGCCTTCTCCCGCTTCCGCTTCCCCGGCAAGAAAGCCGGGATGATCCTCCTGCTCTCCAGCCAGATGATACCGGCGGGCATGCTGATCCTGCCGCTTTTCCTTATGATCATGAAGCTGAAGCTGATGAATACCTATCTTGGCATGATCATAGCTTACTCGGTTTCCTCCCTGCCTTTCAGCATCTGGATACTCAAAGGCTATTACGACACCATCCCCAGGTCCCTCGAGGAGGCCGCGCTGGTGGACGGGACCAGCCAGGTGGGCGCTTTCTGGCGCATCATCCTGCCCCTGTCCACGCCGGCGCTGAGCATAGCCTTCCTTTTTAATTTTACTACCGCCTGGAACGAATACCTGGTGGCACGCGTCGTCCTGTT
>CAZUQT010000311.1:0-2843 GCA_964622585.1 uncultured Elusimicrobiaceae bacterium | reverse complement strand
GACCCGCTGGACTCGACCTCCCGCATCCTCGACCCCCGCGTGATCGGCAACGAGCATTACAATACCGCCCGCGGCATCCAGAAGATACTGCAGCGCTACAAAGAGCTGCAGGACATCATCGCCATCCTCGGCATCGACGAACTGTCGGACGAGGACAAGCGGACCGTCAACCGCGCGCGCAAGATACAGAAGTTCATGTCGCAGCCTTTCTCCGTGGCCGAGAAGTTCACCGGCCGCGCCGGCAAGTACGTGCCGCTGAAAGAGACCATCCGCAGCTTCCAGGAGATCCTGAGCGGCAGGCTCGACGATATCCCGGAGCAGGCTTTCTGGATGGCCGGCGGCATCGACGAAGTCATAGAGCGCTCCAAGGAGCAGCAGGCCGTCTAGGCCGGCACAGGCTGGAATATGGAAAAAAATCATCTCCTGCTCACCATAGTTACCCCCGAGAAGACCGTAGTCTCGGAGAAGCCGGTGGAGTCCGTAACGATCCCGGCTTTCGGGGGCGAGATGGGAGTGCTGCCGGGCCACGCTTCCTTCGTGGTCCAGCTGGTGGAGGGCATCCTGCATTATAAGGACGGCCACCATAAAGAGGTGTTCGCCGTGCTGAACGGCTTCGCCGAGATCCATAAGGACAAGGTGATGGTGCTGGCGGAATCGGCCGAGCTCTCCAAGGAAGTCGACGAGGAGCGCGCGAGGCAGGCTTATCAGAAGGCCAAGGAGATCCTTGTCCTGCGCCCCGCCGACCTGGACCTGGACGAGGCCGGCGCGGCCCTCAGGCGCGCCGCCGTGCGCATGAAAGTGGCCGAGTTCCGGCGCAAGCACAAGCCGCAGTAGGGCCGCTTCCAGCCCTTGAGAATACCCCGCCCCCGCGGGGTATTTTTACATACCATGAAATAGGTATTGACACTAATCAATCCCCACCATATAATCTTTGCAAGGGTGTTTGGGTTTTTTTATTGAGGCTTCATCAACGTACCTCCCCAGTGCCAAAAAGCTTTATAAAATGTATTGCCATAACCGGCAAAGGGGCGGGCTCCGTCCTTTGCCGGCTTTTTTATCGGTTTTTCTGCTTTATATCGGCAGATTTGCTAAGGATAGTATTTTAGAGCAGCGTCAGAGAGGATAATGATGAAAAAATATATTTTATTTGTATTGCTTTCAGTAATAGCTTGTGCGGACCTGTCCGCCCAACAGAGTCAAAACAGCATATCCGTGCAGGGCAGGTTAAGTTCTACGGAAACTGTTTCCGGTGTGCAGGTGGAAATATTCGCTAATGGGGTTTCGGTCTCGACCGCTTCGCCTATAGATCTGCTGCCGGATCCAAGCGGAGTGTTCACTTCATATATTTCCGGCTTTGATCCAAGGGCCCTTCAAGTGCCTGCTGGATTAATAGAAATTAGTTTAAAAAAAGGCGCGGCTGAAATAGCGAGGATTCCGTTAATGACAGTCCCTTTCGCCTTGGCGGTAAGGGGTATAAAAGATGGCGATAATATCGTCGGCGCAACGGGCAATGTCGGTATAGGGACAATTAATCCCGCGAAGAAACTCAGCGTGACCGGCGATGTGTTGATAGACGGCGATTTGTACGCGCGCAATTTTGTCGGGGCGGTAATGTTTTTCGCCGGATTTGGCTGTCCGGGTGGATGGTTGCTGGCCGACGGTTCTACCCGTCCGGTGAGCGGAATATACTATCCATTGTATACCCAAATCGGCACCCTGTATGGCGGCAAAGAAGGCGAATACTTTAACCTGCCGCTGATGCTAGACGGTTCTTTTCTTCGCGGCCGGGGAGGCAAGGCGGCGGATCCCGGCATAAAGCAGGCTGACGCTATCATAGCGCATACACACACCACTTCCACGCTGGGCCCTTACACGTCTTATGGACCTGGCAGATATGGGAATAATATATATTCTCCTGCAAATGTCCCGACAAATAATCAGATACCGCCGGGCGCTTCAGAAACTCGACCTTTGAATTATGCTATGACGCCATGTATAAAGTATTAGTCGTGTGGCACAAAAATGTGCAGATCTTTATTCTAATATAACCGTTGGGAGGGGAAACTTATGGTCGCTACCAAATTACTTATTATACTGATGCTGTCTATTTCTTTTGGCATTAAGACATACGCTCAGGAGAAGACTGGCGCTTTTATTCCGGCGATCTTTTGGGAAGCCAGTATGGATAAAGGAGTATTGCTTGTCGCTCCGACAAAGATGGAGATATTCGACAATAAGGGCGCCAAGCTTGGAAAAATTCTGGCGGCTGCGCCTGTTTTAGGCGCATATATGGCCCCAGATGGTAAAAAACTGGCGTATGCGACTTCGGCGGGATTGTGGCTTGTGAAACTAGGTGCTCCTGACGCATTATTAATTACCGCCGGGTCTTGTACTTTTTTCAGTTGGAATAGCGACGGTTCGAGTTTTATGTTCGCAATCTACGAAAAGAACGAGGTGGCTGGCGGCAACGCGTATAATATCAAACTTTTCTGGGCCGACGGTGAAGGAAAAAGTCTGAAACAGGTGTATCCATAATTTTTTTGCGCAGGACGCGTTATCTGCGTGAGGATTGGTGGATGGGTGAGGTAGAGACAGGCGTATGAAGAAGAGTCTCAGCTTTATCAAAAAAACAGCGGCGCTCGCCCTCTGTTTTTTATGCCTTTTCCAGGGGGAGCCGGTTTTTTCCATAGAGATCCTGAATCCCACTCTGCCGGCCGGAGCCACGACTCCGCCGGGCGGCCCGGTCGAGTTTATCGCGGTCGGCGAGCCTGTAATCGCCTCGGGAGCCGGCACAATTTCCGGCCTCGGCTTCGCGTATACCGTCCCGCCTAAAGCTGCCGTCC
>CAZUQT010000310.1:1391-2844 GCA_964622585.1 uncultured Elusimicrobiaceae bacterium | reverse complement strand
ATGTGCCAGGTCGCCCTGCAGGCCTCCAAGTTCCCCAAGAACAGGGTCATCGGTATGGCCGGCATCCTGGACTCCTCCAGGATGCGGACCTTCATCGCCCAGGCGCTGAACGTCTCCACCGAGAACGTCCACGCGATGGTGCTGGGCGGGCACGGCGACACCATGGTTCCGCTCCCCAGGTTCTCCACCGTCGCCGGCATCCCGATAACGGAGCTGATGACGAAGGAACAGATCGACGCGATCAATACGCGCACCTGCAACGGCGGCGCCGAGATCGTGAAGCTGCTGAAGACCGGCAGCGCCTATTACGCCCCGGCCGCGGCCGCGGTGGAAATGGTGGCGGCGATCCTCCTCGACAAGAACAAAGTGGTGCCCTGCGCCGCCTATCTCGAAGGCGAATACGGCGTCAGCGGGATCTTCGTCGGCGTACCGGTAAAGCTGGGCAGCAAGGGGATCGTGCAGATCCTCGAGCTCAAGCTCTCCGAAGACGAAAAAGCCGCGCTGCTGAAATCGGCCGCGTCCGTGAAAGAATTATGCGGAGTCCTGAAATAGCATCTAAATTATCAAGGAGAACATAAACAATGGAAGCGAATATCGAACTTAAGAAAACGCTGGCGAAGCTGGTCCCCGCGTGGCGGGCCGACCTCCAGAAATTCGTGAAAGAGAACGCCCACGTGAAAGTGGACGAAGTGGCCGTGGACCAGGTGATGGGGGGGATGAGGGACATCAAGGCCCTCCCCTGCGACACCTCCTACCTCGACTCGATGGAAGGCATCCGCTTCCGCGGGTTCACCATCCCCGAGGTCAGGGAGAAGCTGCCCAAGCCCGCGCCCGGCGCCGTGCCCTCCCCGCTCGCGCTGTGGCATCTCCTCCTCACCGGCGAGATGCCCACCGACGCCGCCGTGCAGGAACTCGAGGCGGAAGTCAGGAAGCGCGCGGAACTCCCCGGCTACGTGCTGGACGCGCTCAAAGCCCTCCCGAAGGACATGCACCCCATGACGCAGCTGTCCATCGGCGTGCTGGCGATGCAGAAAGATTCCGTCTTCGCGAAGCGCTACAGCCAGGGTTTCAAGAGGGACGAGCACTGGGACGCGATGTTCGAGGACTCGCTGACCCTCCTCGCCCGCCTGCCCGTGATCGCGGCCTTCATCTACCGGCGCTCCTACAAGGACGGGAAGATGATCCCCGCCGACAACAAGCTCGACTGGGCGGCCAATATGGCGCACATGATGGGCGTGGAGAACAAGGATTACCAGAACCTCGCCAGGCTCTACCTCCTCCTCCATTCCGACCACGAGAGCGGCAATGTCAGCGCCCACACCGGGCTGCTGGTGGGCTCCGCCCTCTCCGACATCTATTACTCGGTCTCGGCCGCCCTTAACGGCCTGGCAGGCCCGCTGCACGGCCTCGCCACCCAGGAATGCCTGAACTGGATCATGGGCCTGATGAAAGC
>CAZUQT010000310.1:0-1291 GCA_964622585.1 uncultured Elusimicrobiaceae bacterium | reverse complement strand
GGAGGAAAGATGGAAATCGAGAAAGGCTCCAAGTGGGTAAAGTTCGACACCATGGAGCGGTTCATGGCCGACGTGCTGAAGGGCGTAGGCGTGCCTCCCGCCGACGCGGCGGTCTGCGCCGACGTGCTTATAACCGCGGATAAGCTCGGCATCGACTCGCACGGTATCTCCCGCCTCAAGACCATCTACTACGACCGCATCAAACAGGGCATACAGTTCCCGAAAACCAAATTCGAGATAGTGCGCCAGACCCCGACCACGGCGGTCATAGACGGCCACAACGGCATGGGCCACGTGATAGCCAAGCGCTCCATGGAGATCGCCATACGGAAGGCGAAAAAATACGGGCTGGGCATGACGGCGGTAAGGAACTCCACCCATTACGGCATCGCGGGCTACTACGCGCTGATGGCCGCGGAAGCCGGCATGATCGGCATCACCGGAACCAATGCCAGGCCCTCCGTTGCGCCCACTTTCGGAACGGAGAACATGCTGGGCACCAACGCCTTTACCTTCGGCATGCCGACCGACGAGAAATTTCCTTTCCTGCTCGACTGCGCCACCTCCACCACGCAGCGCGGGAAAATAGAGGTTTACGCCAAGCTCGGCAAGAAGATGCCGAAGGGCTGGGTCATCAACCACAAGGGCGAGTCCAGGACGGACTCCGGCGCCGTGCTCCACGAGCTCGTGGCCGGCACCGCCGCCCTCGTCCCGCTGGGGGGGATAGGCGAGGAGATGAGCGGGTATAAGGGCTACGGCTACTCCACCGTGGTGGAGATACTCTCCGCGGCGCTGCAGCAGGGCGCGTACATGAAAATGCTGCTCGGGCTGAAGGACGGCAAAAAGGTCCCGTACCACCTGGGCCATTTTTTCATGGCCATAAACGTCGAGGCCTTCACCACGCTCCGCTCCTTTAAAAAAATCACCGGCGACATTCTGAGAGAGCTTCGCGCTTCAAAAAAGATGCCGGGGGCCAAAAAGATCTATACGGCCGGGGAAAAAGAGCATCTCGCCCGCCTGTACCGCAAGAACAGGGGCGTGCCCCTGAACCGGGAGACCCAGAAAGAAATACTCGGCATGCAGGCGGAACTGGGCCTTAAAAACTATAAATTCAGTTTCTGAACCTTTATTTCGAGCCAAGTTTTTGATATACTTTAGCTTCACCCGAGGACATGGGTCTCCGGTGATGAAACCAGCCCGCCATGGATTTAGTGGCACCGTAGCTCAGATGGTAAGAGCGGGCGTTTCATAAGCGCTAGGTCGGAGGTTCGATTCCTCCCGGTGCCACAAA
>CAZUQT010000309.1:0-2890 GCA_964622585.1 uncultured Elusimicrobiaceae bacterium | reverse complement strand
TACGGCCTGACCAAGGGCCAGGCTTCCCCGACCACGCTGCAGGGCTCGAAGACCAAGACCACCCCGCTCGGCGCGATAGACTATCCTTTCGACCCGACCCGGTTCGCGATCGGCCTGGACTGCACCTTCGTGGCGCGCGGCCTGGACAACGATATAGCCGGGACTTCCGCCCTCTTCGAGCGGGCGGCGAAGCATACGGGCACGGCCTTCGTGGAAGTGCTGCAGAAATGCGTTCCTTTCACGGATAAAGAGTTCGACTCGCTCAAGGACCCGGCCACCAAGGAAGACCTTCTGCTCCGCGTCGAGCACGGCAAGCCGCTGGTGTTCGGCAAGGACAAGAACAAGGGCATCTCTTTCCGCAATATGCGCGCGGAAATAGTCGAGTTCAAGGCCGGGAGCGTCCCCGCCGAAGTGGCCGTTTACGACGAGACCAACGCCGACATGGCCTATTTGGTGAGCGGCCTTTCCCACCCGGAATTCCCGACCCCCATCGGCGTCCTGAAAGCGGTCCGCAAGCCCGCCTACGAGGAGCTTTATTACGACCAGGTGAAAGCCATCGGCAATACCAAAGAGCAGGAACTCGAAGCCCTGCTTGCGGGGCCGGACGCCTGGGAGATGAAGTAAAGCCCGCTGAAAGCCGGGTCGTGAGTAGACGGAAGAGCCGCTTAATGCGGCTCTTCCGTTTTTTTAACGCTTCAGTCTCGGCGAGGGGATAAATTGCTACAATTGATTTCCGGGTTAGGGAGCTTTCAAGGAGAATGTAATGAAAAATACCGCAAGACTGCTGTTTTTGTGCCTTTGTTTTTCCGCCGCCGAAGCGCGCGCCCAGTTCCAGATAGATGAAATGATGGGGTTCGGGAACCCGGCCATCAGGAGCGATTTTTTCCAGTACATGGTGAGGCCTTACAGGGACCGGACCGAGCGCTTCCGCAGCGCCAGGGTCGAAGCCCTGCAGATGAGCCTGGCCGTCGACGACGAGAGCGACCAGCTTACGCTCGAGAACTGGGGCGACAACCGCGCCGATATGCGGTCCGGCTCGTCCAGGGTCAAGGCCGAGGGCGGCGGCGTCGGCGGAACCACCTACACCGGCGTGAACAAGGATGAAAAACATTCCTGGGAGACGGCCGGCCTCTACGGCCGCTTCGGAACGCTGGAGCTGGAAGCTTCGCACCTGAAGCAGAAAGTCAGCTTTTACGGCAGCTCCGCGGCTCCCGAAGAATATAAAAAGAACGGCGCCGGAGCCGCTTTTTCCTTCGGCGGCGAGGGCGCGCGCCTGGGCCTGCACGCGAACACGGACCGGGCCGAGCAGCCCGGCGCGCACCTGGAACTGCCTAACGCCACGGCGGGCGCCGCTCTGGCTTTCCGCGCCGGCATTTTCGAATTCGGCGCCACGGCGGATATGGTGGGCAGGGGAATTAACGTCACTAACGGCTCCTTCGAGGCGAAGCGCAACGGCCCGATGATAGGCGCCCAGGCCATGATAAAGCCTTTCGCCGGCTTCAAGGCGGCCTTGAGGGGCTCCATGGCGAAATTGTCCGGCGAGAGCCACTCTTCCGGAGTAAAATATGACTTCGAAGGGGATAATACTGAAGCCGGAATGCGGGCCGAGTGGAAATTAGAGGTTATACCTCTTACGCTCGCCGCGGGCTATGAAAAACTCATGCTGAACCCGGAATACAGGCTGGGGAACTCGAGGATGAGGACGCAGACCGAGAACAGGCTTAAGTCTTCCGCCGCCGCTTTCCACTTTTTCGGCGGCCGGTTCCTGGTGGGCGTGGAATTGCAGAATTTGGTGATAGGCTACGACACCTACAACAATAACAACTTCGTAAGCCACGAGCACATGACTTTGTTCGGCGGAGCGGGCGGGGCCGAGATCTGGCTGCTCCCCGGCTTCTGCGTGCGCGGCTCTTTCAGGAGGATGGAGTTCCAGGACGATACTTCCACCTCCGAGCTGTTCTACAATACCGTCGCGGCCGGCGTAGGCCTGAAAGGCGGGAACCTTTCTCTGGACCTCTCCGCCCGCAAAATGAAGAGCGACAACAAGGTCCCCAAGCAGGACGAGTTCGCGGAAGGAAAGGCTATGCTGTCTTACAAGTTCTAAAAGAGCCGTAAATAAAAAGGCCCCGGCAGCGGGGCCTTTTTTATTGTCTCTCCCGCGCTATTTTATCTTCTTAACGTACTTGATCCGCCTGATGCTGGTTCCGGGGAAGTAGAACTCCATTATTTCTTTATAGGATTTATTGTACTTGCCGGCCAGGCCGGCGGCGCCGCTCTGGCACATGCCGATGGCGTGGCCCCAGCCGCCGCCGTAAATCCAGTAATTGCGCACTTTCCCGTTCTTGAAGCGGTTCATCTCTATCTCGAACAAGGTGCTTTTCAGAGAACTGAAGCCGAGGATATTGCGGATCAGATGCTCCTTGGTGACCGTAACGGACTTTTTCTTCCCCACCAGTTTCATCGTATTCACGTTCCCCGAGGGGCTGCGCCTGAGCGGGATGATGTCCAGGACCTCGCCTATCGAGTAATCCCTGTTCACGCGGAAGGTCATATCCTTCTGGCGTATTATTTTCATCCAGCGGAATTCCGAGGCCCGCACGCGGCCGGGGTAATTGCAGTTGGCGTCCGGGTTGCCGGTCAGCCAGAGGTGGAAGTCCCACGGGTCCAGCGGCGCCAGGCTCTTTGCGGGGTCTATGTCCGGCTTGGTGACCAGATAGGCTGAATCGCCCCAGCCCGTGACCTCTTTTGAGGCCTGGATCCAGCCGCCGCAGTTGGAATGGTAGAAGGTGTAGGCGGGGCGGCCGTGATAGGTCAGGATCTCTCCCTCGGTATCCACCACGGCATTATTGGTCGTATTGGCCTCGTTCGATTTGCCTTTATAGGCCTGGCA
>CAZUQT010000308.1:0-2925 GCA_964622585.1 uncultured Elusimicrobiaceae bacterium | reverse complement strand
TGGCCCCCACCACGCCGGCGGTGAGCAGGAAAACGAGGGCCAGGTGGAGCGGGCGGCCGAGGTTCAGGTCGCGCGACCGCCAGGCCGGTCCAAAGGTCCAGACCGTCCTGTTCTTCGAGGACAGGTACGAGAAAACGGACCCGCCCGTCACCGGAGCGGTTCCCGCGGCCCCGGCTTCGCGCCCGCGCCGCCCGGAAAAATAAGCGGGGTCCAGCAGGTACAGGAGCCCGAAGAACAAGAGGCAGAAAAGAGAGAAACGGAGAGCCGCGCCGAAGCAGAAGAAAGCGTCCCCGCGCCAGTTGATGGCTGAAAAATTAGGGTACAGGGATTTGTGGTCCCTTACGGACCAGGGCAGCTCATAGATGTCCCATTCGTTGTTTTGAACGGCCCCGAGCCGCCGGACCTCGAATTTAAGGAAATCGGCCGTGCTGAATTTAAACGCGCGCTTTCCGACCTCGACGCTTACCGCCGCGACATCAGGCAGGCCGTTCTTTGGCAGCGCGATAAGCAGCTTTTTTACGTAGTTCCCTTTGTCTAGCCCCCAGGTCCCGTCCCGGCGGTCCAGCTCCGAGAGAACGCCTTTGGTGGAAACTCCGTAAACCTGTATAAGCCCGAGTGCAGCGTCCCGCCCCGTTATTTCGAGGGAAATATCCGAAGCGTTCGCTTTATAAGAGGAAATAACGGCGGCAGCCGCCGCGAGCGCGGCAAAAATGAACAGGGTTTCAAGCGGTTTTTTGCGTAAAAGCTCCCGGACTTTGCCAGAAAACTCGGAAAAAACTTTAAAACCGGGGCTCATTGGCATATTTTATCATAATAACACCGGGCGGCCCCCGCGCGGGAGACGGCCCGCGGCAATGTACAATGATGTCTATAAACGATATAATTATGTAAATATATATGAAAGAACAGGATTTGGGGCAGGTATTGGCTCAAACGCGGGACCTGTGGGCCGAATTGCGGGGGGAAAGGATCTTCATCACCGGCGGCACGTGCTTCATCGGCCGCTGGCTGCTCGAATCCTTCTCTTACGCCAATTCTAAACTTGACCTGAAAGCGGAGGCTACCGTTTTATCCAGGAACCCTGACGCTTTCCTCTCCCGGGCCCCCGGCATACGAAGGGACCCGTCCATCTCTTTTTGCAGTGGAGACATCCGAAGTTTCACTTTCCCGGAAGGAGAGTATCCTTTTATCATACACGGGGCCGCCGCCTCCGGCGCCGACCGGGAAGCCGAGGGCCCGCTGGCCAGGTTCGATACTATAGTCAGGGGTACGGGGAGAACCCTGGAATTCGCTTCCAAAGCCGGCTGCCGGAAATTACTTTTTATAAGCTCCGGCGCCGTCTACGGAAAACAGCCGCCGGAGATGACGCACCTTCCCGAGTCTTATCCGGGCGGGCCCGACCCAATGGACCCGGATTCCGACTACGGCGAAGGAAAGCGCTCGGCGGAACTGCTTTGCGCCCTCGCGCATAAGCGTGGTCCGGGGCTCGAAACCAAAATAGCCAGGTGTTTCGCTTTCGTAGGGCCGGACATGCCGCTTGATTCCCATTTCGCGATAGGGAACTTCATCAGGGACGCCGCCGCGGGCGGGCCGGTCCTGGTAAAAGGCGACGGAACGCCTTGCCGCTCCTACCTCTACGCTTCGGACCTGGCGGTCTGGCTGTGGACCATACTTTTCCGCGGGCGGCCCTGCCGCCCTTACAATGTAGGTTCCGGCAAGTCAGTGAGCATCCTGGAAACCGCGAACGCCGCGGCCGGGCAGGCCAGCCCGCCGCTTGCCGTGAAAGTCGCGCGGCCGCCCTGCGGCGGCCAGCCGCAGCGGTATGTCCCGGACGTTTCGCGCGCGGAGTCTGAATTAGGATTAACGGTTACGGTCGGGCTGAGCGAAGCGATCTCCCGGACCATGCCCGTTTCAAAAGGAGCTTAGCTATGGAAGTCAGAATAGGACATTCTCTGGTCGGCGACGGCCACCCCTGCTATATCATCGGCGAGATCGGCATCAACCACAATGGCGACGTCAAGATCGCCAAGCAGCTTATCGAACTGGCCGAGGCGTCCGGCTGCAATGCCGTCAAGTTCCAGAAGCGCACGGTCAGCGTCGTCTACACCCCGGAGGAACTGGCGAAGCCGCGGGAGAACCCTTTCGGCGCCACCAACGGCGACCTCAAGTACGGCCTGGAGTTCGAGGCGGAGGAATACAAGGAGATAGACGCCTACTGCAGGGAGCTCGACATCGCCTGGTTCGCCTCCTGCTGGGACGAGAACGCGGTCGATATGATCGACGGCTTCAACCCGCCCTGCTACAAGATCGCATCCGCCAGCCTCACCGACGATAACCTGCTCAGGCATACGCGCGCGAAGAACAAGCCCGTGATCCTTTCCACGGGGATGAGCAGTCTTGAAGAGATCGATCACGCCGTAGAGGTTCTCGGGAAGAAGAACCTGGTCATACTTCATTCGACGAGCACCTACCCTTCCAACTACGAAGAGCTGAATTTGAAGGTCATCCCGGAGTTCAGAAAGCGCTACGGGGTCCCCGTCGGCTTTTCCGGGCATGAGACCGGGCTTCCCTCTTCGGTGGCGGCCGTGGCCCTGGGGGCGTGCGTAATGGAGAGGCATATAACCCTCGAACGTTCGATGTGGGGGTCCGACCACGCCGCTTCCCTCGGCCCCAGCGGCATCACGCGGCTCGTGCGCGATATCCGCATCGTCGAGACGTCTTTCGGCGACGGCGTGAAGAAGGTCTTCGAGCGCGAGAAGCCGATCATAAAGAAGCTTCGCCGCGCGGGCGGGAAACTGTGAGGATCAGGGCGGTGGCTCTCGACGTCGACGGCGTTCTCACCGACGGGACCTTTACCTGGGGCGGGGGGTGGAAGGGGGAAAGAGCGTCCCCGTTCCGCGCCCCCCGGGGGACCCCCCCGCCGCG
>CAZUQT010000307.1:0-2967 GCA_964622585.1 uncultured Elusimicrobiaceae bacterium | reverse complement strand
CTCCGACAATATGACGTCGAAAACTATGCTCTTGGCGCCCAGTTTGACGAGCTTGTCCACCAATTCGCCGTAATAGCGCCGTTTAAGCGGCCAGCCGTAGCGCTGTATGGTAAGTTCGTCAAAGGCGGCTATGGATATCTTCGGATTTGCGGGCTTATTTATGTACTTGCCGAAAAGGTAAGTATTGGGCATGCCGCTGACGGACAGGTCGAAGAAAGAAAGCATCGCCGGGAGGTTCACGATAAAATTCTCCCAGCTGTAGTCTATCCTTCTGGTGATCGGCCAGACTACGGAGAGCAAAAGCCATACCAGCGAAAAAACAGCCGTGCCGAAATAAAGCTTTTTATTGCCGGAAGTTTTAGTTTCGTTTTTCATATAACAACCCCTTTCCTAATATATATGACCGGACGCAATTCACTTTACTGAAAACCTGAACATGCCGCCGGGTCCCGCTTCGGACCAGATCTTTCCGCCGTGGAGCTCCACTATTTTCCTGGAGATGGCCAGGCCCAGGCCGAAGCCCGCTTCGCCCTCCCCCGCCTTGAGCTGCTTGTATTTCTCGAAGACCGCCTCCAGCTGGTCCGGCGGAATGCCGGGACCGGTGTCGGAGACGGTGAAAATAAGGCTGCCGTTCTCCACTCCGGCCGAAGCCGTGACCTTCCCCCCCTTTGGGGTGAATTTCCAGGCATTGGAAACAAGGTTCTCTATAACCCTGCGCAGCAGCGAGGAGTCCGCCGAAAACTGCGTCTTTCCGGCCCCCGCGGTCTCTACGGAAAGAACCACGCCTTTCTCCTCGAAAATAGCCCTGAAGCTTTCTACCGCGGAAGAGAGGAACTCGGCCGCGTCGATCTTGGCCAGGTCGGGCTTCAGCTGGCCGGCTTCCATGCGCGAGATGTCCAGGATATTTTCAAGCAGCTTGAAGAGGCGGTCGCTGGAATCCTTCACGTTCCTGACATAGCCGGCCTGCCTGGCTTCCGGCGGGAATTCTTTTTCGAGCAGCTTTATATACCCCTGCATCGTAAGCAGCGGGGCGCGCAGGTCGTGCGCCACGGAATGGAAGAAATCTTCTTTCATGCGCTGGATCTTCCGCTCCAGGGTGATGTCGCGCAGCACCATGAAGACGGCCGGGTTCTGAGTCTTGGCGGAAAGCGTCTGGATGCTGGCGCGGTAGAATTTCTTTTCCCCGCCCTGCTCAAGCTCCACCACGCCGTTCCTTGAATGCGCTCTTTTATCCACCAGGCTCGCGATCTTCCGCCTGACGGTCTCGTTCTCCCCGGGCGCGGCGGCCTCCGGGCCCAGGAGGGCTTTAGCGGCCGCGTTGGCGTAGAGCAGTTCACCCCGCATATCGGCCAGGATGATAACGTCGTGGATCAGGCTCACCAGCAGCTCAAGCTTCTGCTTCTCCTCGAAAATTTTCTCCACCTGTATCCCGTGGTAGCGGTCCATCTCGCGCATCATCGAGTTGAAGGCCCGAAGCAGGGCCGAAAGCTCCGAGAACTCCGTCTCCTCGCTCACCGGAACCTTGAACTCTCCCGCGGACACCCGCCCCGCGCCGTCCATCAAGGCCGCCACCGGGCCGGCCAGGCGGCGGGTGAAGAGCAGCGCGGAAAAATAAAAAGCGGTAATCACGGCCAGGAGGAAAAAGACCATCAGCCAGGAAACGCGGTTCACCCAGGAAAAAGCCTCGGCCTTGTTTTCAAGGGCGATGACAAAAAGGTCAAGGCCGCGCACGGGGGAGGCCGCGCCGATATAAGGCCCGTTCCTTCCGTCTATTTCAAAGACCGGCCCGCGTTTAAGGATGTCCCGCACCTCGCCGCTGTTGAACCGCTCGAAGGCGCCGGACAGGACGAGGGCGTTGCCCGCGGCGTCGGACAGCATCAGCCCGCCGGTGGCGCCGAGGCGCTGGGAGCGCAGCTTCACGAAAAGATCGCGCAAATTGACCGCCGCGAAAGCGTAATAGCCGCCGCCTATAGGGTAGACCAGCCGGCAGACCGGCATATCGTAGATCATCTCGAACTGGCCCAGCGCGGCGCGGCCCTCGCGGGAGGCCTTCATGAACTGGGCGTCCCCGGACAGGTCGAGATAGCCGAAATACCTCTTAAGCTCCGGCACGCCGCCGCTCAGCACCTCGCGGCCGTCGGCGCGGGTGAAGGCGAGGAAAAGGAATTCGGGGTTGCGTTTAAGGGCGCTCTCCAGGCCGGCCTGGCTGACGTAGTGCGAGTCGGTGTCCCACATCCGCTCGAAGCGCCGGGACAGGTCCTGCGCCTCGCGCTCCATCATCAGGGAGCCCATCTGCGCCACGTTCTGCTGCAGGTTTGAGATATCCTGCCTGGTCCTGGACTGGAAATAGAACAAAAAGATGCCGGCAGGGGCGAGCGGGATAAGCCCGGCCCCGAACACTACCAGCAGCAGTCTGTTCAGCAAGGTCATTATTTTAAAAAACCTGACCCTAAACCGTAACAAGTTCAGGAGGTTCCCGAACCCGGAACTATTTGGCGTCCACCGTCTAATTCTTCTTGAGAGCTTCTATCAGCTTGGGCAGTATTTCGTGAACGTCTCCCACGATGCCGTACTTAGCCACATTGAAGATAGGGGCGCTGGCGTCCTTGTTCACGGCCACTATCACGTCGGAGGCTTTCATCCCCACAATATGCTGCACCGCGCCGGAGATACCGAAAGAAAGGTAGAGCTTGGGCGAGACGGTCGTGCCGCTCTGGCCCACCTGGTGCGTTTTTTCCTTGAATCCCATATCGACGGCCGCGCGGGAGGCTCCCACCACGCCGCCAAGGAGCTTCGAGAGCTCGTCAAGCTGCTTGAACTTCTCCTTGGACTTCATGCCGCGCCCGCCGGAAACTATGATCTTCGCGTTCTCTATCTTCATCCCGCCGCCGTCGTGGGAGATCTTGCGCTCGAGCACCTTCACGCGGCGCAGGCTCTTGTCGAGCTTCGCCGATTCGCGCACCACCA
>CAZUQT010000306.1:0-2975 GCA_964622585.1 uncultured Elusimicrobiaceae bacterium | reverse complement strand
TGAAGTTCGCGGCCCTGCTGCACGATATAGCCAAGCCGCCGAAGGCCGCAATGATAAAGGGGCGCCTGCGCTTCTTCGGCCACGAGGAATTCGGCGCGGTGATGGCGGAGAAGGTGATGGAGCGGCTGCGCTTTTCCCGCGAGGATATACGCCTGGTCTCCAAGATTATAGGCACGCATCTGCGCCCCGGCAATCTGGCCGCCAACGATATCATTTCCGACAGGGCGATGTTCCGCTTCTTCAGGACGATGGGGGAATATACCATCCCGCTGCTCGCGCTTTCCTGGGCGGACCACGCCAGCTATATTTCCTCCGGCCAGCTTAAAGAGATGAGGAGGAAGCTCCAGAACCCGCCGGCGCCGCTCCCCGCCGGCCTGCCCTACAATTCGCCGAAGAAGACCCTGCGCTACATGCAGGTGCTCAACCAGCTCTTCAGGGTTTACATCAAGAAGAACATGAAGTCCCGCTCGGCCAGGCTGATAGACGGCAACGACGTGATAAAAGCGCTTAAAATACCTGAAGGCCCGAAGGTGGGGGAGCTCCTGGAAAAAATTCACCTGCTGCAGTTCGAAGGGAAGATAAAAACCCGCGAACAGGCCCTGAAAGCCCTGAAGGGTATGGGGTAAAAAACATGGGTTACCCGAAAGGCCTACGCCGGCGTAGGCCTTTTTTATTTATGAATGCAGCCGCATGGCCCATGCGGTTCCGCCCTCCGGAAGGTAGACTATACCTACAGGACGGAGGACAAACAATGAAAAACAAATCGATACTTTCAGCGGGGCTCATACTTATAGCTGGCCTGGGCCTGGCTTTTGCGGACACCGCGGAAAAGACGGTCCTCGTCCAGACGCCTTCGGTAAAACAGCAGGACGGCAAGATCAAAGAATTCAAAGATATCCTTTTTAAGCTCGTGCGCCAGGACGAATACCTGGACGAGGCCCTCGAGACCCTGGATTCCTCCAGCGGCCCCGCCGGGGCGGAAGACCTGGCGGCCCTCGGCGTCAGCCTGAAGACGATAGCCGGCAACCTCAAGCACATTTCCTCCCTCAACAAGACGGAGTTCTCCTCCATCCAGCCCGGCTCCACCCTGTCGAACTACACCAACACCATCCTCAGCTACAGCCGCAAGGTCAACCGCAAGGTGGGCCAGGTGAACGTCCTGGTGGCGCAGCTGGCCGCCAAGAACAAGAAAGCTTCCATGCGCGACGCCGTCTCCTCGAAGGGCGGCAAGAAGGTCCGCGGCAAAAAGCTGACCCAGATCCTGGACGAGAAGGCCGCGGTCGAAAAGCTTTCCGCCGACGTAAAGAACCTGCGCGCGGCCTCGCGCGACCTCGCCGCTTCCAGCAAGTGGCTGTATATCGCTTCGCAGTAAGCCGGAAAGAAAGCCGGTTCGATCGGCGAAAAGATCCTCCGCCCCGGGCGGGGGATTTTTTTATGCTTTCAAAACTAGTAAAATTATCAATATGAAAGACCCGCTTGAAACGGCAGCACTGCAGATCCTTAACGCCCTGGGCGAGAACCCGCGCAGGGAAGGCCTGAAGAAAACCCCGCAGCGCGTGGCGCGGGCCCTGCGCGAAATAACCTCCGGCTATAACGCCGACATGAAAAAGGTCTTCAACGGCGCCTTTTTCAAGGCCGAATACCACGAGATGGTGATAGTGAAAGATATCGCTTTTTATTCGCTCTGCGAGCATCATATGCTGCCTTTCTTCGGCAAAGCCCACGTGGCCTATATCCCGAACAAACGCATAGTGGGCCTTTCAAAGATCCCGCGGCTGGTGGAGGCCTTCGCCCGCCGCCTGCAGGTGCAGGAGCGGCTTACCGTGGAAATAGCGGACACCCTGTTCAAGGAACTCAAGCCGCGCGGGGTAGGGATAGTGATGGAGGCGGAGCACCTCTGCGTCAGCATGCGCGGGGTCAAGAACGAGACCTCTTTCGCCACCACCAGCTCCATGCTTGGCGTCTTCCGGACCGACAACAAAGTAAGGGAAGAATTCCTGAATCTTATAAAGAAACAATAATAATATTGATATAGAGGATTGTTTTAGGTAAAATTTACGGGTATTAGTTTCTTACAGTTCTTTTATTAACGGCAGAATAACGCGGGCGTCGTACAATGGTAGTACGAGTGCTTCCCAAGCATTAGACGTGGGTTCGATTCCCATCGCCCGCTTTTCATCAGTGTTAGTGCGGTTTCATTATATTCCCAAAGCCTTTTCTATGCGTGGGCGATGGGAATCTTCCTTATGGGGAGAGCTCGCTGACGCTCGCATGTCGCCCGCTTAAGAGGGGGAAGGGATGGGGAATAAGATTTATTCAAGAAGCTCGCTGACGCTCGCCTGATTAAAGAAGATTAGAGAAGAGTAATCAAAAAATCCGATGACTAAATCCAAAAAATTCTGGGCGGCCGCGGCGCTTATCAGCCTGGCCGTCATGGCTTTTGCCGGCTATTCCATCTATGAGCGCATGTCCCTGCATTTCTCGGGAGACACTATCGAGGTGAAACCGGTACCCATACCCGTCGCGCAGGAAGAAGAAACGGACGCGTCCGCCGCCAGGGCCGCGGCCATCGCCAAAATGAACGAAGCGGACAAAGAAGATCAAGTTGAAGAAGCCAAAGCCGCTAAAGGAACGGCCTCTCCCGCCAAAGGCGACGCCGATAAGACAAAAGCCGTAAAGACGGCTTTCGAATACAAGGACGCAAAAGCCAAATCCGTGCTGATAGCCGGCAGCTTCACCTCCTGGAAAGAAAAAAAGATGACGAAGAAGGACGGCGTCTGGAAAACCGACGTCTATATCCTTCCGGGCACCTACCCCTATCATTTCACCGTGGACGGCAAAAAGAAACTGGACCCGGGCAAACCCAAAGCACCCACCGGCGACTCCCTGATAAGCGTAAACTAGCCGCGTGCCGATGTTCAAATTTTGTTAACAATCCTGTAACAGGCTTCTTGTAGACTATCCGTGGGCGCTAT
>CAZUQT010000305.1:0-2989 GCA_964622585.1 uncultured Elusimicrobiaceae bacterium | reverse complement strand
CAGAAGCTGGTTTACGGCGCCGCCAAGGGGATGGTCGCCGAGCTGGACGACTACTCCCAGTTCATGGAGCCTGACGTCTACGACAGGGTTAAAAGCGATACCGAGGGCGAATTCGGCGGCATCGGCATCCGCGTGGACACCCGCGAGGGCTGGCTGACCGTGGTGACCCCGCTGCCCAATACCCCTGCCTGGAAGGCCGAGATGCTGCCCGGCGACAAGATCATAAAGATCGAGGGCGAATCCACGAAAGACCTGATAATCGACGAGGCCATAAAAAAGCTGCGCGGCAAGCCCGGGACGCAGGT
This sequence comes from uncultured Elusimicrobiaceae bacterium, assembly GCA_964622585.1. Classification (GTDB taxonomy): domain Bacteria; phylum Elusimicrobiota; class Elusimicrobia; order Elusimicrobiales; family UBA9959; genus UBA9959. The sequence continues at coordinate 2,684 of CAZUQT010000305.1, read as the reverse complement.
CAAGATAACCACCGCGCGCGAGCCCGAGGACAAGACCGCGGAGTGGATAACGAAAGACCTCACCCTCACCCGCGAGCTGATAAAGGCCGAGAACGTGAAGTGGCACATGATCGACCAGAAGACCGGCTATATCAAGATCGTGGAATTCACCGGCCACGCCGTGGAGAATTTCGACAAGGCCCTGGCGGAGCTGAAGGGCAAAGGGATGGAGGCGCTGGTGCTGGACCTGCGCTATAATCCGGGCGGGCTTCTTTCCGCCGCCGTGGACATCTCCAAGCTTTTCCTGAACGATAACAAGATGATAGTTTTCACGAAGGGCCGCAAGCCGGAGAACTACCAGGAATTCAAGGCCAACGGCTCCGGCGCTTACGAGACGCTCCCGCTGGTCATTCTGGTCAACCGCTATTCGGCGAGCGCAAGCGAGATAGTCGCCGGCGCGATGCAGGACAATAAGCGCGCCGTAGTCATAGGCGAGCGCTCTTTCGGCAAGGCCAGCGTGCAGTCGATGATCCCGCTCTCGGACAAATCGGCGCTGCGCCTGACCATCGCCAAGTATTACACGCCGAGCGGCAAATCGATACAGCACGACGCGAAGAACGAGAACGGCGGCATCTACCCCGACATCGAGGTCAAGGTCACCGTCGAGGCGGAGAAAAAGCTGCTTCAGCAGGGCGACGAGATCTATTATCCCGGCAAGGACGGGAAGGACGCCAAGGACGTTAAAGACGACAAAGGCGCCAAGGATGCCAAAGACGTCAAGGACCTCAAAGACTCCAAGGCGGAAAAAAAGAAGGACGCCCCGCGCGACGAGGTTCTCGAGCGCGCCGTGGAACTGCTGAAAGCCAGGGAAGTCCTGGGCAATCTGAAACCGGCGAAATAAAGCCGCGACCGGGGATCGGGGATCAATGAATGCGGCGACCGATGAAAGATCCCCGTTCCGCGATTCCCGATCCTTGATCTATCGATGAAAATCCTGGCTTTTGAAACGACTTGCGACGAGACCTCGGCCGCCGTACTCGAAGGGCGGACCCTCCGCTCCAACGCCGTTTTTTCGCAGATAAAACTTCACCGTAAATACAGCGGCGTGGTTCCTGAACTGGCCAGCCGCGCGCACCTGGAGAAGATCCCGTTCGTGCTGGGGAGCGCGCTGCGCCGCGCCGGGATCGGGGTCCCGTTAAAGACAGGCGCCTTCGACGCCGTCGCTTTTTCGCGCGGCCCGGGGCTGCCCGGGGCGCTGATGGTGGGCCGTGTCGCGGCCGAGGCCGCCGCGGAGCTTGCGGGCGCCCCGTTGATAGGCGTGAACCACCTTGAAGGCCATCTGCTCGCCTGCGAATTCGAGAACGGGAAAATTTCCAGGCCGCTTGAATTCCCGCTGCTGGTGCTTATAGTTTCAGGCGGCCATACCGAGCTCTGGCACGCCCGCGGCTACGGCGATTACAAGGTTCTGGGCCGCACGCGCGACGACGCCGCCGGCGAGGCTTTCGACAAGGTCGCGAAGCTGCTAGGCCTGCCTTACCCCGGCGGCCCCGAGGTGGAAAAAGAGGCCGCGCGAGCGAAAGGCAAAGGGCCGGATTTCCCGCGCCCTTTCATGCCGGGGACCAGGGATTTCTCTTTCAGCGGGCTTAAGACGGCGGTTAGCTATTACCTGGCGGCGAAGCTCGGCCAGGATTTTTACAGGAAGGGCATACGACTGCCCGCTTCGGAAAAGGCGCTGGTATGCAGAAGTTTCCAGGACGCCGCGGTCGAAACGCTGGTTAAAAAGACAGCCGACGCCGCGCGCTCCCTCGGGCTTAAGCGCATAGCCGTGGGGGGAGGGGTCTCGGCCAACGGAGCGCTGCGCGCGGCCTTTGCCCGGCTTGAAGGTTTCGAGGTAAGGTTTTCGGAGAGGGCTTACTGTTCCGACAATGCCGCAATGGTGGCGCTGTGCGCCCTGCGCCGGCTCGAGGCCGGCAAATTCAGGAACAGTCTCAGAGTCGAGCCGGACTTGGGAAGCGCTGGTTGGGCGGTCTGACGCGTAATATAACCGCAATACGCGCGGTGTATAAATTAAAAGATGATCATCTGGCTGCTTTCGGACTATGACCACAGGAAACACCTGGCTTTCAAGAGCCTGGTGACCAGGTTCTCGGCCGCCTACCAGGACTGCAATATAGAATTTTCGGTAAAAAGCCGGCAGAGCCTCTGGGAAAGCCTGTTCGCCCACCTGCGGGACCCGAAGCGCAACCCGCTGGCCGACGTCATGGAGATCCCGCAGAACTGGACCGAGCTTTTCGCCAAGCTGGGACTGCTGGCCGAGCTTTCCGCCGGGCTGGAGCCGCTGGCCCAGCGCCGCTACCCGGAGTTCATCCTCAAGGAGCTTTGCCGGGACGAGGGCACGCGGGCTTATTCCGCGCCCTGGTGGCTGGAGGCCCCGGCCCTTTTTTACAGGCCGCAGGCTCTTAAAGGCGCCGTGGAGAACCCGGAGAAGGAGCTCGCTTCCTGGGAAGGTTTCCGCGCCGCGCTCGACCGCCTGAAGGCGCCCGCGAGGCGCGGGAATTTCCGCGAGCTTTCCATACCCGGCTCGTCCGGCTCGGTCTCGGTGTCGGACGTTCTTCCCAGGGTCTGGAGCCGCCGCGGCGGGCTGTTCTCCGACGATTTCAACAGGGCCACTTTCAGCCGCGAAGAAACCGCCGGCGGGATAGAGG
>CAZUQT010000304.1:0-3008 GCA_964622585.1 uncultured Elusimicrobiaceae bacterium | reverse complement strand
GATGTCCGCGAAGCCCTCCCGGTCAAGCCTGTAGCAGTTCACTTCGCCGTCGGCCACGACCGTGGCGGAGCGCGGCTCGCCGGTAAGCAGCCCGCCCTCCCCGAAGAAATCGCCGGCAACCAGCCTTTTTACCACGCGGTACCCGCCGCCGCCTTCGGAATACAGCCGAACCTCGGCCACCCCGCTTGAAATGATATAAAGCCAGTCGGCCACCGCGCCCTGCCTGGTCATGATCTCCCCGGTGGCGAAAGGCGTAGGCTTCAAGCGTCCGGCAAGGAGTTCTTTTTCGCTCTCGGTCAGGACCTGGAAAACGTAGACGCCTTTCAGCGCCGCCGCGCGCCTGGCCTGCTCCTGCTTCCTGCTCCGCTCGGCAACTTCCTCGGCGCCCTGCGCCAGGACCATGGTCCTGCCGTGCACGGAAAGCTTTATGCCTGCGCGGGAGAGCGCGTAAAAGATGCGTGACCGCACCAGGGCGTCCACGCCGCCGGGGGCCGAGAAATCGGTAAGCCAGTAGCGGGCCTCGTACACTATGCAGTTAGGCTGGAAATCCTTTATCACGCAGTCCGGGGGCGGCTCCGAAGCCACGCCGGCAGGAGGGTCCTCCCTAAGCGCCTGTTCCACCGGCCCGGTCACCTCGCCGGGATGCCGGTCATAATAAACATTGAAAGGGACCGCGCGGAAGCGCTTGTTGCCGGCCGCGGCCCCCAGCACCATTACCGCGCTTTTCATAAGGACGATATTGGGGATGATAATAATGTCCCCGCCGATAGTGGCGAGGGTGGATTGGCGCCAGCGAATCTCCTTCAGGATGCCTTCATGCCCCTCCACCCGTATCATATCGCCTACGACGAAGGAATCCTCGAGGTGCAGGACCATCCCGCCAATGATATTCCCTAGCGTATCCTGCAGGGAAAAAGCGACCACGCCGGTCACCACGGCGGAGGTAGCCAGTATCCCGCTCAGGTTCGCGCCTGAAGCGGAGACCACCGCCAGGCCGGCCACGATATAGGCGCCGGCGAGGATAAGGTCCTCCACGAACTTGGAGACTCCCGTCTTGAGCTTCGGCATGACCAGCGAAAAGCTGAAGACCCCGGCCAGGTTTATCGCGGCTATCACGGCGAACAGGCGGGACACCAATTCCACAAGTTTCAGCAGGCCGCCGGAGGTGGAAGCGCCGCCCATTAGCTTTACCGCCAGGAGGCCGGCTATAGAGCTGACGGTAAGAAAAAAGGTTCCTCCCAGCCTTTTGCGGGAAGCCGGGCCGGCGAGGTAAAGAAGCGCCGTCGCGATGAAAAGGAAAGAGTAAAAGCCTATTATCCAGGTGCCGAAAAGCGCGGAGATCTGTTGCATGGCTATATTGTAGAAAATCTAAGACTACCCTAACGCCAGATAAGCCGGCAGAGCAGGCCGAGCTGGACGACCACGGCGGGGACGGTCGCGGCCAGGAAAAGGCGGCGCTTGCGGACGGCTATCCTCGCCGAAGAAACTATATGCCCGACGATATCCTCGTAATACTGGGTGGCGGTAACGCCGCCGCCGAGATACCTGTCGAAGAGGATGACCAGCTCTATCTGGGGGTATTTGGCGATATCGTGCGCTGAGATAAGGCAGTCGCCGGCATGCCGCCCGTCCATCCGCGGGTCGAGCAAGGGGACCTGCCTGTTAGTTTCGATCAGGGGAGAGAGCGCGAGAAGGCCGATCGGCAGGATCACGCAAAGCAGCGCGAGCGCGAAATGCGAGAGCCGGCCGCCGGGAACTACGGTTTCCACAAGCGCCATCTGGGCGGCGGCGAAGGCCGTGAGCGCCCAGAGCTTCAGGTCGGTCCGGCTTGTCTCGCCGAGTATTTTAGCGTGTATTATCCAGAGGCGCCGCTCGGGCTCCGGGCTGAGATGGGAAGATACGCTCATAGCTGCCTCCTGGCGCCCGCCTTAGTTGTCCTGAAGGCGGCGCAGCTCGCGGTCGGCGTCGCGCAAGCGCAGCGCCTCCACCGTGGAAAGACGCTGAAAGAAAACCGCGCCGACGGCCGGGTCGCGGCGGGAGATCCCGTCGAAAGCTTCGCGGCTGATCACATAAAGGTCGGTGTCGGTCAGGGCCAGGGCGTCGGCCGTCCGCGGAGTGCGGGCGAGGAAAGCCACCTCGCCGAAGAAATCGCCGGGCCCGAAAACGGCAAGATGATGCTGGCGGTGCGTGCCTTTCAGCGGCAGGACGATGCGGACGCGCCCGCGGCGGATCAGGAAAAGTTCGTTCCCCTTGTCCTTGCGGAGGAAGACGGGCTTTCCGGCTTCGACGCGGCGTTCGGTGATCGCCGCCCGCAGCCCGGCCAGCGAGGCGGGATCGATCTCATGCAGAAAGTCTATCTGGGACAGGTCCAGCAGTTCCCCCGGGGCCGCCCGCTCGAGGCCGGCCTCCTCAAGGGCGCTGTCCTCCGCCCATTCGAGCGCGTCGTGAAGCGTTTCAAAGACGCGCCCCCCGCCCTCGTCATGGGTAAGCCCCAGGTATTTGAAATAGGTTGTCAGGTCCTGCCCCGTCGGCAGGCTCTGCGGGAGATGGGAGAAAGCGAGCGTGCCGCCGCGCTCGCGCAGCATCGCGCCCACCTGCTCGAGCATGTGCACGGCCGTAAAGTCCACCGAGGTCACCCTCCTCATGTCCAGGATAAGGCGCCGGCAGGAACGCATCTCGCTCTCTATTTCCGTGAAAAGCTGGTCGGTGGTTCCGAAGAACAGGCTGCCCTGCAGTTCGACCACCAGGGTTTCGGCGCCGCGCTCCGCAAGCACCGCGCGCTCTCCCTCCAGGCGCTGCTGCTTCGAGGAGATCTCTGCGCCCGTAGCTTTGCGCCGGATCACGGTAATGTTCATCTGCTCGCGGATGAACAGCAGGATGGAAAGCGCTATGCCCACGCCGGCGGCCGCGATAAGGTCCACGGCCAGCGCCGTCCCCGTCACCGAGAGGATAACGGCGAAATCGAGCATGGTGCTGCGCCGCAGCGCCAGACGCACGCTGGAGCGGTC
>CAZUQT010000303.1:0-3018 GCA_964622585.1 uncultured Elusimicrobiaceae bacterium | reverse complement strand
GAGTGAATTTGCTGAAGATGGCTTCTTCCTCGTGGGCCGGTATGCCGGGGCCGCTGTCCTTTACGCTTACCGCCGGCCGCCCGGCCTCCATGGAGATATTGACCTTTACTTTCCCTCCGGGGCCGCCGTATTTCAGGGCATTGTCGAGCAGGTTTAAAAAAAGCCGGCCGAGCTGGCCCTGGTCCGCCTCGACTTCCACGGAGTCCGCCGACCGGGACAGCTCTATGGAGGCCCCGGACTTTTCGGCCAGGCCGGAGAGGCTGTCGGCCGCGCCCGCCAGCAGCGTCTTCAGGTTAACGCGGGAGCGCTCGAGGCGAACTTCCCTGTTGTCGAAGCGGGCGAGGGTGAGCAGGTCCCCCACTATCTTGGACATCTTTTCGGTCTCCTCCAGGTTGCTCTGCAGCACGGCGGTATATTCGCCCACGGAGCGGGCTTTCTTCAGCGCCACTTCCAGCTCGCCTTTGAGGATGGTCAGCGGCGTTTTCAGCTCGTGCGAGACGTCCTGGATGAAACGCCGCTCCGAAAGGAAAGAATCCTCGAGGCGCGCAAGCATCGCGTTGAAAAGGTCGGCCAGCTCGCGGATCTCGTCGCGGGTCTGCGGCGGCTTTATCCGCAGGCTAAGGTTCTCGGCCGTTATCTGGCGGAGGGCGCGCGCCATGTTCGCCACCGGCCGCAGCGCCACGCGCGCGAAGAACATGCCGAAAGCCCCGGTCAGCAGCACTATCAGCGGAACCATGGCAGACATCATCACGCGCAAATTCTTAAGCGCGAACCGGGTGTGGTAGGTAGAGCGGTAGGCCTGCACTATATAAACGGCCCCGGCCGTGCCTGAAGCCGGGGTGGCGTAGGAGCGGTAGGTATCCCCGGGGCCGTCGCCGCCGGCTATCTTTATCGTATCGTAGACGGCATTGCCTTTCAGGGCGTCCTTCAGCGTGCGGTCCGGCAGTTCCGGGGCTCCGGCAGAGCCGCGCGAGTTCTCCAGCTCGGTCCCGGAAGCGTCGAGGATGCGCAGCTCGACGGCGGCCTGGTTGGGCTCTTCCGTGTGCAGGCGCACCAGCTCGGGGGCTATCTTGAAGAAAGCGCCGCCTTTCGCCGCCGAAGCGGAATACCTGCCCACTTCTATCCGCTCGGTCTCCAGGTAAGCCTCCAGCGCGTCGGCCACGCCCTCGGCCCGGACCGCAAGCAGCTGGTCCAGGTTCTCGTCCAGGCTTCTTTCCAGGTTATTGTAGACCACTACGCTGAAAAGGGCGAGCGTAACGGCCAGCGCCGCCGCGTACCAGAGAGTTATCCAGAACCTGACGGAATTGAACATCAGCTTTTGAGAAGGTAGCCCTTGCCCCTGACCGTCTGTATGACTTTTTTCGCGGGATTCTTTTCCAGCTTGCGCCGCAAATAGTTTATATAAACGTCTATCACGTTGGTGCCGGTGTCGAAATTTATATCCCACACGTGCTCAGCTATCATTGTGCGGGTAACTATCTTTCCCTTGTTGCGCACCAAATATTCCAGCAGCGAGAATTCCTTGGCGCTCAGGTCCAGCTCCTTGCCGGCGAGGCGCGCCTTATGCGCGGCCAGGTCCAGTTCTATCTCCCCGGCGGTAAGCAGGGCGGACTGCTCCGCCGGCTTCGCCCTGAGCAGGGCGCGTACGCGGGCCAGAAGCTCTTCAAAAGCGAAAGGCTTGGTAAGGTAATCGTTGGCGCCGGAGTCCAGGCCCTTCACCTTGTCCTCAACCCTGTCCTTGGCCGTGAGCATCAAGATAGGCGCCGCGAAGCCGGAGGCGCGCAGGCGGGAGCAGACTGCCACTCCGTCGAGGCCCGGGAGCATTACGTCGAGGAGGAGCAGATCGTAGGGATTCTCTTCGGCCAGGGTCAGGGCTTCCGGGCCGGTGGAGGCGATGTCCGCCGCATAGCCTTCCTCTTTAAGCCCGCGCCTGATGAAGTCGGCTATTTTCTTTTCGTCTTCGGCTATCAGGACGCGCATGGGTTCAGACCCTGGCTTTGAAATAGGAGATGGTGCGCTTCAGGCCCTCTACCAGGTCCACTTTGGGCTGCCACTTAAGTATCTTCTTCGCCCGGGTGATATCGGGGCGGCGGACCTTGGGGTCGTCCTCGGGGAGGGGGCGGAAAACTATTCTGGACTTGCTGCCGGACAGGCGCTTTATCGTCTCGGCCAGCTCGAGGAGCGAGATCTCGTGCGGGTTGCCTATGTTGACCGGGTCGTTCTCTTTGCTCATCAGCAGGCGGTAGATCCCGTCTATCAGGTCCGATACGTAACAGAGGCTGCGGGTCTGCTTGCCATCGCCGTAAACGGTGATGGGCTTGCCTTTCAGCGCCTGCGTCATAAAATTGGGAACGGCGCGGCCGTCCTCCAGGCGCATATTGGGCCCGTAGGTGTTGAAGATACGAAGCATGCGCACCTGCATGCCGTGGTAGCGGTGGTAGGCCATGGTCATGGCTTCGGCGAAGCGCTTGGCCTCGTCGTAGACCCCGCGCGGTCCTATTGGATTCACGTTCCCCCAGTAGCTTTCGTGCTGCGGGTTGATCAGCGGGTCGCCGTAAACCTCCGAAGTGGAGGCGATCATGAAGATGGCCTTCTTCTCTTTAGCGAGCCCCAGCGCCTTATGCGTCCCAAGCGCGCCGACCTTCAGGGTCGGTATCGGGAACTTCAGATAATCAATAGGCGAGGCCGGGCTCGCGAAGTGCAAAACCGCGTCCAGCTTGCCCGGCACGTGCAGATAATTGGTAACGTCGTATTTTGTGAATTCAAACTTGGGGTTCTTAAGGAGGTCCTCGATATTGGCGATATTGCCGGTGATAAAATTATCTATCCCGATAACCGAATGGCCCTTCCCCAGCAAGTAGCGCGAAAGGTGGCTGCCTAAAAAACCCGCCGCACCGGTGACTAATATTCTCATATGGAAATCTCCCGTTCTTAAATAGTTATCGAGGCCGCGCGTCGGGTCGGGTTAGCAAAAGCCCCTCGGAAGGCGAGGCTTGCGTAAGCGCCGAGCCTGAGAGC
>CAZUQT010000302.1:0-3039 GCA_964622585.1 uncultured Elusimicrobiaceae bacterium | reverse complement strand
CCATTCCGTGATCCTCAACGGCGGCGCCGGCTCCGCCCCCGACCGCGCCTCCCTCAAAAAACTGCTCGGCCGCGCGGCCAAGCTGGAGGCCGAGCTTTCTCTTATAAAGACCATGACGGTCCTCAACGCCGCCGGGGAGAAAAGGTCCCTGGCCGTCTATTCGGCGGTCAGGCTGCTCTCCGACACCGTGGAGCCGCAGTCTGCCGCGAAGCAGCTTGGCAAATATCTCTTCGACTATTTCGAGACGGAAGAGGTCGCGCTTTACATGGAAGGTAATTCCACGGGCGGCGGGGGGATGGAACTTTTTGCGCCGGGGGCCAAAGCCCAGGCGCTTCCCGGCTATCCCGAACTGCTGGCCCTGGCCGGCGGCCTCCCCGCCGGGGCGCTGGCCGTTTCCGGCCTGGTGCTGGCGCCGGTATCGGCCGGCGGCGTCCCCCTGGGGCTCCTGGCGCTCCGCGGCGGCAAGCAGAACGCCGAGTCGGCCGGCAGGTTCGCCTCCGAGATCTCTTTCGCGCTCAAGCGCGTGATCCTGTTCCGCAAGGTGGAATGGCTGTCGCTCACCGACGGCCTGACCGGCCTGTGGCGCCGCAGCGCCCTTGACGAGAAGATCCGCGAGGAACTGCGCCGGGCCGCGGCCTTCAAGACCACGATGGGCTTCATGATAGCCGATATCGATCATTTCAAGCATTTGAACGACACCTACGGCCACCAGTTCGGGGACGCGGTGCTCAAGCGGGTGGCGCAGCTGCTGAAGGAAGGCGTCTACGAGACCGACTTCGTGGGGCGCTATGGCGGCGAGGAGTTCGGCATCGTGCTGCCGCGCGCGGATTCCGCCGGCGTGCTGCGCAAGGCCGAGACCATCCGGGCGCGCATCGAGGCCGAGGTCTTTTCCCAGGGCCTGGAAAAGGTGCGCCTGACGGTGTCCATAGGCATAGCCCATTTTCCGCGCGACGGGCGCGCCCCGGAGGAGATAGTGGGCCGGGCCGACGCCGCGCTTTACGCCGCCAAGGAAGGCGGCCGCAACAGGGTTCTCGACGCGGTGAATTTATAGCCATATGCTATAGTTTATTTTTACTTTTTTCGGCTTAATTCAGTTGGAGGACTAATGGAAGAGCAAAACAACAGCGGCGCGGTAAATCCCGAAGCGCAGCCCAAGCCGGCGGCCCCGCCCGTTCCCGCGGCGCCCAAGCCCGGCGCGGCGCTCTGGCTTAAAATAATAGCCGTGCTATACGCGCTTTCGCTCGCGGCGTCCTATACCGTGATAAGCAAGGCCGACGCGGCCCGCAAGGCGAAGCCTGACGACCTGGACATCTCCAAGCTGACCGGCCTTGGCCAGAGCAAGAAGAACGCCGTGGCGGTAATACCGCTTTACGGCGCCATCTCGCAGGGCACCTCCGGTCATTCCTGGGATAACGGCAGCCAGCAGATAGCCAGGCGCATAAAGAACATGGCCGCCAAAAAGGAAGTAAAGGCCATCGTCCTGGACATAAACTCTCCCGGCGGCACGGTGGGCGCGGTGCAGGAGATCTACTCTGCCATCCTCAAGGCCAAGGCCGAGACCAAGAAACCTTTTATCGCCCGCTTCGGCGAGGTTTCCGCAAGCGGCGGCTATTATGTCGCCGCGGCCTGCGACCAGATCATGGCCCATCCCGGCACGATAACCGGCTCCATCGGCGTGATCTTCAGCGTGGGCAACTTCGAAGGCCTGATGAAAAAAGTGGGCTACCGGAGCGAGGTCATTAAATCCGGCAAGTTCAAGGATATCGGCTCTCCCTCGCGCGAAATGACGCCGGAGGAGCGCAAGCTGCTCCAGGCGATGATAGACGATTCTTACGACCAGTTCGTAAAGGCGGTTTCCGACGGGCGCAAGATGCCGGTGGACCAGGTGAAGGTTCTGGCCGACGGCCGGATCTACACCGGCCGGCAGGCGCTGGACAATAAGCTCGTGGACTCGCTGGGCGACCTGCAGGACGCTATCGACAAGGCCGGCGAGCTGGGCGGGCTGGGGAAGAACCCCCGCGTGCTGAACGAGGCCGACCCGCTGGAAAACTTCCTTTCGCTGATCGACACCAAGCTCTCTTTCATGGGGACGAAGTCGGTGACCGACGCCATGGACATGGCGCCCAGCCTGGAATACCGCTGGTACGGGAGGTAAAAATGAATCCTTTTACCGCTTTGGAAGCCGTTATCGAACGGCCGGAAATACTGGCCGGGGAAGAGCGCCCCGCCGGGCTCGGCCGCGCCGGCCTGCTTGGCTACTTCGCCGGCACGCTTGGCGTCTTCACCTTCCTGCGCATGTTCTCGGCCGTGCCGCCGGGGATCATGTCTTTCATGGTCGTCCTGACGCTCCTCCTGGCTTTCAATTACTTCCTCGCCTCGTCCATCCACCTGTTCATGGACTTCACCGGGGCCAGGGGCAGCGCCGCCAGGCTTTTCCTCGCCTTCGGCCTCTCGGACTACCTCCTTGCGCTGCTGGTCCCGCTGGCCTTCTTCGCGAAGCTGCAGCTCCTGAACGCCTTCCTCTGGTTCTGCCTCTGCCTGCTGGTCGTGTTCTACGCCAGGACGCGGCTGGTGCGCAGGCTTTACCCGGTTTCCACGAACAAAGCGCTGCTCTCGCTCTGGCTGCCTTACGCCGGGCTGGGCATGGTGGTCTTTACCGTGGGCGTCTATTCCATAGCCTGGCTGGTCTGGCTGATCGTCTGAGGCTGATGCCGCATGTCCAAAGTCCCGCAGGTTAAAGAATTCGGCGGCTTTCCCGTAGTGACGGCCGAAAAAATGAAGTACCTCGACAGGAAGGCCTCGCTCGAGTACGGCATCCCTTCCCATATTCTGATGGAGAACGCCGGCCGCGCCGTGGCGCAGGCCGCGCTCGAATTCGCCGCCGCGGAACTGGGCAAAAAACCCGCGGACCTTAAAGCCGTCGTCTGCTGCGGCAAGGGCAATAACGGAGGGGACGGGCTCGTCGCCGCGCGCTATCTGAAGCAGGCCGGCGCGGACGTGAAGGTCTTTATCCTGCCGCCCAAGGAGACCGGCTACGGC
>CAZUQT010000301.1:0-3079 GCA_964622585.1 uncultured Elusimicrobiaceae bacterium | reverse complement strand
CACACTTTTCACTAATATCAAGCAGCTCCTGACCTTTGCCGGGGATAAAGCTCCGCGCGCGGGCGAAGCCATGCGCGAAACAGGGCTGGTCAAGGACGCCGCCGTGCTGGTGGACAGCGGCATAGTGGTCGCCGCCGGGACCTGGACCGAGGTATCCCACCACCGGATGGCGAAAAAAGCCAGGAAGATAGAGGTGAACGGCGTCTGCCTGCCGGGTTTCGTGGACAGCCATACGCACGCGGTTTTCGCCGAGCCGCGCCTGAAAGATTTCTCGATGCGGACCGCCGGGGCCACTTACCAGGAGATAAAAACGGCCGGCGGGGGGATAGTTTCAAGCATAGGCGCAGTGCGCAAACAGCCGCAGCGGGCCATGGCCGAGCAGCTTGCTATACGCGCGACCGGCTTCCTCGAATGCGGAACAACGACTGCCGAGGTGAAAAGCGGCTACGGTCTGAATCTGGATTCCGAACTTAAAATATTGCGGGCCGTGCGCGAGGCCCAGAAGCTTACCCCGCTCGAGATGGTTCCCACCCTCCTGGCCGCCCACGGGGTTCCGCCGGAGTTCAACGGAGAAACGCAGAAGTACCTCGATTATGTGACTGCCGAGATCCTGCCTAAGGTCGCGGCCGAAAACCTGGCCGTCTTCGCCGATATCTTCTGCGAGAAAGGCTATTTCACCCCGGAGCAGACCACCGCCTACCTTAAAGAAGCTTCCCGCCTCGGCCTGAAACCGAAGGTCCACTCCGAGCAGCTTACCAATTACGGCGGAACGCGCGCAGGGATAGCCGCCGGCGCAATAAGCGCCGACCACGCCGACTATGTGCACGCCGAGGACATAGCCGCGATGCGCGCGGCGGGCACCGTAGCTTCGCTGCTGCCGGCTTCCAACTATTACCTCGGCCTGGCCAAATACCCGCCGGCGCGCGAGCTTATCGCCGCCGGGGTCCCGGTGGCGCTGGCTACGGACTTCAATCCGGGAACCTGCCCCTGCTGGAACATGCAGTTCGTCCTGTCGGCGGCCTGCACCCATTGCGGCATGACGCCGGAGGAAGCCCTTTGCGCCGCTACGGTGAACGGGGCCTGGGCCCTGGGTATCGGCGACAGGTTAGGAAGCGTCGTCCCCGGCATGCAGGCCGATCTGGCTTTCTTCGAAGCGGACGACTACAGGGAACTGTGCTATTACTTCGGGGCCAACCAGTGCGTACTGACGGTCAAAAAGGGAAGCGTTGTTTACAGCCGAAATAGCTGACGGCCTCCCGCCAGGTTCCCGTGGCATTATTATGAAAATTATCCTGTTCGACATAGACGGCACGCTTATCAAGGCCGGAGGCGCGGGGGCGCGGGCCCTGAACTACGCAGTAGAGGCTATGACCGGCCATCCCGAGGCCTGCAAGTCCGTCCAGCTGCAGGGCGCCACGGATAAAGCCAACTTCGAGAACGCTTTCAAGGCCGGCGCCGGCCGCAAGCCGACCGCCAAACAATTAGCCGCCCTTACGCAGAAATACGTCGACCGCCTCCCGCTCGAAGTTCTTGCCTCTGTTAAGGCCAAAAAGTATTTTAAGGTGAAAGGCGTGGAAAAGTTCCTGGCAAAGTTGTCGGGCCGCAAAGACGTGCTGGTCGGTCTCGGTACAGGCAATTTGAAGGACGGCGCTTTTATAAAGCTCGAGCCGTCGGGGCTGCTTAAGCATTTCGCTTTTGGGGGCTACGGCTGCGATTCGCACCACAGGAGCGAAGTCCTGCAAAAAGCCGTCGAGCGGGCCGCTAAGATCGCTAAAGCGGAAGTAAAACAAAGGGAGGTCTTCGTGATAGGGGACACCCACCGCGACGTAGAGGCCGCGAAGGAAGCGGGCTACCACAGCGGCGCGGTGCTTGACGGCTTCGGGGACCCGCGCCTGCTGATGCGCTCCAACCCGGAGCTGATGGCGAAGGATTTTTCCGACATGAAGCCCTGGCTTATCTGGCTGGGCCTGGAAAAAGACCCGAAAGGCGTGAGCCGCGGGACCTATATCTGCCCGGACTCGCCCATCGAGCACGCGCATTATGGCCGGACCGGGACTGACCTGAGGGATATAGAAGTCGGCATGAAGCGGCTGAGGGAAGCTAAAAAGAAGATCACAGGCTGAATTAAAATGGATATAAAAGACACGCTTACTTACGGCGACATAGCGGAGATCCCGGCTTTGCTTGAAAAATTTTCGGCCCGCTCCGGCGAGCTGAAGAAGCTCGCTCTCCGTTCCAAAGACAAAGCCGTCTACCTCGTCGGGCGCGGCTCCTCCGGCACGGCCACCCTCTTCGCTAAGTATATCTGGGAAGCTTACGCCGGGACTATAACAAATTTCATCCACCCGCATTCTATTTTCGAGGCCAGGAAACCGCTTAACTTCAAAGGCCAATCCGTCTGGGCCTTCTCGCAGTCAGGCCGCAGCCAGGACATAACCGCCTGTCTTGAGAAGCTGGTAAAGTGGGGGGCGAAAGGCGTCGCCGTTACCAATGAGGCCGACATTAAGAATAATCCCCTGGCCCGACTGGCAGGGCGCCACATACTCCTTTCTAATTCAAAAGAAGTCCCGGTCGCCGCGACCAAGAGCTTCGAACTCCAGCTCTGGGCCGTACTCTGGACGGCGCAGACCTGGAGCCGCTGTTTCTCGCCAAAGGATTTTAAAGATACTGTCGCCGCCGCGAGCGCTGCCATTTCGGACAATTACGGCGGGGAAGAACTGCTGAAGAGGATAAAAAAAGCCCCTATGCTTGGCTTCGTCGGGCGCGGGCCTTATAATGCCGTCGCCGAAGACTCCGCTCTCAAGTTCAGGGAGATGGCCAAGTCCCACGCCCTGGGCTATTCCGCCGCCGAGTTCCTGCACGGCCCAGTGGGCGCTTATACTTCCAAAGACCTTGTTTTCCTCTTCACGCCCTCCGATAAACTGCCGGAAGACATACTCAAAGTCAAAAAAGCCCTCGACGAGCGCGGCACGCCCTATGAAGTTGTGCGCCCCGGCAAGCTCAAGTTCCCTTTCAACTGCCTCCCCGTGGACATCCGCATGAAAATGCTGGCCCTGCGCCTCTCCCTCTCCAAAGGCCT
>CAZUQT010000300.1:0-3088 GCA_964622585.1 uncultured Elusimicrobiaceae bacterium | reverse complement strand
CCGACCTGAGGGACGCGGTGGCCGACCGCGCTATTGACACGCTGAAAACCGAGGCCGGCGTGGAGGTTTCCGGGGTCAGTATTACGAAGCCGGAAATAAAGCCGTTCTATATGGAGACCGGCTCCAGAAAGGCTACACGCAACAAGGGTTATGTGGCCGGGATGGATCCGCTAGCCGGAGCGCCTATAAAGCCGGTGGAGTTCATCGCCATCCCCGGTGGAAAGTTCACCATGGGGACGGACAGCGGCGAAAAAGGTTTTGAAGATGCCAAGCCGATCCATGAGGTTGCCATCAAAACCTTTGATATGTCCAAAACAGCGGTTACCGTAGAGCAATACGCGGAATGCGTGATCAAAGGCGGTTGCACGGAACCGGCTACCGACGACTATTGCAATTGGGGAAAGCCCGGCCGGCAGCTACACCCGGTGAACTGCGTGGATTGGGACCAGGCGAGTAGGTACGCCAAATTCAAAGGCGCACGGCTGCCCAGCGAAGCCGAGTTCGAGTATGCGGCCACAAGCGGCGGCGAGAATCAGAAATATCCTTGGGGTAACGATGAGCCGACCTGTGATAAAGCTGTGATGATAGGCAATGGCGGTTATGGCTGCGGGACTAATGCCACTATGCCTGTTTGCTCAAAGCCTGCCGGTAACACCGCGCAGGGCCTGTGTGATATGGCGGGGAATGTCTGGCAGTGGGTGCAGGATAAATACCAAGATTCGTATACAGGCGCGCCTGTTGACGGCAGTGCGTTTGAAGCTGCGGGCTCCTACCGGGTGATGCGTGGCGGTTCCTTCATCAACGATGTCGCCGGCTTCCTGCGGGCCGATCGCCGCGCCTACATCGTCCCTGGCCCCCGCCGTGACGACGTTGGGTTCCGCCTTGTGAGGTCTAGGTAACCTTTGGACACTTGTCCAGTTGGTCCTTTGACATGAGCTGTTGCGGTAAATCGGTATTATGAGTGAACGCTAGATCAGCGGTGTAGAGGTGACATTATGAAAATCAGAATAACAGTGCTTGCTCTTCTGGCAGTGGCCGCGGGCGTATTCGCCTATACGCGCCCGCATAACGCTACCCCGTCCGACCTGAGGGACGCGGTGGCCGACCGTGCTATTGACACGCTGAAAACCGAGGCCGGCGCGGAAGCTTCCGGTGGCAGTATTGTGAAGCCGGCGAAGCCTTTCCCTGTGGAGACCGGCTCCGGAAGGGGTTCCGGCAACAAAGGTTATGTGACTGGTGTTGACCCGTTAGCCGGCGCGCCTGTAAAGCCGGTTGAGTTCGTTACCATTCCAGGCGGCAGGTTTAAGATGGGGACAAGCAGCGGTGAAAAAGTTTTTGCAGATGCCAAACCGATACATGCAGTTAATATCAAAACATTCGATATGTCCAAAACAGATGTGACCGTGGAACAATACGCGGAATGCTTGGATAAAGGCGGGTGCACGGAACCTGACACCGGCCCTTATTGTAACTGGGGCGTGGCGGGCCGGGAGCTTCACCCGGTAAATTGTGTTGACTGGGACCAGGCGCGTAAGTACGCCTGGTTCAAAGGCAAGCAGCCTGGGTTCGAGGGTGCACGGCTGCCTACCGAGGCCGAGTGGGAATATGCGGCTACGAGCGGCGGCAGGAACCTGAAATATCCCTGGGGTGATGCTGAGGCGGCCTGCGACAAGGCCGTGATGTACGGTGATGGTGGTTATGGTTGCGGAGCAGACGGGACGATGCCTGTATGTTCGAAACCAGCAGGGAACACTGCGCAGGGCCTGTGTGATATGGCGGGGAATGTCTGGCAGTGGGTGCAGGACACGTACCATTATTCGTATGAAGGCGCGCCAGATGACGGAAGCGAATTTAAAGGTAAGGACTCCCGCCGGGTGATGCGTGGCGGTTCCTTCGGCAGTGATGACGCCAGAAGCCTGCGCGCCGATTACCGCGACCGCGGCGACCCTGCCCTCCGCCGTGTCTTCGTCGGGTTCCGCCTTGCGAGGTCCAGTCGCTGACTCTTGGGCGCTTATCCCTTTTGGCCTTGGGCGTGAAACTATATCGAGCTGTTGCAGCCGTTCAGGTCGATGACTAATATGTGCAACAGATTCGCATAACTTCCCACGTTATGCGAATCTGTTGCTTTGGTTTTAGCAGATCAGCACTGATTGAGGAATAGTATATGACGATATATGATCTGAAGCCCGCCTTTCAGGATCTTTTGCGCCCCGTATGCGCTAGGCTGGCGTCCGCTGGAGTTACGGCGAACCAGGTTACGCTTGCGGCGCTGCTCTTGTCGATCGTGTGGGGGTTGTTTATCGGGATCTGTGGGTCGGCCCGATGGCCTCTCCTGGGCGTCCCTGCTGTACTGTCGGTGCGCATGGCTCTCAATGCCATAGATGGGATGTTGGCGCGTGAGCACAATATGAAAAGCCCGCTGGGGGCCGTCTTGAACGAACTTGGTGACGTAGTGTCCGATACAGCGTTGTATTTGCCGTTGACCTTCGTGCCGGGAGTGCCGGTATGGCCTGTGATCGTGGCGGTCCTTTTGTCGGTCATCAGTGAGATGACAGGGGTTGTCGCCGTTCAGATCGGGGCAAGCCGGCGGTATGATGGGCCTATGGGTAAGAGCGACAGGGCTTTTGTGTTCGGGATCATGTCGTTATTGGCGGGAGCCGGAGTCCCGGTCGGTGTTTGGTTCGGGACGGCGCTTTGGATTATGTGCGGTCTGTTGGCGGTTACTATTGAGAACCGGGTCCGGGGAGCGTTGGGCGAGGTGTCTGCGAAGAGCGTGGCCGCGCGGGGTTGATGCGTAGCGCCCCGGCGCCGGAATATGGGATCAAAATGGAAAAACGCGACATAATGAGAACTCGCGCGCTCGGTTCGGAAAACATGGCGATCGAGATCGCCCGCCGCGCGCAACGGAGCGTTCCCGCGTATGGGCGATTGCTGGCAGCCTCGGGTGTCAGCGAGATCGGGAGGTTCGAGCTGCTCCCCCTGACGGACAAGGCCGGCTACCTCGGGCCATCATCCTACGGCGAATTGTTGTCCGACGATTATGAGCGCGCTTTCACGGTCTTTAAATCGTCACGCTCTTCGGGACAGA
>CAZUQT010000299.1:0-3186 GCA_964622585.1 uncultured Elusimicrobiaceae bacterium | reverse complement strand
CGGGACCTGTTTTATAGCGGGAAAGCACTTAAGGGAACATCTATTGCCCGTCAAAAAATATTAAAATATAGGCACAAAGGCGCGGCTGACCGTGTCCTGAACGAATTTTCCCGGCAAGCGGCAAGGAGACCATGCTTTACTACGCGCACTATTTCAAAGACCTGTTCAGCCCGCTGAACGTTTTCCAGTACATCACCTTCAGGGCCGGCGGGGCAATAATGACCTCTTTCCTTTTAAGCCTGCTTTTCGGCCCGTGGCTGATAGCCAAGCTCCGCAGCTACAAGATCGGCCAGGTGCAGCGCACCGACGGCCCGCAGACCCACCTGGCCAAGCAGGGCACGACCACCATGGGCGGGCTGCTCATCTTCCTGACTTTGGTAATTACCACCTGCCTCTGGGCCCGGATGGACAACCGGTTCATACTTCTGCTCCTGTTCACCACCGTGGTCCTGGCCTTCGCCGGCTGGCTGGACGACTATACCAAGCTGGTTAAAAAGAATCCTAAAGGAGCGTCCTCCGCTTTCAAGTTCTCGCTGCAGATCTTCGCCGCCGTATGCGTGGTGGGCTACCTGGCCGCGAACCCGCCGAACCCGCAGTACGCCAACTGGCTCTCCATCCCCTATACCAAGGAGCTTTACATCGATCTCGGCTTCCTCTACGCGGCCCTCGCAATGCTGGTGATCATAGGCTCCTCCAACGCTGTCAACCTTACCGACGGCCTCGACGGGCTCGCGGCCGGCTCGATCGTTTTTACGGCCCTGACCTTCGCCATCCTGGCCTATTCGGCCGGCAACGTAAAAGTGGCCTCGTACCTTAAAATAATTTATGTCGAAGGCGCCGGCGAGATGGCGGTCTTTTTAGCGGCCATGATCGGGTCCTGCCTCGGCTTCCTGTGGTACAACGCCTACCCGGCCGAGGTCTTCATGGGCGATACCAGCTCCCTGTTCCTCGGCGGCGCGATAGGCACCGCCGCCATAGCCACCAAGCAGGAGCTGCTTCTGCCGGTGGCGGGGGGGATCTTCCTGCTTGAAACGCTTTCGGTGATACTGCAGATGGGCTCCTTCAAGCTTCGCAACAAGAAACGGCTCTTCCTCATGGCGCCCATACACCACCATTTCGAGCTGAAGGGGATAGCCGAATCCAAAGTAACGGTCCGGTTCTGGATCGTCGGCATCATGCTTGCGCTGACCGCGCTGGCTTCGCTGAAGATCCGCTAGGCCCCGCCCGGACCGGCTTAAGCATATGTTCAATCCAGAAATTTTCAAAGGTAAAAGAGCGCTGGTGATAGGGGCCGGGAAGTCCGGCGCGGCCTGCGCCAATTTGCTCGCCGCCAAAGGATTCGCGGTCCTGCTCACCGAGGAGAAAGAAGCCGGCGCCGTCAAAGAAAAGCTTAAAGGGCTGGCGCGCTCCGTCGAGGTCGAAACGGGCGGGCACGGCAAAGGGGTTTTCAGCTGCGGCTTCGCCGTAAAAAGCCCCGGGCTGTCCCATACCAACCCGCTCATAGCGGCCCTGAAGAAAAAGAAAATCCCGGTTTTCAGCGAAATAGAGATCGCCCTGGCCTTCTCCGGAGCGGGCAAGGTGCTGGCCGTGACCGGGACCAACGGCAAAACCACGACCACGGTGCTGCTTGGCGAAATAATGAAAGCCGCGCTCTCCGCCTCGGGCGGGCGCGCTTTGGTCTGCGGCAATGTCGGCATTCCCGCGGCGGAAGCGGCCCCGAAAGCCCGGGCCCGCGACGCGGTGGTCATGGAAGTTTCCAGCTACCAGCTCGAGGACAGCGCCTGGCTGAAGCCGGACGCCGCCTGCGTTCTGAACATCACCCCGGACCACCTCGACCACCACGGGAGCATGGCCGCTTACGTGAAAGCCAAGCAAAAAATATTTAAATTCCAGGACCCGGCGGCCTGCTGCGTTTTCAACTACGAGGACGCCTTTTGCCGCCGCCTCGCGAAAACCTGCCCGTCAAAGGTCTTGTTCTTTTCCTCGAAGCGCGCCGGCGGGAAACTGTCCGCCTGGACCGCGGGCGGAAAGATATTATTTAAAGCGGGCGGGACCGCCTTCGCCGCCAGGCCGCCCGGCCTCCCCGGCGCCCACAATTTGGAGAACGCAATGTGCGCCGGGCTGATGGCCCTGCACTGCGGGGCTAAGCCCGCCGTAATAAAAAGATCTTTCGCGGCTTTCCGCGGCGTCGAGCACCGCATAGAGCCCGCCGGAAAGATCGGGGGCGTTTCATTTATAAACGACTCCAAAGCGACCAATGTTGATTCCACCCTGGTGGCGCTGAAGGCGCTCGGGCGGGGGAAAAACACCTGGCTTATCCTCGGCGGCCTGGACAAGGGCAACCCTTACGCGCCGCTGCTGCCGCTTATCCGCAGGCACGTGAAGGGCGTGCTGACCATCGGCGCCGCCGCGCCGAAGATAGAAAAGGAGCTGGCCGGCAGCTGCCCCCTGATAAGCTCCGTCACGATGGAAAAAGCCTGCCGCGCGATACTGAAAATGGCGGCCCCCGGCGACATCGCTCTGTTCTCTCCGGCCTGCGCCTCCTTCGACCAGTTCAAGGACTTCGAGGACCGCGGCCGCAAATTCAAAGCCTTTATCAGGACCCTGCTTTAAATGGATTACGCCTCCACGCGGCATAAGCCGACCTTCAATACCATACAGAACCGCAGCCTGCGGTTCATGGACTACCCGCTCTTCTTCGTGGTCATCATCCTGCTGATGCTCGGCCTGGTCTCGCTCTTCTCGGCAAGCGCTCTCTACTCTACGAACGAAGGCTTTGACACTCTCTACTACACTAAAAAGCAGGCTTTGTTCATCCTTACCGGCTTCGGGCTGATGGCCCTGGCCGCCCGCGCCAACCTTGAGCGCATCCGCCCCTATATCAAGCCGGCGCTGATAGCTACCGCCGGGCTGCTGGTAATAACCCTGTTCATGCCGAAAGTGGCCGGCGCGCGCCGCTGGATACCGCTTGGCTTCATGAAGCTGCAGACCAGCGAGTTCGCCAAGATAGTGGTGGTGCTCTACCTGGCCGACTTCTTCGACCGCAATATGAGCCGCATCAAGGAAAACTGGAAGGAGCTGCTTAAGCCCCTGGGCGCCAGTCTGGTCATCATGGCCCTGATAGCCGCCGCGCCGGACCTGGGCATCCCCGCTCTGATCTTCGGCGTGGCCCTGTTCATGGCCGGC
>CAZUQT010000298.1:0-3189 GCA_964622585.1 uncultured Elusimicrobiaceae bacterium | reverse complement strand
CCCCCGAGGAGCGCTTCGTGCTGGGCGCCACCGGCAAGTTCATAAAATCGAAGATACTTTCGGAGGACAATACCGTTTCCGCCGACATAGGCCTGAACATGCCTTTCATGTTCGACAACCGCTTCCGCATGAGCCTGACGGCCCAGAACATCATGGGCACGCTGCGCTACGACAAGGAGCAGGCCAACCTCCCGCTGATGGTACGGCTGGGCACCGTCACTAAATTTTCGGATTATTTCAATTTGACCGGGGACCTCGCGGCGTCGCGCGACAATTTGCCCTACCTGGCCATGGGCGGCGAGGCGAGGCTGCCGGTCCACGAATATATGGACACTTTCCTGAGGGCCGGCTTCAATACGCGCGCGATCAGCGACGTGAGCGGCGCCCGCAACGTGAGCTTCGGCGGCGGGCTGCGCTATAAAACCTACCAGTTCGATTACGCCTTCTCGCCCTTCGGCGACCTGGGCTCCGTGCACCGCCTCTCTATCCTGATGACCTTCTAACTTACGGCGCGCCGGGCCCCGCGGCGGCCCCGCTACGACTTATGAAAATAGAACTCAGCGAAAAACTTAAACTATTCAAACCCTTCCTGTTCGAGGAACTTTACCGCAAGGAGCGCGCCGAGCGGGCGAAAGGCCGGGACATCATCAGCCTGGCCGTGGGCGACCCGGACATCCCCACGGCGCGCGGCATCGTGAACTGCGCCGTGAGCGAAGTGCGCAAGGGCCTGAACCACAGGTATCCCAACACCAAGGGGAACGAGAACCTGCGGCGCGAGATCTCCGCCTGGCACAAAAGAAGGCACGGCCTGGATTTCCATTACAATGACGAGGTATCTATACTTATCGGCTCCAAGGAGGGCATAGCGCATCTGCCTTTCGTGGTGATGAACCCGGGCGATCACTGCCTTATCCCGGACCCCACCTATCCGACCTACCGGACCGGCGTGCTGCTTTCCGGGGGGCGCATCCACGACGTGCCGCTCGAGGAGAAGAACGCTTTCCTGCCGGACCTCGGCAAAATACCGCGGAAGGTCGTGGAGAGGACGAAGCTGTTCTTCCTTAACTACCCGAACAACCCGACCGGCGCGGGAGCCACGCTCTATTTCTACAAGGACCTGGTGAAATGGGCCAGGAAGAACGGAATTATCATAGCCCAGGACGCGGCTTACTGCGATATCTATTTCGGCAAGCCCGCGCCCAGCATCCTGGAAGTTCCGGGAGCCAGGGACCTGGCCGTGGAATTTTATTCCGCTTCCAAGACCTACTGCATGGCCGGCTGGCGCATAGGCTGGGTGGTCGGGAACTCGAAGCTGGTCTGCGCCCTTAACCAGCTTAAGGAGAACATAGACTCCGGCCCCTTCAACGCCGTGCAGAACGCCGTCGCTTTCGCGCTGAAGCACCACGAGACGATAGTGCCGCCTATCAGGGAAGTATTCAGGAAAAGAGCCGACTCCTTTTGCGATGCCCTGACCGAAAGCGGCTGGAAATTTTCCAGGCCCGGCGGCAGCTGCTTCATCTGGGCCAGGCCGCCGGTAAAGTGCGCCTCGCTCGACGCCGTCCTTTTCATGCTTGAAAAAGCCGCCTTGCTCACCGCGCCCGGCTCAGGTTTCGGCAAATTCGGGGAGGGCTACATCAGGTTCTCGCTCACCGAGCCCGAAGCCAAGCTGAAAGAAGCCCTCCGCAGGATAACCGCCCTGGACTGGAACGGTCTTAAATAAAAAACCGGGCCGCCTCTCTCTTGAGGCGGCCCGTTTCATTCAGTTCCCCTGCTTAAAGATATTTCAGGCGTGCGTCATGCTTTCGTGTTCACTGGCATGACGCCGTCCGCGCGCTTTGCCGTGAGCGGGAAGGACATGGCCAGCCAGGCGGCGGAGAAGACCGCGCCCAAAGCGGGGTAGAAGCCCGGGACTATCGAGCCCATTGCTTTAAGCCCGGACGCGAAGATCGCCGTGAGGCCTTTGGCGAAGCGGTAGGTGAAAGCGTCGGCTATCTGCTTGGCGCGGTAGCGGGTGTCGTAGGAGAAAGGGATATAAAGAGTTTCCTTGGACGCCCGGAAGATGGAATAATCCATCCCCTTGAACAGGAGGAAGGCCGTGGAGGCCAGGCCAAGCGTGGGGTTCACGAAGATCAGGAGGCAGGTGACGATATGCACGGCCGGGATGGCCGTGAGTATGCCGCGCCGCGGGATATAGCGCAGCAGGAAGGGCGTGGCCAGGAACTGCATTGAGAAGGAAAAGATATTGACGTTCATCCAGAAGCGCCCGAGATAGGCGGTGCGCTCGTCCTTGAGCGGCATGAAGTCCTGGACGAGCTGGGTGAAACGGAAGTCCAGCGTGGTGGCCACGACCTGCGCGCAGAAAATTATCAAAGCGATGAACAGAACGGTGCGGTTCTCTTTAAGGATGCTGAGGTGCAGATGGCCTTTTTTGCCCCCCGCCTCGTCTTCCGCGGGCTTCGGCTCGCCGGCATTATTGTAGCCGATCCAGAAGAAAGCGGCCGCCGGAAGTATTATGAGGGCCGCGAAAAGGACGAACTTCTCGGTGCCGAGGCCCACCGCGAAATGTCCGAGCAGCCAGCCGCCGACGAGAGAGCCGAGCGCTCCGAGGCCCGCGACGGGGCCGTTGAAAACTTTGCCTTCTTCGTCTTTCAGCACGCTGTTGACGAAAGACCAGTACTGCTCGGAAATTATCACCACGTAGGATTCTTTGAAGACGAGGAGGAGGAAGGCCAGCCATTTTCCGGCGTGCCCGAGGAGCGCCCAGGCGAGCAGGAAGAAAGCGGCGCTGGAGAGCATGGAGACGGCCATGGCCTTTTTTGCGCCGACGGCGGAAAGCATCCGGCCGTAGCCGTAGATCATCGCGGCCATCATGAAAGGGACGCAGGCTATGGCGTAGGGTTTCGCGCCTGCGCCGAACTGGTCGATGAAGATGGATTCGGCCGGGGAGCGGATGAACTCGTAGCCGCAGAAGAGGAACATCGCGGAGAGCCCGGCCAGGAAAACTGCGCCGGCGACGTGGCGGCCTCTTTCGGTTCTAAGCGCGGCGAGAAGTGTAGACATGACAGGTATTATCCCAAATAAGGCGGGGAGCTACAAACGATAGGCTTTCACTGTCCAACGGGGCCACGGCTGGACCGGAACGCAAAATCGGCGTCGCGCACACCGTGCGCGCGCCTGCCGCTCAAGAAA
>CAZUQT010000297.1:0-3216 GCA_964622585.1 uncultured Elusimicrobiaceae bacterium | reverse complement strand
CGCTCCATCTTGCCCGCGCCGATATTCTGCCCGACGAAAGTGGAGATCGCTATGGACAGGCTCATGGCCGGCATGACCGCGAAAGTATCGACGCGGCCGGCCGCGGTAAAGGCGGCCACGGCGTCGGTGCCGAAGCCGTTCACCAGCCGCGTCAGCGCCATCATGCCGCCCGCCACCAGCATCTGCTGCAGCCCCGACGGGAGGCCGATGGCCAGGCTCTGCTTGAAAATAGCCCGATCGAACTCAAAGCCTTTCAGCCTGAACCGGAGCACCGGATGGGTTTTATTCAGGTAAAGCACCGCCAGCAGGAAGGAGAAGGCCTGCGCTATTACCGTGGCCCAGGCCGAACCGGCTATCCCCCAGTGCAGCACGGTGACAAAAAGAAGAACGAGCGCTATATTAAGGATAGTCGAGAAAACGAGGAAGTAAAGCGGCGTCTTCGAATCTCCCAGCCCGCGCAGTATCGAGCTGAGCGTATTGTAGCTGAAAAGGAAAATAAGGCCGGCGAAAGTAATCCGCAGGAAAGTTAGCGCCTGGGGAAAAATGTCGGCCGGGGTATTCAGCAGTTTAAGTATGGCGCCGGAGAAAGCCAGGCCCGCCGCCGTAGCCAGCAGGGAGGAGACGATCAGGAAAATGTACGAGGTATCCACCGCCCGGCGCACGCGGGCCATGTCCTTGGCGCCGTAGAACTGGGAAATAAGTATTGAAAAGCCCATGGTGGCGCCCATGATGAGCGACACTAAAAGGAAAAGTATCGGGAAGCTCGCACCCACGGCCGCCAGCGCGGATTTTCCTATCGCCCGGCCCACGATAATACTGTCCACGACATTATAAGACTGCTGGAACACATTGCCGATGAGCATCGGCAGGGTAAAGTTCCAGATCAGCCTGCCTTCGCTGCCGGTGGTAAGGTCTTTCATTTATTTGGCGGCCGGTTCTTTCACAAGCAGGCCCTTCAGCGTTCCCATGTCCACCCTGAACGCCGGGCTTTTTTTATAGGCGCGGTAAAGCCTGTCGGCCAGTTTTTTTCCGGCCTCTATATCCGAGGGGTGATGCACCCCCCCGATCACCCTGTCCAGGGCCGCCTCATCCGCGCGGGCTAAAAAAGATCTCTTCCCGGAGGGAACCAGGTCGGCCAGCATCAGGGCGAACAGGCGCGAAATAGTGGCGTGGCCGCTGGGATAGGAGAGCCCCCCTATCCGGCCAAGGCAGGGCTGCAGCTCCGGGTCGCGGAGGAAGGGGCGCGGCCTTTTGAAGACCTCTTTGATATCCGCCGCGGCGCCGTCGGTCTCGGTCTTTACCCTTCTGAAGATCACGGCGGCCTCTTCGGGCAGCGGCTTCTGGAAAGGGCTGATATCCCCGAAAAATTCCTCGTAGCCGGCATGCGCGCCGGCAGTGGCCCTCGCGCAGTCCTGCGGGGCGCGCTTGCTCTGCCAACTCAGCACGACAGCCAGGTCAGCCTTGTCTTTTTTCGAGCCAGCCTCCGGCGGGGCCGGAAAATCAGGGAATTTCTGCTGGTCCGCGCTTATGTAATAGGTCGTGCGCGGGATTATCCACTCTTCCGAGAAGAGAAAAGCCGGGAACAGCAGGGCCGCGGCAAAGGTTAAAAGGAGTTTTTCCGGTTTCATAACTCAATTGTACAAAACAAGCCACGCCGCCCTTTTAAAAACAAGATCAGAAATTTTCCAGGAACGCTTTCTCCGCGGGGGAGGCGGCCCGGCCTTTAAGCCTGACCAGGGAGATCCGGTTTATCAGCTCCGGCCTGCCGGTCCTTACCGCCTTTACGGAGCCCGCCTTAAGTTCTTTCTCCACCAGGTATTCCGGTACGATGCCAAGCCCCAGCCCGCTCTTGATGGCGTTCAATATGGCCTGCACGCTCTCCACCGTCAGGACTACCTTCAGCCCTGGAAAGCTTCTGTCGTAATGGTGGCGGAACCAGTTGTAAAGCGCCAGCTTGCCGTGGGAATAGTCCAGGAAGTCGCAGCCGGCCAGGGCGGCGGGGTCCGCCGCGCCCTTCAGCCGCGCGGAGTAATACCCGGCGGAGCAGGCCAGCACCAGCTTTTCAGTTATAACGGAAGAAACAATAAAAGGCGGAAGGTTCTTGCCCCCCCTGCCGGGGAAGATATCCGCGAAGACGAAATCCAGCTCTCCGCCGGCCAGCCTCGGCAGCAGCACGTCCGGATGGCCCAGGGAGACCTCGAAGAAAACCGCCGGGTGCTTCCGCCTGAAGGCCGCTACCAGCTCCACCAAATTCCGGGAGCCGAATTCTACCGGCGCCCCTATCCGCAGGACCCCTCTCGGCCCCGACTTTTCCGCTTCCAGCCAGGCCAGGCCGCCCTCCAAATTGCGCACGAAAGGCTCTATTATCTCGTAAAGACTGCCGGCCGCGGCGGTCGGAACCAGCTTTTTATGCAGCCTTACGAAAAGCTGGGTTTTCAGCTCGCGCTCAAGCTTGCCCAGGCTCTGGCTGACGGCGGACTGGCTTATATACAGTTCCCTGGCGGCGGCGGCGGCGCTCTTATGACGGTAAATGGTGTAAAAGACCTTTAGGCGGTTGAAATCTGTAAGCATAAGTATAACTTAACCAATGATTGTTATTTATTAATTTTACTAAATTGAAGCCATAGGGTACAATATATGGAAAGACAGAATTACCAGGAGGCACATATGAGCACCGCACTTAAGGAGAAAGTAAAAACTATGAAAAACGATTTTAAAGTTAAAGACATGAGCCTGGCCGCCCTCGGCCGCCGCGAGATAGAGATCGCGGAAAAAGAAATGCCCGGCCTGATGTCCCTCCGCGCTAAATTCGGAGCCAAAAAGCCCCTCAAGGGCGCGCGCGTGATGGGCTCCCTGCACATGACCACCCAGACCGCCGTCCTTATAGAGACGCTCTCCGCGCTCGGCGCCGAAGTGCGCTGGTGCTCCTGCAATATTTTCTCGACCAGCGACCAGGCCGCCGCGGCTATCGCCGCCACCGGCATCCCGGTCTTCGCCTGGAAGGGCGAGACCCTGGCCGAATACTGGTGGTGCACCGAGCGCGCCCTCGACTTCGGCGGCGGCAAAGGCCCCCACCTTATAGTCGACGACGGCGGCGACGCCACCATGATGATGCACCGCGGCGTCGCGGCGGAGAAGAACGCGAAGATACTCGACGCTAAAGCCGACTGCGAGGACGAGCAGGAACTGAACAAGTGCCTGAAAGCCATCCTCAAG
>CAZUQT010000296.1:0-3240 GCA_964622585.1 uncultured Elusimicrobiaceae bacterium | reverse complement strand
TCGCCGCACGGGCGCCTGGGACTGGGCCTGTCCATCTCGAAGGAGATAGTGCAGAACCACGAGGGGAAGATCATGGTGGAGAGCGAGGGCGTGGGCAAGGGCTCGGCCTTCAAGTTCACCATCCCCTTCGCCAAGGAGCCGCCCCCCGCGGACGCGAAAGGCGGGCCGGCACCGGACGAAGGGCATCGCTAGCGCAGTGTCAGCCGACAAATTGGGTACAAGGAGCTTAACTATGGCCGTTGCAAAGAAAAACGTGACAGTTCTGATAGCGGATGACCAGACACTCTTCAGGGAAGGCATCAAGGACCTCCTGGAAGACGAGAAAGGCATCACTGTGGTAGGTGAGGCCGCGAACGGGCCCGAAGTGGTCGCCATGGCCAAGAAGCTTAAGCCTGACGTCATCCTCATGGACATCAAGCTGCCGCAGATGGACGGCGTCGCCGCCACCCGCATCATCCGCAAGGAATGCCCCAATACCAACGTGCTGATCCTCTCCGGCTATGAAGACGAAGCCCACGTGACCGAAGCCATACAGGCCGGCGCCAACGGCTACCTGTCCAAGATGCTGCCCGCCAGCGAGCTGGTACACGCGCTCAAGACCTTCAATTCCGAGGGCGTGATGATACCGCAGCCCATAATGGGCAAGCTGATCCAGGGCCTGCGCCAGATGGGCACCCCGGGCTACGACAGCGCCCCGGACGCGCTGACCGCCACCGAGATCAAAGTTATGGCCCTGCTGGGCAAGGGCAAGAGCAATAAAGAGATCGCCGCCGAACTGGGCTGCAGCGTTAAGACCATCAAGAACCACCTTAACAGCATCTTCCAGAAACTGGGCGTTAACAACCGCACCGAAGCGGTGGTAAGGGCCATAGAGAAGGGCCTTATCTCCCCGGAAGACGGCAGGTAAGAACCGCACTTCCAGCAAAAGCGGCCGGTCCTGCAAAGGCCGGCCGTTTTTCTGTGGTTCCGGCCGCTTAATAATATAGAAACAATAGGTTTGTACACTATATATAAGCCTTGAATTAGGCTGTTTTTGGTGGTATAACATTGCGATAGCGGGGGATCGGGAGCCGGAGACGATAGGAGAACGGAGATAGATGAAGAAAGCGGGGATTATTTTACAGGTTAAAATTTCACTGCGGCGGGTTTACCGCCGCGGGGAGGCGGCTTTTTATTCGCTTCCCTCCGGGCTGTCCCCGGCCGCCTTCAGGGCGAGGCAGGGGCAGAGCACGGTCGAGTACCTGCTCATGCTGGCCGTCGTGGCCGGCATGGCCTCGATGATAGGCGTGCTGTTCCACCGCCGCATCCTGGGCGGCCTGTTCACGCTGGTGGGCATGATAGTAGGCGCGGGGACGCCGACCTCCTGACTTTATGAAGAGGACCACGGGGAATATATTCAAGCGGCTCCGGCGGCCCGCCGCGCGGGCCGGGCAGATCCTCATTCCCTCCTTGCTGGTCATCCCGTCGCTGCTGATCTTCGTTTACCTGCTTTTCGAGACCACCAAGCTCTCGCGCGAAAAAATACGCCAGCAGTTCGCCACGGACTCCGCCGCTTTCATCCAGATGGGCGACTATACCAATTTGCTGAACCGCACGGCCTATGTCAACGGGGCCTTCCCTTACCGTATTTTTAAAGAAGCCTACGAATGTCCCAACCCGGAGACGCCGCTGCAGATGGCCTCCGGCTCGGGGCAGATCTGCCCCTACGACATGCTTTACGCGGCCGGGCTGTTCCCCAAATATACCGGCGACGTCAAGGGCGCGCAGCCGGCCTCTCTCGACGGCAATAAGAAATGGGACATAGTGTTCGATCCCTCCGCCAGGCCGGAGTTCGCCTCCAACCCGACCTCCAAGACGGACAAGCCGGTGCTGGACCTGATAACGCAGGACCAGGGCGTCAAGATAATGATCGAGTGGGGCACCGCCATCGGCTATTACAAGTTCTATTCGCAGGTCTACAGCCTGCTGGGCTCCGTCGAGGAGTCGCAGTGGACGGTCTTCGACCGCCTCACCGAAAGCTTCAATTTCTTCCGCAAATCCTACTATTTGAACGCGAATACCCCCGACTGCGTGAAAAACGCCGGGACCTGCGGGAACGACGGGATCTACAGCAGCGGCGGCTTCAATTCCAACAAGCTGACCAAGGGCAGCAATTTCTTCATGCATTACGCCCTGAAGATACAGTTCCACGCCAAGGTTTTCACCGGCGCCAGCCTGCCCCCGTATTACCTGGGCAAGACCAATCCGCCCATGGACATGACCAGCATGTCCCCGGACGGCCTGTTCCAGCTGGCGACGGTCTCCGACGGCAGGCTGAAGAAATTCGGCGACGGGCTGGACGTCTTCCAGGGCTGGGACACCCCTACGAATTATTTCAACGTGGACTTTAACCAGATCGGGAAGTGCACCGAGACCGGCAGGCCCTGCGTGCACGCGCTGGTGACTTCCCAGTGCCCGCAGCTGACCTCCGCCGGGAACAACTGCGTCTGGCCGGCCCCGACGCCAAAATACCAGACCAGGCTTTACCCGTAGGCGCTATGAAGAAGACCATGAAAACCATCTCAGGACGCCTGGCCCGCGCGGCCTCCTGCCTCAGGGAAGGGCGGCCCGGCCAGGCCATGACCGAGGTGGTCCTGCTCTTCCC
Source organism: uncultured Elusimicrobiaceae bacterium (assembly GCA_964622585.1). Lineage (GTDB taxonomy): Bacteria > Elusimicrobiota > Elusimicrobia > Elusimicrobiales > UBA9959 > UBA9959. Next base: position 596 of record CAZUQT010000296.1, on the reverse strand, counting down.
GCTTTTCCTTCTGATCGTCTTCATTACCGCCAAGATCTTCGCGCTGCTGGTGCTGATCCAGAAGCTGGAAATAGCCTCCTATTACGCCGCCCGCCGCTGGCAGCTGGAATCGCACCTTAACGCCGACCAGGCCGTCTGGGACGAGAATACCCTGAAGAAAGATATAGAGAAGAACGTGCGCAAATATATAGGTTTCGACAAGCCCGCCGTGAGCAAATTCCTCAACCTCAAGGAAATGAAGATCGAAGTGGTGCGTACCCAGGTCTGGAACGTGATAACCCTTACGGTGACCACGTCTCCGGCCGGCGTGAAGATGCTGTGCAAGTATCCCTCGCAGGCGGTCTGCGCCCACCCGTACGGCAAGGCCTGCGCCGACGGCTACGCCTATCTCTGCCAGGGCGGGAAATCGATGGAGGTCATAAAGTACGTGCCCAACCGCGACCGCCCGATACAGTTAGTGCTGCCGGGGCTGAAGTGATGATAATCCTTGCCGCGACACAGGGACCGGAACGCCATGGGCAAGGCCCCGACGCCCACGGACTCTCCCCAACCAGTACCCGCCCCCACCCCCCCGCCCCCCGCCCTATTCCACGCCC
>CAZUQT010000295.1:0-3250 GCA_964622585.1 uncultured Elusimicrobiaceae bacterium | reverse complement strand
GCGGCTCCTTTGAAGTTCAGCATCTGCAGCGCCACGGCGCAGAGAGCGATCATCCCCGCCACATTTTTTTCCCAGTAAACTTTTTTCTTTAGGATGCCCTGGCGGATCTGCGCCTCGTCTATCAGGCGGCTGATCACGATGATGCTGGCCCGCATGATGATCATGGCCACCATGACGGAGATGGGCAGGGTGTACATCAGCGTGGTGGTGGGGATGACGATGCCGGTGCAGATGCCGGAGGGGATGATGTAGAAGAACTCGCGGGGCATGTTCATGCCCAGGAACTTTATTTTATCGGTGGACTGGAATTTGTACCAGCCCCAGATAATGACCACGGCATTGCAGATCAGCATCCCGGCGATGGTATTGTAGAAGGTATATTGTATGCCGCCGACGCCAAGGACTTTTTCGAAGTATTTGGCCAGGAAGCCGGTGATCACGTAGAGGAAGAAATAGCTGAAGGAAAGCTGTAGCAGCCTTTCAGTCGTTCCTTCGTGGGTTTTTTGGGTAAATACGGTTTTTAGAGTTTTTATCATGTTTTCAGCTTAAGACCCCGGCCTGATTTCCCTTTATATTATTATAAATAATAAGGGCCGCCTGCAAATCAGGCGGCCCGGGGATCCAGCTTCGGCCAGGTCAGTGCTTCGGGGCGCGTTTGCGCGAGAGTTCGGCGGCTTTCTTTATCTTGCCGACCAGCGCGTCAAGTTCAAAGGGTTTTACCAGGTAGTCCATGGCGCCGAAGAGAAGCGCGTCATTGAGGGTGGCGGCGTCGTTAAGACCGCTTACGGCTATTATGGGGATATGGGCCGCGGCGTCGTGAGTGCGGATGTCCCCCATGAGGCTGATGCCGTCCACGCCGGGCATCATGATGTCCATGAGGATGACGTCGGGCATCTCTTCCGGCTTGGCGGCGGCGAAGAAGTCCCTGGCTTTCTTTGGATCGACGAAGGTGCGCACCTCGCAGCCGGCCGTGGCGAGCCCCGTCTCGTAGATCTCGAGTATGGTTTCGTCGTCGTCGACCGCGGTCACTTTTATCCTGGGTTCTTCTGCCATAGGTTTATTCTAACAAAAAATACCGGGGTTTTTCCTGCCCCGGGCTTCCGACGCGGCCTGGAAACCGGCGTTAGCGGCCGGCTTTATCCGCGGCGGCCGGTTTTTTTGCGCCCTTCTTCGGGACCGGCGCGGCCTGGGGCGCCTCTTTCCTCTCTGTTTCAAGCAGCTGGCACTTGAAAGTCCCGCGCGTGCTGGGCACGTAAAAAAGGGTCCGCAGGCCGTAAAGGCGGCGGCTGGAGATGAATTCCTGCAGTTCTTTAAGCTGCTCGGCCGTTTCGATGGGGATCAGGCGGTGAGGTTCTTTTACGGCGGCCATCAGCGGCTTTATCGTCCGCAGGTCCTCGGTCTCTATGTTCTTCACTTCCCCGTCCACCTCGACTTTCCCCCTGAAAGCGTCGAGCGCTTCGCCCTCCACCGTTTCGGCCCTCAGGAAAGAGAGAACTTTCTTTTCCTGCGGAAGAACGGACACGGCCTTTTTCACCTCGTTGAAGGCGTAGGAGAAGGCCTCGCCGAAATTGTTGAGCGGGGCCACGGTGCGGGTAAGCTCGCCGCTGATATAGGCGGAGATCTTGAGCATGTCGCCGCGGTAGAAGACCATCTTACTCTGCTTTACGTTCTGGGAATTGATGATCTCCGAATTTTCTATTTCGCGGAAGAAATCTTTCACGAACTGGGTCTTTATGCTGCCGCGCCGGGTTATGACGCTTTTCGCGGTCTCTTCGCGCAGGATAGCCTGGCCGTCCTGGGCCACCTCCAGGTAATATTCCTGGCCTGTCTTTATGGCGGAAACCGTCATCCAGGCGGCCTTCGAGCGCGCGCCCTGGCTGTAAGGCCTGAAGGCGGTCAGCGCGGCGGCGGAGGCGGCGAGCGCCGCCAGCAGCAGGAGCTTTTTCATAGGGTTTCAGCCGCCTTGTCCGCGGACCAGGCGGAGCCGTATTTGAAGGCCGCCCAGGACAGCGCCAGGAAGACCAAATTCTGCGTGAATTCGCGGGCGATGGAGTTGCCTCCGCCGCTGCCGAAGCAGCCGCAGGAGGTGATAGGCAGGCCGCGGAACCAGGCCTGGCCAAGCATCGCCTCGAAGCCGAGCAGCATGAGCCCGGAGAGGACGGCGTTGAGGCGCGTGAAAACGCCGGCGGCCAGCAGCAGGCCGGTCCAAAGCTCTATCCAGGGTATGACATAGGCGGCCCAGAGGGAGAGCTGGGCGTTCAGGACGCGGTAGGTTTCTATGGCGTAGCCGAATTCCTCCACCGGGGCGAGGGCTTTCATCAGCCCGGCGTAGATGAGCACGCCGCCGACCGCGAGCCGCGCAAGGAGGCCCAATATATCCGCGGTTTCAGTTTTGCCGTTCATGGTTTTGCCGCCCTGAGGATATTGTCGAATTTCCTGGCCTGGTCCACCAGCTGGCCGCCGCCCACGGCGCGACTGCCGTTTATGAAGAAGGTGGGGGTCGCGTTCACGCCTTTCAGGTCGCCCTCGGCTATATCCAGCTTCAGGCGCTTGAGGGTTTCAGCCGAGTCGGCGCAGGCCACTATTTTGGGCCAGTCCAGCTTCAGCTGGACGGCGTAAGCTTCGAATTCCTTCGGTTTTTCCTTGGCCTGGGCCCATTTCTCCTGGTTTTCGAACAACAGGCCCGCGTATTCCTTGAACTTCCCCTGCTCTCCGGCGCAGTCGGCGTAGGCCGCGGCGTGGAAAGACCAGGGGTGGATATCCATCAGCGGGTAATGCTTGAAACTGACTCGCAGGCCGGGGCCGTAGATCTTCATCATTTCGTCTATCTTCCCGGCGGCGTGGCGGCAGGCGGGGCAGGCGAAGTCGGTGTATTCGTAGATCTGCACGGGGGCGGTTTTGGGCCCGAAGGTTCGGAAGTCCGGGGAGGGCCGCTCGGGGCCTATATTGAACTGGCGGGCCAGCAGCACGGCTACGGTGGAGATAAAAACTGTCATTGCGGCCAGAGCGAGCAAGCGCGCGTTTTTGCGGTCTATCATATAAGAATTAGACAGTAAGTCCCTCGTGGAAATCTATATGCTTGACCTGGGGGAGGAAACCGCTAGATGCTAAGACTGGACCTGCGGCTAGGCCAGGAATGAAAAAACAAGTTCGGTCATGCCTGGTAAGCGGGAGTCGGCTGGGCGGCCTACCGTGCGGGCCGGAACGCAAAACGCGTTCGGCCACACCGTGGCCTCACTCCGTGTTCGCC
>CAZUQT010000294.1:0-3301 GCA_964622585.1 uncultured Elusimicrobiaceae bacterium | reverse complement strand
ACAGCGCCCCCTCCTGGAAAAGATAGCCGAAGCTGCGCCGCACCTTCGCCAGCGTAAACTCGTTCGCGGTGGAGCCGATATCCTGGCCGTCCACGATTATCTGCCCGCTCTCCGGCTTGAGCAGGCGGATGAGACATTTGATGAAAGTGCTCTTGCCCATGCCCGAAGGGCCGATGACGCTGAACAGTTCCCCCTCTTTGATATCGACGGAGATGTCCTTCAGGATGACCTTTTCCCCGAAGGCCTTGTTCAGTTTTTTTATTTCTATCATATGCCCACCGCCACCAGCAGCGCGCTTATGAAATAGTCCATGACCAGCACCAGGACCATGCTGGCCACCACGGCCTCCGTGGTGGACTTGCCCACGCCCTCGGCGCCGCCTTCCGTATGAAGCCCTTTATAGCACGACACGGTGGCGATCATGAAGGCGAAGAAAAAAGTCTTGAGGAAGCCGTGCATGAAGTCGTTTACGTCGAGAAAAGTAAAGATATCGTTCATGTAGACGGTCGGGGAAACCCCCAGTTTCACCACCGCCACGAGGAGGCCGCCCAGGATGCCGAGGAAATCGGCGAAAACGGTAAGCAGCGGCAGCGTGATCATGAAGGCTATGTAGCGCGGAACCAGCAGGTAGCGGGTCGGGTTGGTGCCCAGGGTGTAGAGCGCGTCTATCTGCTCCGTCACCTTCATGGTCCCTATTTCCGCCGTGACCACGGCGCCGGCGCGGCCGGCCACTACGACGGAAGTCATCACCGGCCCCAGCTCCTTCAGGATCGAGAAGGCGACCATGGTCCCGATATACATCGGCTCGTTGAAAAGATTTTTCATGGACTGGCCCATCTGGAGCGCCAGCACCATGCCGGTGAAAAAGCTGGTCAGGACGGTGACGGTCAGGGAGTCCACGCCGATCTTGACCGCCTGCTTTGCCGTCTCCCGGAGCTCGAACTTGGAGCGGAAGAACCAGAAAATTACGGACTTGAGCGTAAGCGCCGCCGAGCCCATCGCCTCGGCCAGGCCCAGGAAATCCTCTCCTATTTCTTGAAGCACGGGATGTTTCATTCCACGTAGATCCTCGGAACCCGGGCTGAAATAAGCGTGACTATCTCATAGGTTATAGTATCGGCCAGGCCGGCGAGCTCAGCCGCCGTGATCTCCTCGCCGCCCTGGCGTCCGAGCAGCACGGCCTCCGACCCGACGGCCGCGTCCTTCACGGCGCTTACGTCCGCCATGGTCATATCCATCGTGACATTCCCGAGCACGCGGCAGCGCTTCCCGCCTATCAGCACGTCGGCCTTATTGGAGAAGCGGCGGATATAGCCGTCGCCGTAGCCGGCCGGTATCGTGGCGATCTTCATCGGCCGGTCGGCCCGGAAGGACTTGTTATAGCTGATATAAGCGCCTTCGCGCACGTTCTTGATGAAAACTATTTTGCTCTTGAGCGACAGGGCCGGCTCGAAGCCTTCGGCCAGGCCGTAGGCGGCTATGCCGCAGCGCACCATGTCCATCCGGCTGACGGGGAAATTGAGCGTGGCGGCGGAATTCGCCGCGTGAAAAACAAGCCCGCGGGCGCCGCGGGCCTCGAGCTCGCCCGCGGTTTCGCTGAAAATAGAAAGCTGCGCGCCGGTATAATCCGGGTCCGTATCGGCGCTGGAAAGATGGGTGTACAGGCCGGCCACGGAAACGGCGCCGGAAGAGGAAAGCTCGTCGTAAATTTTAAGCACGGAAGGCTTGCGCGCGCCGATCCGGCCCATGCCGGTCTCGAGCTTTATGTGGCAGACTGCCTCTTTCCCGAGCTTGCGGGCGGCCTCGATGACCTGCCGGGCCGCGTCCAGGCTGGCGATGGTCACCATCAGGTCCGCGTTTATGGCCTCCACGAAGCTTTCAAAAGGATAAAGGCTGCCCAGAACCAGCACCGGGCCCGCCAGGCCCGCGGCGCGCAGGGCCAGGCCTTCCTCCACGGAGGAGACGCCGAAGCCCCAGGCCAGTTTTTCCTTCTCGGCCAGGCGGGCGAGCTCGACGGCGCCGTGGCCGTAGGCGTTCGCCTTGACCACAAAAAGCAGCCGCGCGGGCGCGGCTGTGTTTTTGAGCTTGACCAGGTTTTTTCTTACAGCGGAAAGACTTATCTCCGCGCGCGTCGGCCGCAGGATTGGAACGGCGGCTGTGGGATCGGCCGGCATAGGGTCCTAGAAAACAGCTTCGTCGGCCATCGGCTCCATTTCCTCGGCGGCAGGATTCTCGAACTTGGTGAATTCGCTGAAGAAAGCGAGCTTGACGTTGCCGACCGGCCCGTTGCGCTGCTTGGCTATGATCAGCGTGGCCTTGTTCAGAAGCGTCGGGTCGGTGCGGTTGTAGTACTCGGGGCGGTGGATCAGGGCCACCACGTCGGCGTCCTGCTCTATCGAGCCTGAATCCCTCAGGTCGGAAAGCTGCGGCAGATTGCCTTCGCGCGCTTTGTCCTCGCTGCGGCGGTTAAGCTGCGCGAGCGCCATCAGGGGCACGTCGAGGCTGCGGGCCAGGTCCTTGAGCAGGCGCGAAATTTCGGAAACTTCCTGCTGGCGGTTCTCGGAGCGCCCCGAGCCGCGGATCAGCTGCAGATAGTCTATGACTATCAGGCCGAGCTTCTTATTCTCCTGCTTGAGCTGGGTCATCAGCTTGCGGGTGCGGTTGCGGATCTCGAGGATATTGAGCCCGGGCGAGTCGTCGATATAAAGCGGGGCGGCGGAAACGTCCCTGGTGTAGCGGGTGAGCTGCGGCCAGAAATCCCGGCCCAGGCGCCCGTCGCGCACTTTCTTTAAATTCGCGCGCGCGGCGGAGCAGATCATACGCTGCATGATCGAATACTTGTTCATTTCCAGCGAGAAAAAGGCCGTCGGGACGGACTTCTCGACGCAGGCGTGGTAAGCGATATTGAGGGCCATGGCCGTCTTGCCCTGGCTGGGGCGGGCGGCTAAAATTATCAGGTCCGAGTTCTGCAGGCCGCCGGTCATGCCGTCCAGCTGGGCGAAGCCCGTGGAAACGCCGGTGATGGCGCTCTGGTTGGAATAATATTTTTCCATCCGGTCCAGGACCTCGGCGGCAAGCTCGTTGGCGGGGCTGAACCCGTGCGCGGTGTGGCGCTGGGCCACGGCCAGGACCTGCTCCTCGGCGAAATCCATTATTTTATTGACGTCCTCGGCGCCGTCGAAAGATTTCTCGACTATGGTCGTGGACACGCGGATCAGCTCGCGCAGCAGGGCTTTTTCTTTCACTATCTGGGCGTAGGCCTGGGTATGGGCCGAGGTGGAGACCTTCTCCATCAGGTCGG
>CAZUQT010000293.1:0-3316 GCA_964622585.1 uncultured Elusimicrobiaceae bacterium | reverse complement strand
GCCTGCCGCTCTCGGCCTCGGCGCTTACGCAAGCCTCGGCCTCCGAGGGGCTTTTTCTGACCCCATCCCCACGGTCTCCGCCCGGATTGTTCTATTGCGGAGGGGGGCCATCCCCTTGCCAGGCAGCAGCTCGAGCTTTCCGTAACCTTTGTTTAACAATTAGTTCACTCCCGGTTCACACCCTCCTGTTAAACTAAACATATGGGAAAGCAGACGGCCGCGCGGGCGGGCGCTTAAAATTTATGGAAAGCAAAGAAATAGACAGACATTTGAACGACCTTTGGAAGAAAGTCTCGGGCGGCGAATATGTGCCCGACGCTTCGCCTTTGCCGCCGGACATCCGCCAGTCCAATATGGAAACCATGCGTTTCCTGCGCGAGAATTTCTCAAAGGCCGAGAGCGAATGGAAGACCCTGCTGGCCGGCAAGGAAGCCCAGCTGCGCGACCTTACCTCCCAGCTGGAAGAGACCAAGGCGCACCTGGGCGAGATCAAACAGCATTACCAGGAAGCCCGCGAAAAATCCCTTAACGAAGAACTGGCCACGGCCCTTAACCTGGAAGAATCCAGGAAGCTGCTCGATACCCAGAAGAAGAACCACGCGCGCGAAGTGACCCTGCTCAAAGAGATCCTGGAGCGCACCAAGGTGGAGATGGTGAGCCTGCAGGGCCGCATCGACGCGCTGCGCTCCGAGCGCGACGAAGCGCGGAACAAATTTAACGCGCTTTCCGTGGAAAAAGCCGACCTGGACGATAACAGGGCCGGGCTTACCGCCAAGCTGGCCGATTCCAAGGAAGCGGTGGAAAAGACCCTCGCCGAGCTGCTGAGCGAGCGCAAGAACCGCCGCGACGACCAGGCGAAGATGAAGGACCTTGAGTCCAAAGTAAAAGATCTGACCGGGACCCTGGAGAGCAATAAGGCCAACTGGGACGCCGAGCGCGTGCAGTGGCGCGAAATGTGGGACCGCGAGCGCTCCGTCTGGGAAACCCACAGGCAGGAGTTCGCCGTCTGGGAGGAGCGCCTGCGCTCCGAGCGCGAAGCCTGGACCATGAAGATGCGCGAGCAGGAGTCCAAGGGCGTCGAGAACGCCGCCGGCCTCGCGAATGTGCTGAAAGAATCCAGCCAGTGGTCTGAAAAGGTAACGCAGGTCCTGAAGCTTTACGCGCTTAAAGGCGTGGAGCTGCCCAGCGTCTTCGTTTCCGCCTCGCCCGACCAGGCTTTTATCCGCGCACGCAAGAACGTTTCCCGCGCTTTGGCGCTCGGCCTCGCCGGCCTGCTTCTTATGTCCGGGGCGGCCTGGCAGATCTACGCCTGGCGCGCGAAGGCGCATTATAAGCTTATCTCCAGCTCGCCGCTGGACCTCCCCAATCCCTCCGGCCTGGCCGTGACGAAAGAGGGCCTGTGGCTTTCCGACTGGAACAAGGGCCTTATTCTTAAAGACGCCAAAGACCTCTCCACGCTCAGGGTCATGCCCGCTTTAGCAGGCGGACTGCTGAGGCCCGGGGCGTTGAGCGCCTCCGACGCGGGCCTCTGGACTCTGGATATGGCCCAGCTCCGCTACGCGCGGCAGAGCTTCAAGGACGGCGGCATTACCGAGTCGGTCAAGACTCCCGGCGCCGCCCCGCAGGGCGCGGCCTGGGACGGCTACAGCCTTTGGGCTTTCGACGCCTCTTCCGGCCTGCTTTATAAGTACGGCCTGGACCCGGCTTCGGGGGCTTCGGCCACCTACCAGCTTGAAGGCGTAAAAAGCCTGATCTGCATGCAGTGGGCCGATGGCCGGCTTTGGACGCTTGACGGCAAGAATATCCTGCGGCGCTTTGCCCTGAAAGAGGGCGTGTTTAAAGAGCTGTCCAGCCAGGCTTTCGGCAAGAAGCAGGCTTCCGCCTTCTGGATAGAAGCAAATACTCTTTGGTCGGTCGAGAAAGCCGGCGAGCTGTCAGGAGGTTATGAACTGAAAAAGTACTCCCTGAAACTATACGATTAGCCCCCTATTATTTATATTGATTTTATTATGGCTAAAATGGCAAAATTGGGAAGTACATTTAAGGTGAGGTCCGGCAGTGCCGGGCCGCAAGGGCGGAGGCGGTTTTTTACGTAGCAAAACCGCCGGATGGAGCGAAGCGACAGGTCCCCGCCGGGGTCGCGGAAAGCCGCTATGCGGCTTATCCGTGACCGGCGTCCAGTGAGGAAGTTCCCGGCCCTGTTTTGCCTTTATTCGAGGAAGATTATGCTGAAAAAAATGATTTTCATCTCCGGCGTCCTGGCCGCGCTGGCCGGCTTGTCCGCGCCGGTATCCGCGCAGCAGCTTTATGTGCGCGATATTGACGTGAAGTTCCGGGACCCCGGCAATGGCTACTGCTCGGACGTAACCGGCGCCGACTCCGACGTGTCTTTCCTTACCAGCGGCGGGAATGTGTGGAATAATTCCTCCCTGATAGAATTCGAAAGGCCCAGGGCCAACTATCCCGGCGGCTGCCTGGGCCTCTGCGCCCAGATAGTCTGCGTCAGCACGGCCGGCTACTTCGGCATAGACGAACTGACTTTCGAAGTATTCAAGTTCGGCAGCGGCGCCAATCCGCTGGACCCGGCCTCCACCCCGCCTATAAAGACGATCTCGATGTACAATATCGGGACCTGCCAGAGCAGCAATAACGTGGAATATGTCATCGGCGGCGCCGGAAATTACTATTGTACGCCCTGGGACGGCTCCTATAATCTGAACGGCCTGTTCGGGAAGACCAACGGCCAGTTCGGCTTCCGGACCAAGGTGCGCACCAACCAGGTCAGCGCCACCGCCGGCAATATTTCCATCGAGCAGACCGCCGCTTTTCCCGGCCAGACCCAGATCCCGATCCAGGTGAACGTGACCAATATCCACACGGTGCGCTCCAGCCCCACCGTGGTGGGCAAGATAACCGGTGTGGCCGCGCAGCCCTATAATATCCTCTACCGGCTCTCCAAAGACGCCCTGGTCAACATAAACATATACGACGCCAATACCCTCGGTTCCCTGAATTTGGTGCGCAATGTTCTGGTCAACGCGCCGCGGACGGGCGAGGGTATTCCCGACGGAACCATGACCAACGGAGATTTCTGGGACGGCCGGGACAATACCAGCAGATTCGTGGCGGGCGGCAACTACCTCGCCCGGATAGAGGCCAGTTCCAATGATATGTGGCAGCCGCCCACCGACCTGGCCTTCCCCGCCACGGTGCAGATCTCGCTTGAGCCGCTGCAGATAACCGACGTGGCTGTGAGGCCGTTGGGCAACTCCTCTACGGACATGGCCACCATCAGCTATATGCTTACGGAAGCGGC
>CAZUQT010000292.1:0-3358 GCA_964622585.1 uncultured Elusimicrobiaceae bacterium | reverse complement strand
GGGACTTCCTGGTCGTTCTCGACGAACCAGTCCACGTCGCTCACATGCAGGTGGGAATCGCCGAAAGTGCGCGGCAAATTCCTGTTAACCTCGAGTATCACGGTCGTCGCCGCCTCGAGTATGTCTTTTTCGTAAGTGATGCCCAGCGAAAGCGAGACGAAGCCTTTGGAATCGGGCGGGGTGCAGGTTCCGAAGAAAATATCCGGCTTGCGCGCCTGCAGCCTGTCCAGCGCGGCGCGGTGCAGCATGTTAGGGGCGTAGGTAACGGTCCCGGTTCCCGCCGCCAGGGCTTTCCGCGAGCCGGCCGCGTGGAACCAGCTCGCAAGCTCGAAATGCCCTTTCATCCCGGGCTTCATGTAAAAATCGTAGGGCTTGAGCGTAAGCACCGAGAAAACGCGCACGTCTTTGACCAGCGGCGCCACGGTATGGAAGCGGCTCATGCAGCCCTGCGGCTCCGAGGCGCACTGCGCCACTATCACGTCATCCCCGCTCTTTATCTTCGCCGCGGCCTCGTCCGCGCCGATCAATTTATCGGCGTACGCGCTTTTACGGTTCACCCCGGTTCTTTCGGCTATCATCATTATTTTCCCCCCGCGAGTATGCCCCTCTTGAAAACGCGCGCGAAGAGCTTTACCGCCTCGGCGTCGCCAAGGCCGTAATGCCCCTTCACCTTGAAGATCTTTTCCATCGTGAAATAATTGAAATAGTTCCAGGTTACCATCATCAGGGCCGCCACCGGGTCCACGTCCGGGGCTATCCGTCCGAGCGCTTTCCCGCCGCCCGCTTTCAGCGCTGCCGCGTAGCCCTGCCGCATCCGGGCGAACATCTTGTTCACGTGCTTCGCCTCGAATTCCACCACGTCCACATAAATAAGGAGGATATAGGAGGAGTATTTCTCCACCATTTCCCTGGAAGCGAAGCCCAGGCCCTCTATATTGTCCGGGAAAGCCGTAGTGCGCAGCGCTTTTATGAGAGGCTGGTCGGGGCTGAAATATTCTTTCTCGTATTTTTCCAGGAGCGAGACGAAGACCTCTTCCTTGGTCCCGAAATAATTGTAGATATTGCCGAGGGAAACCCCGGCCTGCGCCGCGATGTCGCGGGTGGACGTCCCGTGGAAGCCCTGCCGGGTAAAAAGGTCGGAGGCCGCGGCGAGGATCCGGTCCAGGTTGGCGGCGGGGGCGGTTTTCTTGGTCTTGGTTTTTTTGATCATATATGAACGAGCGTTCGTTCATACAAATCCTAACAAAAGCGGGCCGGCAGAGTCAACAGCGAATTTGGCGCGTCAGGGGAGGGCGGCTTTGGCGGCACGCCGGTGCCTCAGGTACTCTATCAGGCCCGGCAGCATGGAGACGAAGATAATGGCGAGGATCACCGCGGTGAAATTATTCTTTACCACCGGTATATTCCCGAAGAAATAGCCGGCGAGAGTGACGGAGAAGACCCAGAGCAGCCCCCCGACCACGTTATAGGCCAGGAACTTCCCGTAGGTCATAGCGCCGACCCCGGCCACGAAAGGCGCGAAAGTGCGGACTATCGGGACGAAGCGCGCCATGATTATGGTCTTCCCGCCGTATTTCTCGTAGAAAGCGTGGGTCTTCTGGAGATATTCTTTCTTGAAGATCCTGGAGTTCTCGTAATGGAAGACTTTGGGACCGATGAACTTGCCTATACCGTAATTCACGGTATCCCCGAGTATGGCCGCGAGCGAAAGAAGCGCGAGGGTCAGTTTAAGGTCCAGCGAGCCCAGGCCGCAGAAAACCCCGATCGCGAACAGTAGCGAGTCCCCCGGCAGGATGGGCGTGACCACCAGCCCGGTCTCGCAGAAAATTATCAGGAAAAGTATAAGGTAGGTCCAGGTACCGTAGTCCTGTATCACCCCGCCGAGATATTTATCCAGGTGAAGCAGAACATTGAAAGCGTGAACCAGCCAGCCGAAAAGAGTAGAGAGTATTTCCACACAAGTATTTTACTTAATTAAGGTGACACAGAACTTAATTGCAGATAAGTTGTGTGTCACCTTATCTTTTGGGTTATAATTTAACTATGGAAAGAGATTACGGGAAAGTTCCGCTCGAGCGCGCGCTCTCGAAGCTCGGCGCCGCTTCGCGCAGCCAGACGCGGGAATGGATACAGAAAGGCCGCCTGCAGGTGAACGGCCGGACGGTCATGGACACCCAGTACATGGTCTCGCCGGAAAAAGACAAATTCACGGTGGACGGCAAACCGATGCAGAAAGACTCCTGGCAGGCTATTTTGCTTAACAAGCCAAAGGGCGTGATCACCACTGCCAGCGACGAGAAAGGCCGCCGCACCGTCTTCGACCTGCTTCCGTCGGAATTGCGCACCCTGCACCCCGTCGGCCGCCTGGACATGGCCACCACCGGCCTTTTGATCCTTACCAATGATACGCGCCTTTCCTCTTTCCTGACCGACCCGGCGAATGCCGTGCTGCGCACCTATATAGTCACGGTCTCCGGCGAAATGACCGAGGCCGAACTGGCCAGGGCCGCGGCGGGCATAATGGATGAAGGTGAAATGCTTAAGCCGAAGAGCATAAGCCTGCGCAAAGCCAGCGGCCGGGAATCCCACCTGACCGTTGAACTTACCGAAGGCAAGAACCGCGAGATCCGCCGGCTCTTCGAAGCCCTTGGCCATGAAGTCACCAGCCTGAAGCGCGTCGCTTTCGGCCCGCTGCAGCTCGGCGCCCTCGAGCCCGGCCAGTTCCGCAGGCTCACCAAGGCCGAATTAAACGTTAAAGAAACTCCTGCCCCCCCGCCGGTGAAGAGACCCCTGCCTCCCTGGCAGAACAAGCCACGCGACAATAAACATTTCAAAAGAAAAATGCCGCCAAAACGGCGGCGCTGAAAAAAAGGGGACAAGCTGCTTTTACATTTAATAAGGGGACACGATACTTAATTATAATTAAGTATTGTGTCCCCTTAATTATTCTGTACCTTTTTTTAATCCACGGTGATGGATTTGCTTACGTTCTTCGGAGAATCCGGGTGGACGCCGTGGTCGGCGATCTCGAGGCGGTTCAGGAAGTGCATCTTCCGCACGCTCATCTCAAGGGCGAGAAGCTGCAGCGCCACCGAGCTGGTGAAGAAGACCAGCAGGTCGTCGTCGGTCTTCGGCAAAACCACATAACCGTTCTTATAGGCCTTCGAATACATCGGGGCCACGCCCTTCTCGGCCGCTTCGCGCAGAACCTTGTTCTCCTCGGCGATAACGTAAATATTCGCGCCGCGTATCTTGTGGGTGTTTATCTGCGAGATGGTCAGGTTGATATCCCTTGAATTCGGCCCGGTCACGAAGACCAGCGGGTAATTGGTGTACATGCTCTCGAAGAAATTATGCT
>CAZUQT010000291.1:0-3365 GCA_964622585.1 uncultured Elusimicrobiaceae bacterium | reverse complement strand
AACGCTTCCAGTTCTCCAAACGTTAATCGACGCTTGGCGTACTGCCGACCGCGGGAGGCCCAAAGCCTCCCGCGGTTTTTTTATCCCGCCGCTCCCCCCGCGCGTTTAGCAGGCAGGTTTGCCCCGCCGCCTTTCTTTTTTTATTATTATCTTACATATATGCGAAAACTATGGCTTGCCCTGACCGACCCTCCGCTTAAGGCTGCGCTCAATGCGATCGAATCCTCGGGCCCTGGCCTTGGCGACCTTGCAAAAGAACCAGCCGGCGCCGCCGCCTTTTTCAAACCGCTGCGCTCCTCGCTTACAAAAGCCTCAAAAGCCCGGTCCTCTTCCCCCGCCTCCTCCAAGGTCCTGGCGGCCGCGGAGGATTTCACGGCGAGGCTTGAAAAGCTTTTTTCAGACCTGGCCCTTCACGGCATGCACCCGGACGCGGCCGCGCTGCAGGCGCTGCTTTACCTCCAGCAGGCCTGCGGCGAAGCCCAGGGGCTTTTGTCTTCCGGAAGCAGGGCCGCCGCCCTCGCCCGCATCCGCGGCCTTTCCGCCGGGGCGCGTAAAGCCCTGTCCCAGGCCGCCGGCGCGGCCGCGGCGCCGGCCGGCGATTTTCCGCAAAATCTCAAATTTAGTAGTATATACTCCGGACTTGACGCTATTTTTGACGCTTACGAGCGCTGCGCCGAGGCCCTTTACAGGAGCCAATCATGAAAAAGCTATTAGCGGCGGCCATACTGTTCAGCTGCCTTTCCCCGGCGTGGACCCTGACCATCTCCGTCTACCATACCAGCGACGTGCACGGCTGGTACTCCGCCCGGCCCGCCAAATGGGACAAAGAAAATCCCACCCGCCTGATAGGCGGCTTCCCCGCGCTTTACGCGCTGGTCAAAAAAGAAAAGAATCCCTATATACTTCTGGACTCCGGAGACATGTTCCAGGGCACGCCCGAAGGCAATTTCACCAAGGGCATGGCTACGGTCGCGCTCATGAACAGGCTCGGCTACTCCGCGGCCCTGGTCGGGAACCACGATTACGACTACGGCGAGGAAAGCCTCAAAGCGATGATCTCCAGCGCCTCCTTCGTGATGCTCGGCGCGAACGTGTACAGGAAAGACGACGGGCAGCGCGTCTCCTACCTGAAGCCGTACACTATTATTGAAAAAGCCGGGAAGAAGATAGCCGTGCTGGGGCTGGCCGGAAAGCATACGGCCACGTCCACGCTGCCGGCCAACGTGAAGCATCTCGTTTTCGCCGACGAGGAAACGGAAGCCGCCAAATGGACGGCGGAAATAAAGGCACAGAAGCCGGACGCCATAATCATCATGGCCCACATCGGCATAGGCGGGGATACCTCCGGCAGGATCACCGACATCTCCACTTGGACCTTTACCGCGCAGGAGGCGGCGCACGGGACTATAGGCGTAGCCCGGGCCGCGGGAGGCGCGCAGGCGGTGTTCGGCGGCCATAACCACGCAGGCCTGGCCAAGGGCTGGTACGACAAGGAAAGTTCCACGCTTGTTCTTGAAAGTTTCTGGGGCCTCACCGACGTCACGAAGCTCGACCTGCAGTTCGACGACGCCACCGGGGCCTTCGCAGGGGCGAAGGCGGAAATGATCCCGCTCTGGACGGACAAGACCGGAGAGGACGAAGAGACGAAAGTCCTCATAAGCGGCTTTACGAAAGACGTAGACAAAGAAATGGGGATCGTTATTGGCGAGAGCGCCTTCGACCTGGAAAAATCCACGGACGGCCTGGACTCGGCCATCGGCAACTGGTTTACCGACGCAATGCGGCGCCAGTCCGGCGCCGACGTCGCTTTCCAGAACACCGCCGGGATCAGGGCCGAACTTAAAAAAGGCCCCGTCATGATAAGGGATGTCTACCAGGTAATGCCTTTTGAAAACACCCTGGTAAAGCTCACCATGACCGGCGAGCAGCTGAAAAGGCTGCTGGCCGACAACCTCTCCGGGGGCTTCTCCAAGCTGCAGGTCTCGGGCCTGAAGGTCCGCTTCAGGTCTCCGGCCAAGACCCAGGGGAACGTTGAAATAGAGAAAGACGGGAAGCCCGTCGGCGACGGCGACAAGCTGACCGTAGCCACCAATAATTACCTGACCACCGGCGGCACCGGCGGAAAAGTTTTCGGCGAGGCGGAAAAATCGGAAGACACCATGCAGCCGATCAGGGACCTGCTGCTGAAAGACCTAAAAGCCAACCCGGTAAAGTCCGCCCCTGAGCGCGGGAGGATAGTACGCCTGGAATGAAATGGTAAAGCCGGCCGGCCTGCGAACAGCTTTCCTCGCCCTCCTGCTGGGCGCGGGAGCCTGCTCTAAAAAGGAGCAGGTTGTAATTTTCGCCACGGGCCGGTCGCAGGGCCGCATCTGGGCCGAAGCGGCGCCGGGCTCCACTGATAAATCCGGCGGGTTCGCGGTTTTCAAAAGCCTTTACGACAAAGAAAAACTCCCCAGGGTGGCCGTGGACACCGGCAACTGGTTCTCTGCCACGCCGGAAGGCTGGCTGACGCGCGGCCGCTCGACGCTGGCCTGCCTTAACGCGGTCCCCTACGCCGCGGCGGCGCCCGGGTACGAGGACCTTTCGCTGGCGCCGCAGGAGCTGCAGAAGCTGGCTGAAGCCTCGGCGGTACCGCTGCTGGCCTCGAACCTCTATCTTAAGACCAACAGCAAGCCCCCCTACCTTTCCAGCTCGCGCATGATCGAGGCGGGCGGGCGCAAGATCGGGATCTTTTCGGTAATTATTTCCTCCCCCTCGAGCCCGAACAAGCCCAAATACCTGGCCAACTATAAGCTGGAGAAAGAAACCTACGAGTCCCAAAAAGCGATAAAGACGCTCAGGGACGGCGGCGCGAAACTTATAGTGATGCTTGCGTCCATCAACCCCAGGGAAAAAGCGCCGCCGGCTTTTTTCCGCGACCTCCTCTCGAAACTGCCGAAGATCGACCTGGTAATAACCGACGAGCCCTCGATAAGGAAACCCTTCAAGGCCGACCGCACCTGGGTGGCCGGCGCGGGGCTGGGAATGGCCTACGCGGCCAGGCTGGCGCTCACCCTGGACAGTTCGACGGGCCGGATGACGGACCTCGACTGGAAGCTGATCCCGCTCGACGCCGGCAAATACGGCGAGGCCCCGGCCATGGTCAAGGTCATCTCCGGCTTCAAGAAGTCCTCGGCCGCCCATTTCTCGAAGCGGGTGGGGTTCCTTAGCGCCGCGCTGCCGCTGGACGACCGCGGGGTTTCCCCGGCCGCCGATTTCGCGGCCGACGGCATGCGGCGCTGGGCCAGGACCGACGCGGCTATTATCGGGCTCAGGGAGCCGGCGGCCGGCTTTTCCAGCGGCACGGTTACGGTCGGCGACCTTTA
>CAZUQT010000290.1:0-3412 GCA_964622585.1 uncultured Elusimicrobiaceae bacterium | reverse complement strand
GAACCTAGAAAAGAGGATTCAGAGTCCTCTGTGATACCGTTTCACCATCCCGGAATAAATGTTATTATATATTTTTCGGGGCCGAAATCAAAATATCGGGGGGATCTTGCACGAATTATACGCGGAAATTATCGTAATTTCCCTTATGCTCGCCTTTAACGCCGCCTTCGCGGCTTACGAGATGGCGCTGGCCTCGGTCTCAAAGCCGAGGATAAGGCATTTAAAGGAAAAGAACGTCCCCGGCTCCGCTTCGGCCCATTTCATGAAGGAGCGGATGGAGGCGAGCCTCTCGCTTATCCAGCTCGGCATCACCCTGGCCGGGGTCATCGCGGCCGCCACCGGCGGCGCGGCGGTGAACGAATATATCTCCCCGGCGCTGGCCAGGAACCTCTCGATCCCGAAAGCCTATTCCGAAATGCTGGGGCTCGCTCTGTTCGTCATCCCGATCAGTTTGATAACGATAACTTTCGGGGAACTTGTCCCGAAGGTTTTCGCCATCGAGAACAAAGAGCTCATACTTCTGAGGTTCTCCCCCTTTTTCCGCGGCCTGTACCTCCTGGCGCACCCGGTGCTCCGGGTCTTCGAGCTGATCATCAAGGCCATGATAACGGGCGCCAACGCGGTGCTGCCGGCGAAAATCAAATACGACGAACGGGCCGCCCTGGCGGAACTGCGGCTGGCCGCCGCGCAGGCCAGGGATGAAAGCCTTATCGGCAGGATGGAGGAACAGATAGTGAACTCGGCGGCGGCGCTTTCGCTGCGGAAGGTGGAGGAACTGATCATCCCCGTCTCGGCCATTTCATATATTCCCGCCGCGATGTCCCTCCAGGAGGCGATGATACGCGCGCATATGGACCTGCATACCCGCTTCCCGGTAACCAGGTGGGACGACAACCCGGGAGAGATAGTCGGCTACATCAACTTCAAGGATATCGTCAACGCCCTGAAGATGCAGGCCAAGTCGCCCGACGTGGCCGGCATCACCAGGCCCATCCACAAGATAGCGTCGGGAACCCCGGCGCCGAGGGCGCTGGAAGAAATGATCGCGAAAAGCGTCCATATGGCCGTGATAACGGGCGCGGACGGAAAGGTCCTGGGCATCCTGACGCTGGAAGACATAATCGCCCAGCTGGTCGGAACCATAAAGGACGAATACGACCACCTGCCCTCGTATCTTTATGAGGCCGGCGGCGGACTGATGGCCGGCGGCGGCGCCGATATGGCGGAAATCCTGCGGAGGCTGGACCTGAAGCCGGATACGGGAAATATCTCGCTGGCGGTCTGGGTGGAAAAGCAGCTGAAGCGCCACCCGCGCGGCAGCGAACTTCTGAAGCACGGTCAGGTAAGGATACTAGTGAGAAAGACCCGCCGGCACAAAGTCTCGGAAGCCTTTATAAGAAAACTCCCCCCGACGCACGCTATATAGTAAAATATACCTCGTCCGACCGCCCGACGCGCCTGCGAAGGGCTACCTGATCGGGGCATGGTGAAATGGTTCTCACGCGTGCTTTGGGAGCATGAGTTCCGAGTTCGATTCTCGGTGCCCCGATCTTACTTCCTTTTTTCAACCTGCTTCTCCGCAAGAAATTTCGCGAGACCGCGCTTTATCGCTGCCCCCACAGCTTTGCGGAACTCCTCGTCGAGCAGGACGGCCCCGCTTTTCTCGATATCGCCTATCTCGAGCAGCACCCGGTAGCGGGCCATATTCACGTTCTCGTCTATGCTGTAAAAACCCAGGCGGCCGGTGGCGGCGCAGCGGTAGTCGTTGCGGCCGGTGGTGCTGTCCAGGTGCGTGCCGCGGTTCTCCAGGTCCGTCGCGCGGGCTATTTCCTCGATAAGGATATTCGAAAGCCTGCGGTTCTCCTCCATCAGCGGGTCCCCGTCGTGGATATAGCCCCACAAAGCGTGCCGGCCGGTTCCGGAATTATTATGCACGCCGATAAAGACCAGCGGCTGGAGCGCGTTCGCGTGGGCCAGCTCCCAGGCATAGCCGGAGAGCTTCCCGCCCTCGAGGGCGGAAGTGTGGGCGATAAGGGTGTTGGTTCCGGTGTCGCCATGGTGCAGCCCGGGCTGAGGGTAGCTCCAGACCTTATGCTCGTCGAAGCGGGGCGGCTCGCTCATAGCGTACTGCACTATGGCGTCGCAGGTGAGGGCTTCATTGTATTTGACGCCGGTGTCTCTCTGGTGGGAAGGCTGAAAAACAACTACCGGTTTAACTTCGGCCGCCAGGCAGAATGCGCCGCCGGGGGCAAAGGTCGCTAGCGCCAGCATTAAAAGTAATTTCATAATTAAAAGCTCAGGATGGCTGCCGCCCCGGCGTAACCGGAGGAATAGACCGGCAGGAGCATAGCGGAAGGGGAGCCGCTTTTTATTTTTTTAGCGGCCACCCAGCGTCCGACAGCCGTGCCGATGGCCGCCCCGGCCAGGACGTCCGAAGCCCAGTGCTTATCCGCGTAAACGCGCTGGAAAGCCACGCTTGAAGCCAGCGTATAGGCCAGGACTTTCACCCCCGTCGACTCCGCCCTGGCGGCGAACACCGAGGCCACGGAAAAAGCGCTGACTGTATGACCCGACGGGAAAGAGGTGCGGGCCGTCTTGAATTTGAAAGGCGTAAAGCGGCGCTTACCGTCCTCCGTATAAGGCCTGGCGCGCCCGACAGTATACTTGAGCAGCGTGCCCGCGGTATTGGCCGCGAGGAAAGACTCGGCGGAGAGCAGCGCGGTATCCTGCATGTATGTATTTTTAAGCAGCAGGCCCAGACCGCCGTAAGCGGCCACGATGGCAGCGTCATAGCCGCCATTGCCCAGTTTCTCCGCGCTCCTGGAGATATCGTCGTTCAATTTGGACCTGTTCTTAAGAAAACCGTGCCTCAATTGCCCGTCAAGCGAATAGAGCGCCAGGCCGCCGGCGGCCACCGCGCCGATCGCGGGTAGGTCCTCTTTACTTATGCGCGCTGGTGAAGAGATGACCCGCCCGGCGGAATACAGGACTTCGCCAGCAAAGCCCCCGGCCATAGCCAAGGAAGGGAAGAAAAGAAGAAAAGCGAGCAGCGGTCCCCGGTGAAGATCCATTATCGTTTACCTCCGTAGAATATCTTAAGCCGGGCGGGGTCCTTTATCGCGCTGAAAGGGCCGCGCAGGAAATTGAAGAGCTCCAGGAAGAACTCCCCGGCGCCGTACATCCTGAATTTCCTGGCCGAACTGACATGCCGGGCCGTGGTTATTATTTTAAAGTCCAGGCCCCTCGCCGCTCCCCAGCGCTTGAGCGCCATTGAAAGCTCTATCTCCCCGGAGGCGTAAAGCCACGGGTTGAAGTCGCCGAGCGCGACAAAAGCGTAGAAGCGGCATAAGTTGTTATGGCCCGCCGCAAGTTCAAGGTAAGCGGGAAAGACAGCGCAACCCCCGGTCACACC
>CAZUQT010000289.1:0-3422 GCA_964622585.1 uncultured Elusimicrobiaceae bacterium | reverse complement strand
TTACCATTAACGGAGGATTCCCTTTGTTTTACGGATTTTCCTGGGACAGCCCTGCTAAAGGCCTAGTTACACCAATAAACCGAACCTAATAAAGGCCGGCAAGGCTGAATAGAGCGCTCATTACCATAAAAAAACTCCCGCGGCTTTCCGCGGGAGTTTTTTTGTTTTATACCGCTCTATTTAACTATGCCGTTGATCCAGGCCAGCGCCGCTGTGACCTTGGAATAAACGCCGTACTTATTCGGCCTGGCGCAGCCCTCGCCCCAGCTTACGACGCCTGCAAGAGCCCGCTGCGTGCCGGCGCCTACGATAAGAGGCCCGCCGCTATCGCCCTGGCAGGAGTCCTTGCCGCCGGCGTCCAGCCCGGCGCAGATCATACGATCGGTTATACTGCCGGGATAAGCCGCTGAGCAGGTCTCGGCAGGCACCATCGGCACAGTCACCTTCCTGAGAACATTTGGTATCGTCCCGTTCTCTTCGGTATAACCCCAGCCGGCAGTGACAAGGTCCACATTGCCTGTCAGCTCTGTTTTATTAAGGGCTACAGGGGTGAACTTGGACGCGCCTTTAAGATGAACGAGGGCAAAGTCCCAGTCCTGAGGCTGCTTATTATAGTCAGGGTGCTGTATGACCTTGTCCACGGCGAATTTTTCAACGCCCTGGGTCTGGCTCTGGTCATAGAGACCGGCTATAACGGTTTTGATGCCGCCCGGCACGCAATGCGCCGCTGTCAGCACCCAATCTTTCTTTATCAGCGAGCCGCCGCAGAAATGACCGCCGTACGAGCCCTGGAGGGAGACGATGAAAGGGAATTCGCCTTTCGCCGCCTCGACTCCGCCGACTATCTTCTCTACGCCGGTCTGCTGCAGGACCGCCGGTACCGAGGTTTCCACGGCCGCCACATCGGCTTTCCTAAGTCCGTTCAACTCTGTTTTATCCGCCGCCCCAACTATCCCGGGCGCTAAGATCAGCGCCGCAAGTGCTATTAGTTTCTTCATTTTTTCCTCCGTTTGCAATGTCCGAATTTATATACGCTTATTTTGAAATCAAAGCTTTAACTACCGCCTCGACCCTGCCCGGCTCCTGCGCGGGGGGTTCAGGCGCCGGCATATTTTCAATAACGGGCGTTTGCGCGATCATCGGGATGACCGGGATAAGTTCTGCGATCTTGGTGACGTCTTCGCCTCTTCCGCCGTCCGATGGGACAACGTTAGATATCCTGCAGCCGTCCTTATAGACGAAATCGTTTTCACCCCTGACCAGGATCCCCTCTATCAGCCCGGTCCTGCCGTTAAAGACGGCGGAGCCGGAATTCCCGCCGTAAGTGTCCAAGTTGGCCACAAAATAACCGGCGGGGGAGGGATCGCGCACTGTCGCGCCGCCGGCAACTTTGACCGGCAGGCCGGACGGGTGACCTATCACTACGATCGCATCGCCCTTCTTAAGCTCGGCGCTGCGGCTTACTGGAAGAGGAGCCCTGCCTTCGGCCGGCCTGTCCAGTTCCACCAGCGCATAATCCGGCCCCAGCGTGCCATAGTCCTCGTTGAGATAACGTTTTACTATTTTTTTACAGGAATACACGTCCAAAGCCTGCGCATCTGAAAGCTGGGCGCCGGCGGCCTTAAGCCCGAAGCCGAATACGAACCTAGTGTCCGCGCAGCCAGCCTCGTCCTTTATGCAGTGGCCGGCCGTCATAACCAAATTATTGCCCACCAGCGAACCGGAACAGAAAGCCCCTATAGGCTGCTCGCGAAAAGGTTCGCCGGGACATAACCCCATCGCCGCGCCGTAGTTAATGGTGGCCAGGTTAAAGGATTTGCCGTCGGCGTCGGGGATGACATCCGAGGCCCTCCAGAGGGAGACCACCGAGTCCGCAAGTTTGCGCATATCCGGCGCGGCCTGATAATAATCCAGCCTGTCGTCAACTCCGTAGATGACCTTGTTCCCGGATTTTTCCGCGCCTGCCGCTATAATCGGCGCTCCAAGGAGGATCAGTGATGCTATAATGTTTTTCATTTTATTTCCTTGAAATTATATAGAACCTATTTCACGAGTTTTCCGGCGTCCACGAGCCCGGCGCCCTGCTCGGAGGGCTGAAGACCTATGCTGACAGTCGCGCCCTGCAGCGATTTTCTTACCTCGGCCGGGGTTTTAGCGCCCGCAGCTACCGCCAGCGCGGCCAGGCCGGCCACGTGGGGGGAAGCCATCGAAGTACCGGACAGGGATTTGTAGGTCCCGCCCATATAAGCGGAAGTTATAGCGACGCCGGGGGCGATAAGCGCGATCTCCGGCCCGCGCGAAGAGAAGTTAGCGAGTTTATCGCCCGAATCGGAAGCGGCCACGGCTATGGACTGCGGATACTTAGCAGGGTAGTTCACAGGACCTGAGTCGTTTCCCGCTGCCATTACGAGGGTAACTCCCGCCTTATAGGCCGCCTCTACCGCTTTCTGAATAGCCGGGCTGCTGCTGGGACTGCCCAGGCTCATATTAACCACGTTCATTTTATTGTTGACGGCCCACTGGATCCCGTCGACTATGCCTGAGTACGCCCCGCTGCCCTGCGCGTTAAGGACCTTTACTGCGTAAAGCGAAACCCCGGGAGCGACGCCAACCACCCCGGCTCCATCATTGGCGGCGCCTATTATACCGGCCACATGCGTACCATGCCCGTTGTCGTCCAGCGGAGTTTTAGAAGCGTCAAGTGCGTTATAGCCGCCGGCATAATTCGCTTTTAGATCGGGGTGTGTGTAGTCCATCCCGGTATCGATAATACCGACTTTCACGCCCCGGCCCGTGGTTTTGGCCCAGGCCGCAGGGGCGTTAACTCTTTTTACGCCCCATTGGATCTCTTTAGGATTAACGGCGGCTTTAGGGGCCGCGACGGCCGGGATAAGGTCCGGGTATCCGCCAGACCTTATGGCCGCTAAAAAGGTATCAATATAAGACAGGGGGAGACTGGACGGCGCTTCTTCTATCCATTTTATTATCTGGTCTTCCTCTAATGCTCCGATATGCGGGCAGGCCATTATAGCGGAATCCGCGATTTTATCCGGGAATTCCATCAATACCGCGTTAATAAGCGGCAGGTCTTTGATCAACCTGCCGTCCAATTTTTCTAATGCGGCAAGACTCTCGCCCGCAGTAGCTCCGGAGCCGAACGTAACTATTTTTTGGGAAGCCTGGGAATTTGCAGAAAGGAACGAGAATAACAGGAATGCAGCGCCTAGCAACCTTAACCTTTTCACGACTCCTCCTTGAGGGAACGGCAAAAAAGCCGCTTAAGGTCGGCGCTAACAAACCAAGTGTATCAAAGACTTTGATCCCCGTCATGGGCCAAAAGACCCAGATTGGCCTGGGCCCTTAGACTCAGGGCTGTCCCAAGAAACTTTCTTAAGCGAAGGGCAGGAAGGGCTGTAAGTCCC
>CAZUQT010000288.1:0-3456 GCA_964622585.1 uncultured Elusimicrobiaceae bacterium | reverse complement strand
ATCTGGCCCAGGCAGTCCTTGAAATGGCAGAGCGGCACATAGCGGGCCTTCCACTGGTCGAGGCCGGCGGCGCGGCCGAGAGCGAGAGCGCGGCGCATATGCGGCGCGGCTTTCGAGATGCGCGGGACGAGCCCTTCGAAATCGTTCCTGGCCCCGCCGTAATTCGGGTCCACGAAGATATATTCCACGTTGCGTATCCGGTTCTTTATATAGAACCTGGCGAGCGCGGACAGGCCGGCCATGTTCTGCTTCACCACGGTAGTATTCCCGCTGATCCGCTCGAAACCGAGGGCGCGCAAATTCTTCAGGCCTTTTTTCAGCTGCGCGAAACTCCCCGGCGCGCGGGTGAGCGCGTCGTGGGTTCGGGCGTCGGGCCCGTGCACCGAGAAAATCAGGGAATCGATGCCGGAGCGGATTATCCGGCGCGCGGCCGCGGGGTCGGCAAAAACCCGGCCATTGGTGGCGCAGGTGACCTGGGATATGCCGAGCTTTTTCGCGGCGGCCACGACGCGGTTGAAGTCGGGGCGTATCGTCGCCTCGCCGCCTATGATCTCCAGTATATAAGCGCCCTTGGCTTTTGCCCGCAGGACCTCGCGCAGAAGCTCCGCCGTGGTCTTCTGCGGATAAGCCCGCTTATCCGCGTCGATGCAGAAAGCGCAGTTATTATTGCAGGCGTACCCCGTAAAGAGGACGATCTTGAGTTTCTTTTCTTCTTTCATGCGATGCTATCTGAAAAAGCCCACGATATTCCTGTCCAGCACGAGCAGGAGGGCCGCGCCGGCGAAGATCCAGAGGGCGAAGGGGCGGCCTTTAATGACCTCCACTTTAGGGTCCGGAACCGTCAGTTTCTTCATCCATTCTTTAACCGCCGCCACCTGCTCTTCCGTCAGCCCGTCCTTGAAGCAATCCTCGAACAGCTCAGTATAATCCGGGTTGGCCTTGATGGAGCGGCAGGCCTTGGTGGAAAGCAGGAGGCCGGGCTGCAGCTCGGCGGCGCTCAGATACTGGGTGTCCTTTCTTTCCATCAGGAATTCAAGCATGAACCGCCCGAAGAAAAGAAGCAGGCCGAGCTTCAGCAGATTGGTCCCGGCCGTGACGGCCATAAGCCAGAGCCGGTCGGGGAACATAAAATAGCCGGCGAAGAAATAAGCCAGGTAGCAGGCCGAGCTGATATAGGTCCAGTTGCGGCTGCGGAACATTTCGCCCACTTTGTCCCAGAGTATGAACAAGAAGAAGAAAAGCAGGTCCGCCCGCGAAAAGAAATGGCTTATAAAACCGCGGGCCTCCATCGAGAGCACCTGCTGGAGCAGGAACAGGAAGCCGATGTTCAGCGCCGCGGCGGCTATCGCGAACATGTTCTTGCCGCCGGCCATGTCCGCCAGGCGCTTTTTCACGTCCTGCCACATCTCGGAGAAAAAGTCCGACGGGGAGGCGGAGGCGAAACCCGAGGCGATATGGCTGCCCACGGCCCAGAGAGCGGCCGAGACGAAAATATTTATCAGCAGGCTCAGGAAAAGGAAAGCCGGGAAATTTTTCAGGTAGGGGTTGGCCAGCGGCAGGGCCGCCGAGACCAGAATGAAGAACTTCGCGTCCCCGGCTGGCCAGACCTCGGCGTACCAGAGTATTATCCCGGCCAGCGCCGACCAGAAGAAGTGCTGGCAGAAGAGCCAGTAGAAGTTCGCGACGAGGAAGCTTTGCGCGCGGCCGGCGTAGCCCATCCAGGTATAAAGCCCGAACACGGCCAGCCCCGCCGCAAGCAGCCTGAAACCGTCCACTATGCTCGCATTGGTGATCTTGCGCGTGGCCATATCCCTGCTTACCACCGAGACGGCCCAGGCGGTGAACCCGGCGAGGAAGAGCATCGAGATATACTTCATCTTTTCACCGGCTTCAACTCGGCGTCCCCGAACATCTTTTCATATTCGAGCATCAGCCCAAGGCATTTTTTCTTAAGCACGCAGCGCCCGCATTTTTTCGCGGGGTAAACCCTGTCTTCCGGGGGCAGCGTTATCCAGCAGAGCGGCCGCAGCTCCTTGCGGACCAGGCAGAGCGGGAAATGGTAAAGCCGGAAATCCTTGAAAAGCCGGATAAGCGGGAGGCAGCCGCCCAATATCGCGGCCGATTCCGACAATTTAAGGGCCAGTTTCCGGTGGTTCGCCAGCGACATACCCTCTATCTCGTAATGTATCGCGGTCACGCTGTAGGCCGAGGTATCGGGGAAAGTGTTAAGCAGGAATTCAAGCGTTTTTGGAAGGGCCGCCGCGCTTTTTTTGTGGATGACGAGCCGTACCTCCACCCGGGGGCCTCCTGGCGCGGAAAGCAGGTTCTTCAGCCCCCTGACGGTCTGGGAAAAGCTGTTTTTTACGCCGGCGACGGCGTCGTGGATCCTGGCCGAAGGACCGTGCAGCGCTATCGCCACGGAAAAAGGCGGCTTGGCCACGGCGCGGAATTTTTCCGCGAACCCGGCATTGGCTAAGCGGCGGCCGTTTGAAAGCAGCGTTATCGGCACGCCGGGCAGGCGCGCCCTGAAATAGGAAAGAAGCTTGAAAAAATCCGGGTGCAGGGTCGGCTCGCCGCCGGTCAGGCTGACGAAGTCGGCGCTGCCGTCGTTCTTAAGGTAAACCGGCCCCAGCCCCTTGAGGTAGCGCTCAAGCTTCCCGATCTGGCCTTTAAGCGCGTAATGAACTCCGGGCTGCCGCGCGAAAGCGGGCAGATTGGTGCACATCACGCATTTATTATTGCACTTGTTCCAGAAGGGGATATCGGGCATCAGCGTTTAGCGGCGGGCGCTTTTCCTTTTACCGGTTTGAATTCGTCCCAGCCGTAGAGCCCCGGGTATTCGCGCCAGGGGCCTTCGCAAAGCTTGAACCAGCGGCAGGGGCGGCATTCTTTGCGCTTCGCCTTCCCCTCGTCGCGGCGGTAATCGCCGTAGCTCTCTATGTAAAAATCGGCGTCGGAGACCGGGCCCTCGGGAATAACGCGCTCGGCCACGCAGTCCTCGTAGCCCTTCATCAGGCAGAAAGGGATCGCCTCCGTATAGCCGGCCACGCCGCCTTCGCGGCCGACGTCAAGCGCCTTTTTCAAATAAGGCATCACCGCGGTTTTTTTGGGCGCGAGCGTCTTCCGGTTTTCCCAGGCGGAGCCGACCAGGTGGACATAAGCGAACTGGAACTGGTTGACCTTGAGCCGCACCAGCAGCTTCGCCAGCCCGGGGAGGTCTTTATAGTTCACCGAAGTGATGACGGAATTGGTCAGCACGTACATGCCGAGCTTCTTGCAGTTAAGGATGCCGCTGACCACTTCTTTAAAACTGCCTTTGGCCCGAGTAAGTTTTTCGTGGATCTCCGGCGTGGAGCCGTGCAGGGAGGGCCCCATCTCGGTCACGCCGGCATTTTTAAGTTCGAGGCAGTAATCGTAATAGGCGAAGCGGCGGCCGTTGGTCTGCACCTGCACGCT
>CAZUQT010000287.1:0-3487 GCA_964622585.1 uncultured Elusimicrobiaceae bacterium | reverse complement strand
CCGCCTTGAAACCTTCCAGGGCTTCCCTGCGCTGGGCGAGCGAGCGGTTGGAATGGATCTCGGCGGCGCTGTGCTTTATATCGCGCAGCTCCTTGGCTATCTTCCTCGCGTTATGCTTGGTGCGCACGAAAAGGAGGACGCTGCCCCAGTACTTGTCCAGGATCTTCGCCAGCAGCGGGAGTTTGTCGCCGCGGCTTACGATGAAGAGCTCCTGCTCCACCTTCTCCGCCACGGTGCCGGAGCGGGCCCCTTCGATGCGGGTGGGCAGGTTCATGTGGGCGGAGGCCAGCTTCATGATCTCTTCCGGCATGGTGGCCGAGAAGAGCATGGTCTGGCGCTCTTTGGGCAGCGCGGCTATGATCCTGTTTATCTGCGGGGCGAAGCCCATGTCGAACATCCTGTCGGCTTCGTCGAGCACCAGGACGCGGACGTCGGACATTATGACGTTGCGCTGGGTCATATGGTCTATCAGCCGGCCGGGCGTGGCGATTATGATGCGGGGGCGGCGGAACAGTTCCTGGCGCTGGCGGCCCAGGCTTTCTCCGCCTATGATCACCGCGGTCTGCATCCCCATCAGGGGGGCGAACTGCTTTACCACTTCGGCCACCTGCAGGGCGAGTTCGCGGGTCGGGACGAGGACGAGGCCTTTCCCCTCCTTGGCGGCGAGGCGCTGTATCATAGGGATGGCGAAGGCTATCGTCTTGCCTGTACCTGTCTGGGCTATGCCCACCATATCGTTCCCCTCGGAGGCGACGGGAATGGCCTTCTGCTGTATGGGGGTCGGGGTAGTGAACTTGAGTTTGTCTAGAGCTTCGAGCAATTTAGGGGCTATCCCCAGGCCGTAGAAGCCGGCGGCTGGCGTTTGATTTGTTTCGGTCATATACAATTATCCCATATATAGGCTGGCGTGCACAGTAGTATAATTACCGAGATGAGATTACTGCTTCTGGCCGTCCTTTTTATTTCCCCCGGCATGTCCTCCGCGCAGGACAAGGTGGAGAAGCGCCTGACCGGGGTGGAGAAGCGCGTGGCAAAAGTCGAAAAGCGCGTGACACGCCTCGAGACCGGGGCGGCGCAGCCGGCGGCCGCCCCGCAGCAGAAGGAGCCCGCGAACCCGATAGCGGTTTATTTCAAGGGCAAAAAACAGGTGGTCGGCAAGGCGAAGCTGGGGATAAAGCTCTTCCTGGAATTTGAAAATCTTACCGCCCGCCGCCTTTACGCTTTCAACGGCAACCTGATCTTTAAGAACGAAGCCGGGGCGGTGATCTGGACCCGCCCCTACGCCCACAGCGAGCAGCTTGGGCCCGGAGAGACCGTCGAGGTCTCGATGGGGATCCTGAGCGACCAGGCAAAAGAATACCTCAAGTTCGTGAAAGCGCGCTCCGTCACCGTCGCGCTGGAGAAACAGGAAGCCTACGGCTCGGAATGACGGCCTGGTTCAGAGTTTGAGGACGGGGAATTTTTTAAACAAGGCCGGGGTTACTTTAAGGCGGTACCAGTGCGCCGTGGCGGCGTTGCAATGGTGGTTGTGGGGGCAGACCTTCTCAAAACCGTAGCGCAGGTGGCAGCAGATGGTTACAAGATTGCCGTCTTCGCAGGCGTACCAGATCTCTTTGGCGCCCTGCTCGATAGTATGGCGCAAGCGGGCTTCCGTAAGGCGTTTGGCCAGGCCCATTTCGCGGAACTCCGGGTTCACTCTCAGCCCGTCCATCACCCAGCGGCCATTTTCGAAATAAACAACGCTGTGCCCGACTATCTCCTCTCCGGAGTAGGCGGCGAAATAGGTGTGGGCCTTCCTGCCTACTTTTTTAATGTCGCAGCCGGAAAAAAAAGCAAGGAAACGGGCCTTCCAGGCCGCGTCCTCATGCTCCACTTTACGGACGATTATCTCTTCCGGATTTTTCATCGCGACTATATTATACAGAAATGGGAGCGGGCCGCCACCGGTCCAAGGCCCCAGGCCGGCCTGGGCCCAAAAACTTGCCGGGCATGGGGCTAAAGCCCCTTATGGAAAATACTTCAAGGCGCTAAACTATAACTATCCCAGCGTTGCCGGAGGTTTCGCGTGAGAAATATATTTAATTCCCTGCTGCTGCTCCTGCTTGCGGTTCCTTCGGCTTTTTCGGCCGGGTCCGCCGGACTTGAAAATTTAACATCGAAAACCCTGCCTTCCGCCGCGGCGCCAGCCGTGCCGTTCCCGTTCTACGCGGGGGACCGCGGCTATGACTGGAGCGGCCTTCCCGCCTATATTTTTACCGAGGAGGAGGCGCTGGCCAAGCCTCTGGTGGAGGCGATCGGCCGCACCAGGCGGACGCTGGACGTGGCGCTTTACAATCTGCAGATAGACGGCGCGGTAGAGGCGCTGGTCAAAGCCAGGGCCCGCGGCGTCAAGGTCCGCGTGCTCTTCGACGCCGCTCACGTCTATCCCCTGGCCGGCAAGCAGATCCAGTCGGTTATAGATTCCGGGATAGAGACCCGCGCCATGAACGGCCGCGGCGGCACCGGCGCGATGCACTGCAAATACGCCCTTTTCGACGGCACCCTGCTCCAGACCGGCTCCGCCAACTGGAGCGGGTTCGCCGAGACCTTCAGCTACGAGAACATAATGTTCACGGCGGACCAGGATATCGTGTCCGGCTATGGAAGGAACTTCGACTGGATGTGGGCGCAGGCGAAGCCGGCAGGCCAGCCCGAGGCGGCGGCGGCGAAGCCCTCCGCCCCCCCCTCCGACCCTACTCCCGACGTTAATTTTAACGGGACGCTGCTGCCTGACTACGCTTTCTCGCCGCGCGGCGGTACCGAGGCCGCGATAGTGAAGGCCATCGACGCGGCCCGCTCCGAGGCCGACGTGGCCATGTTCACCTTCACCTCCGTCAATATCATGGAAGCTCTGAAGCGCGCGGCGGCCCGCGGCGTCAGGGTAAAATTGATGCTTTTCATCGGCCAGAAATTCCCGTTCGCGCAGGAGGCCAAAACCTCGCGCATGGAAATGCGCTTCAAGAACGGGCGCCTGGAGAAGGGACAGATGCACAACAAGTTCGCGGTGCTCGACGGCCGCCTGCTGATAAACGGCTCTTTCAACTGGACCGTTACGGCCGAGACCAGCAATACGGAGAATACTATCTTTACCACCGCGCCGGAATACGTAAGCCCGTATAAAGCCGAGTTCGAGAAGCTCTTTATGCAGAAGGACTGAGCCGCGCCGGCGCAAAAAAGAAGGGCCGCCCTCGGAGGCGGCCCTTTCTTATTCCAGGCTTCAGGATCTTATCTGCGGCGCCTTGGGCCGCCGCCGCCGGGCCTGCGCGCGGAGCGCTGGTTCCAGCCGCGGCCGCCTGCAGCGTGGTCGTAGCCCCAGAGGGTTTCCGCCGGTACTTCCGGGTGCGTCACCTGGTTCATTGGGATGCCCGTAAGGGTCTCTATGCTGCGGACGTCGCCGCCCTGGACCGGAGTGGCGGCGTGCAGACCCAGGCGGCCGCCAAACCCGGCA
>CAZUQT010000286.1:0-3506 GCA_964622585.1 uncultured Elusimicrobiaceae bacterium | reverse complement strand
GCGGGGCCAGGAGTATCCATTTCAGCAGAGGGTAGTAGTTTCCTTCCATGTCTTTAAAATTCCCGTGCTAGCCTTTCAATTCCTTAATGTTCTCGGCTTCGAGCGTCCTGAAGACGGAGGCCAGCGTTATGATCAGGGCCAGGCCGATCCCCGCCTCGGCGGCGGCGATGGCGAACAGCATTACGGCATAAGCCTGCGAAACTGTTTCGGGGCCGAGGGCGACCAGGGCTATGTTGGCGGCGTTGAGCATCAGCTCCAGGAACATCAGCATCCGCACGAGGCTGCCGCAGGTAAGGAAGCCGGCCGCGGCGAGCGAGAACAGCACGAAGGCGGCTGAGGCCATGGCGTAGGCGCTCATTGGGCGGTCCTCCTCTTCGCCGTCAGCGCGACCGCCGCCACTATGGCCGCCAGTATCACGAGGGACAGCAGCTCGAACTGGAAGGCGAAGCGGCCGAAGAGGGCGGCGGCCAGGTCGAGCGTTCCGGTTTCCGAAAATTCGGGGGAGACCGTAACGGCTTTAAGCGCGGTGGAGACTTTGAGCAGCTCCATGAGAATTACGGCGGCGGCGGCCAGGCCGAGGACTTTCATAAAGCTGCCCCTGCCGGGCTTGTCGCGCCAGGCCGCTGGGGTCGCGGTAAGGGCCACGATGAAAAGGGTCATGATGGCGCCGGCGTAAAGTATTATCTGCAGCGCGGCCAGCAGCTGGGCGCTGAGCACGAGATAGATCCCGGCGGTGGAGAGGAGCGCGGCCAGCATAAGCATGGCGGCCTTTACAGGGTCGCGCTGGAAGATCATAAGCAGCGTGGCCAGCGCGGCCAGGCCGGAGAAAAGGTAGAAGGCCGCGTTCAGTATCATTCTTCCCCCCGCGATCTTAAATATTCATTCGCTAGGCGGTTCGCCGCGCCTTTGCGGGAAGGCTCGCCCGGCAGGTTCCTGAGCAGGCCGTCCTTCGTCATGAGGAGTTCTCCCCGGTTCAGCGCGCCGCCGGTGAGCTCTTCCGTATCCATGGCGATAGCGTCCTCGGGGCAGGCCTCGACGCACATCCCGCACATGACGCAGCGCGAGAGGTCGATGTCGAAAACGGCCGGATATTTCTCCACGGTATTCTCCGTGTATTCCGCGGCCTCGATGCGTATGCAGTATGCCGGGCAGGCGGTCTGGCACATGAAGCAGGCTACGCACTTCGGGGAACCGTCGGAGCGCACCTTCAGGCGGTGGCGGGTGCGGAACCTGGCATTGCCGGGCAGGGGTATGGTTTTTTCCGGATAAGGCACGGTCAGGATGTTACCGGGGTTGAAAAGGTTGGCGAAGAAATGGCGTATGGTGACGGAAAGGCCGCGGGCTATTTCCCAGAGATAGATCTTCTCAAGGAGGTTAAGCGGCTTATTGTTGACTTTCTTTACGCTTATCATAGCTTTCCTAAAAACGTCATTGCGGCGCCGGTTAATAAAATATTCAGCAGGGCCAGCGGCAGCAGGGCCTTCCAGCACAGGCTCATCATCTGGTCGAAGCGGAAGCGCGGCAGGGTCCAGCGCACTATCAGCGAGAACCAGCAGAAGAAAACGGTCTTGACGGTAAAGGAGCCTACCTGCATCGCGGAGACCAGGTAATGGTTGAGCGGAAGCTCGGCCCCGCCGGGGAACATAAAGCCGGTCTCATAGAGGTAGGGAACCTGCCAGCCGCCGAAGAAAAGAGTTGCGATCAGCATCGAGATCAGGACTATCTCGATGAATTCCGCGAACATAAAAGCCGCGAAGCGCATTGAACTGTACTCCATGAAATAGCCTATGATCTCCGACTCGCCCTCCACGAGGTCGAAAGGGGTGCGCTTGTTCTCGGCGGTGGAGGCGATCAGGAAGAGTATGAAGGCGAAAGGCTGGCAGACCACGCCCCAGGCCGGGATGAAGCCGAACAGCAGCCTGCCCTGGGCCCGCACCATGTCCTGGAGGCTGGCGGAGCCGTAGATCATCATAAGCCCGACGAGGGTCAGGCCCAGCACCACTTCGTAGGACACCATTTGCGCCGCGCCGCGCAGGCCGCCGAGAAGAGCGAAATTATTCTTCGAAGCCCAGCCGCCGAGGAAGACGCCGTAGATGGCCAGTCCCGACAGGGCCAGCACGAAAAAAAGTCCGAGCGGCAGGTCGGCTATCTGCAGTTCCAGCTGGTAGCCGTAAACCATCACGTAGTCGCCGAAAGGGATCACCGCGAACAGGGCCAGCACGGGGACCAGCGCGAAGAAGGGCGCCAGCGTGAAAAGGAGCTTCTCGGCGCGGCCGGGCACGAAATCTTCCTTCAGTATCATCTTTATCGCGTCGGCGACGGGCTGGAAAAGGCCGTTGAAAGCGAAGCCGAAGACGGAGGCGCGGTTGGGACCGATGCGGTCCTGCATAAGCGCGCTTACTTTGCGCTCGGCCAGGGTCATCAGGGCGGTAAAGCCCATTACGGCGCCGAGGAAAGCCAGCACTTTCACGGCGGCGGCGCCGGTGAAGAGCAGGATGTCCTTGTTAGCCTCGAAAAATTCCATCATTTAAGATCTATGCCTTTTAAAGCGTCTTCGTCCGAATCCAGCCTCAGCGAGGAGCCGCTGTAGGCGGCCAGCTTGTTCACTACGGCCCAAAGGGGCTTTACGCCCTCCGGGGCTTCCACAGGAGGCGTGGTGCGGCGGCGCAGCCCCTGGTAGTTCACGAAAGTCCCGGGGGTTTCGAAATAGGAGGCGTAAGGCTGTGTGGCGTAGGTTCCCGCCGGGATCTCACCCCTGTTCACGGCAAAAACTATAAGCCGGATTTCCGCGGCTTTAAGGGCGTCTTTCATAAGTCCGGCCGCGCGGGCTTCCGCCAGCACTACCTTGATCTTCCCGGCCGCGATGCGGCTGGAGAGCTCCGCCCGGGATATTCCGCCGTGGGCCGCCTTGACGAGCTGCACGCCGTTGGTGTTGGGGGCGGGGTCCTTGTTGATAAGTATTCCGTCCTTTATCCCCTGCTCGGAAGCGAAGTCAAAACAATAATTCTCCGTCTTCAGCGCGTCTTTGGCCAGGCGGGCGAGGGCGGCGTTATCCTCTATGGAAAGCCAGGGCGAGCCGAGGACGGCCACCGCTCCGGCCCCGCGGGCTTCGTCTATGCGCGCCGCGACTTCGCGCAGGGCGGGTTCAAAATATATCAAACCGTTCTTGATCACGCCTTTCACAAGCCTGTCCCCGCCCTGTACTGCTTTGTAGGCCAGGCGGCCGTGGTCGCAGAGCCAGGTATTGGTTTCAGGGTTGGGGAGCGGTACCGTCCTGTAGATGGTGTTTTCGTTGTGATGCGCCTCTGTAAGGCAGCCGGTAGCGCAGCCGAGACAGATCGTAGGAGTTTTCTTGAGGAACCAGACGCGCTGCTTGAAGCGGAAGTCGCGCGAGGTCCATGCCCCCACCGGGCAGATATCGGCGATATTGAGCGAATAGCCGTTATCAAGGGCTTTCCCTTCCTTCAGATCGATATGGGAGTGGTCGCCGCGCTCCATGACGTCGA
>CAZUQT010000285.1:0-3511 GCA_964622585.1 uncultured Elusimicrobiaceae bacterium | reverse complement strand
CGCCGGTGTAGACGTTCATCGTGTTCTGCTTGGCAATTGCGTTCCACTGGGTGTTAGCGGCCACAAAACCGCCGTCCTGGTAGGTCTGGGAGGCGGTGAACAGTTCGGTTCCGGCGTGGCGGCGGTAGTTATTGTCCAGCTTATAGCCCAGATTGAAGCTCATTTTATCGTTGGGGCTGTAATTCGCCAGCAGCTCGCCGGTGAAATTAGCCCTGTCGATATGGCCTTCCTCGCCGTGCCGGTACGTCATCCTGCCGTTGGTCCTGGAGTACAGGAAATTATAGGACTCGCTCTCTTCGATCTGCTCAGTGCGGCCGTAACCTTTTACGGTCACATGGACCTTGTCGCCGAAGTTGTGAGAGGCCGCCAGGGTGGCTATATAGGAACCCAGTTTATAGCCGCTATTAAGGCTCTCGCGGTTGCGGGAAGCCAGGCTGCCGGTCACGTTATAGCCTTTCACGGGCTGTACGCGGAATGCAAGGCTGCGCATGTCCATCTCGTGGTTGGGGGCACGCGCCTCCTGCCAGTAGAAAGAAGCATAAGTCGAGATTACGACCGGGGCGGCATTATCTTCGAATTCGCCCTTGGTGTAGTCGTAGGCCATGGCGCCGTTGCCGAGCTTGGCGTCGAAGCCGATGTTGATCTGCTTCAGGGCCCTGTCTATGTACGTCTGCATTACCCTGGAGGAAGACCTGGAAGCCATATCGCCCTGCTCTTTCTCTTCCCAGACATTGGCGTGCACGCCGTAATCGCCCTTGGTATAGGCGACCCGGAGGTCGCTTTCTGTCCGCTTGAAGGACTCGGACATCACGTCAGCGGTGGTGGCGTTGAAAGTAGCGATCCTGTTGACCAAGAATTCATCCGTAGGCATCTCGTTCTGATTAAGGAACCAGGTGCTGTTCTTGGTCAGCATGCCGGTCTTTATCCAGGGCTGGCGGTGGACCAGGGTGGTCTCGGAGCCCTTTATGCTCAGGGCGCCCAGGGTAAGGTCGAAGTAAGCGCTGCCTTCGCCGCTGTTCAGGCCGAGGACGGAAAGGTCCAGGTAGGACTTCGTCCCGGTAGCGGCGGCGTTGAAGTCAACGGAGCCGGCGTTCTCAAGATCGGCTTTGCGGCCGTCGTATTCCCGCACCAGGCCCATATTGCCTTTCTGACCTATCAGTAGGGCATTAACGGTCGCATCCGCGCTGAAGTCCTGCGACATCAGCGGAGAGGCGGTTATCGCCAGTATAAGCATTGTTATTAAATTACGCATTATATATTCTCCTATTTTATTCTGTTTGCCGCTATTAATGTCCGAAGCCGCCGCTGGTATCGGAGCCGTGCAGGTCCTTGTGGCAGTCTCCGCAGTTGCGCTTTATAAGGTCTGATACGAGTTTCGTGACAACGCGGCCGGTAGTGCGGCTGGTCGCGGGAATGCTGTGCTCGCTCTTGTGGCAGCGCAGGCACAGGTAAGGCTGGGCCTGCTTGAGCAGGTTCTGGTTGGCGGAGCCGTGGGGCTTGTGGCAGGTTCCGCAGTTCTCGGTGACAGGGGCATGCTCGTAAGCGAAAGGGCCGGCTTTGTCGGAATGACATTTGTAGCAGGTTTCGTTCACGGTCTCGGCCTTAAGGTTGCCTTTGGTTCCGCCGTGGGGGTTATGGCAGCCATTGCAGGTCATCTTGCCTTCCTGGACAGGGTGGTGGGAGGGGAGGCTCATCTCGGCTTTTTTGTTCTGATGGCACTGGTAGCAGGTCTCGCCTTCGCTCTTCTTAAGGTTTTTGGGCCCGTTGCCGTTGTGCACGCTGTGGCAGGTATTGCAGGTAAGGCCCTTGGCCGCGTGCGTGCCGGTGTCCCAGAGCATGACTTCTTTCTGGTTGTGGCAGGCGAAGCAGGTGGCGGAGGCAGCGGAACCCTTCAGCTTGGAAGGGTTCTTTATCGTGGCGAAGCCCGCATTGGTCTTGTCGCCCGCGGCAGCCGCGTGAAGAGAGCCGGCGCCATGGCAGGTCTCGCAGGTCTTGTCGGCTGCCACTTTATTGGTAACGGAGATTTTCTTTCCGTGTAAGGAGTTTTTGTAGCTCGCGGCCTGCTCAGAGTGGCAGGCTATGCAGGTATCGGACCCGACGAGGGTCGCGGTTTCAGCCGAAGCCGTCTTGAAAGGAACGACGAGGGCGAGGGCCGCTATCCAGCTTAATTTCTTCAGTTTCATTTAACCTCCGTAATTTCCAAACTCAGCTCCGGCGTGATTCACTGCGCTGAAATCTTTCACTAACCTCGGCTGAAGCTATTTTTCACCGCTTTAAACCGACATTACTAGATAAGAGTACAAAAAAAACATGCGAATCAGTATACAACCAAAGACAACAATCATATTGATTTATAGCAACCATTGCGTTGACATTATACAATAGCCTTATTTTTTAGAGATAGTATTTATTCCGGGACTTAACGGCGGGAAACCTGCTCCAGCCGGGGTTTGTCCTTGACCGCTACGTCCCGCCCGGTGACGGTTATCCAGCCTTTCTTGCGGAACTCGGCGAGCAGGCGGCAGAGAACTTCGGGAGAAGTTCCAAGTATTTTCGCCAGGTCCCCCCTGCTCTCGGGGAACTGGATATTATTGGAGCCCTTGGCGACGGTCTTTTCGAAGATGTACTTCGCCAGGCGGCCCCTGACCGTCTTGAAGCCGAAATCGAGCAGCTGCTCCTCGGCGTGGCCCAGTTCCTGGGCAAGGCGCCTCACGATGGAGCGGCAGACCTGCGGGATCTCGAGGAAAAGCTTCTCGAAATAGGCCCCGTCGATAAAGCAGATCCGGCAGTCTTCCAGCGCCTCGCCGGTGCCGAGATAGGCTTCGCCGGCCAGGAAAGCGCGGTCCCCGAGGAGATTGGGAGCCTCTACGACGCGCGGGATGCTGGAGTGGAGCCCGGCGTCCGTCCGGATTATCTTGACCCGGCCGCTGCAGAGGAAATACACGCCGAAAGGCTTATTGCCTTCGTAAAAAATAATATTTCCTTTGTGATAATCATTGGTGATGCGTTTCTTACAGAAGCCTTCCCATACCGAGTCCGGCACGCCGGCGAAAACGGGCATTTTCAGCATC
The DNA here is from genome assembly GCA_964622585.1 of uncultured Elusimicrobiaceae bacterium. Lineage (GTDB taxonomy): Bacteria > Elusimicrobiota > Elusimicrobia > Elusimicrobiales > UBA9959 > UBA9959. Next base: position 440 of record CAZUQT010000285.1, on the reverse strand, counting down.
GGGCACTTGCACTTCGCCGCGTCGAAGGTCTCGCATTTGCATTTCGGGGTCATGATTTTCATAAAAATTCTCCTGTTGTGCGTTAAACTACGGCTTCGCCGAAATTTCCTCGTCGGTAAGGTAGCAGGCAGGATCGGCCTCCCACATATCGCCGGTGGCCCGCAGGGCGCGCACGCGGAAACCGCCGCCGCAGACGTCTTTCCAGGCGCAGGTCCCGCAGCGGCCCTTTAATAAAGGAAGGCGGTTCCTGAGGCCGGCCAGCACGGGGTGCTTCCCCTCCCCCCAGACTTTGCTGAAGGGGGTCTGGCGGATATTCGCTATGGTCAGGTCCTGCCAGAACTGGTCCGGGTGGATATTCCCCTTCCAGTCGATATTGGAAAGCGTAACGCCGGAGCCGTTGGCCCCGCCGCCGTTCCACTTCAGGATCTCGAGCACGGCCG
>CAZUQT010000284.1:0-3544 GCA_964622585.1 uncultured Elusimicrobiaceae bacterium | reverse complement strand
TCCAGAACAAGATGACGGTGCGCCTGACGCAGGCCGCGCTGGAGACCCTCTGCATAATCGCCTACAAGCAGCCGCTCACCCGCGCCGAGATCGAAGCGATCCGCGGCGTGGAAGTCATAGGCCCGCTGGAAACCCTGACGCAGCGCAGGCTTATCACGGTGGTCGGCCGCCGCGAGAGCATCGGCCGCCCCATACTTTACGGGACCACCAGCGAATTCCTGCGCCAGTTCGGGCTTAATTCCCTGGACGATATGCCCAAGCTTGAAAGCTTCAACATCGAGAACATGGCTGACGCGGCCCAGGCTACGGCTATCGAACTTATAGAACAGGAATCGATCCCCGAGCCGGAGCCGGTAGCCGAGGGCGCCCCTCCAGCCGATCCCGCGCAGGGAGAGGACTATGCCGGCGAAGGCGCCGCGCAGGAAGCGGTCGAAACCGCTCCCGAAGCCGGCGAGCCAGCGGCTGAACAGCCCGCCCCGGCCGCGGAGGAACCTGCCGTGGAAGCGGCGGTCCCCGGGGAGCCCGCGGACGAGTCCGGCGAGAAGCCCGAGTAGAGTTTTCGAGGCTGATTTTTTATCTCTGAACATCACTAATGCCTGAAATTAGAAAAGATCCGGTTTTCGGCCGCTGGGTAATAATGGCCTCGGAGCGCGGTCTGCGCCCCAACGAGTTCCTTGCCGCCGGCGAAGAGGCCGGCTACGCCTGTCCTTTCTGCGCCGGCAACGAGAACCTCACCCCGCCTACCCTTTACTCCCTGCCCGGCAAGGACGGCTGGCGCCTGCGCGTGGTCAGCAATAAGTACCCGGCGCTGGTCCCGGCAGGTTCCCCCGGCGGCCGCAGCGAGGGGATCTATACCAGCATGGACGCCCTGGGCGTTCACGAGGTGGTCATCGAAACCCCGGAGCACGGCCGCCCGCTGGAGGAGTTGCCCGGCGAAGCAGTGTCGGACGTGGTTAAAACTTTCGCGCTGCGGGTCAAAGAGATAAAAAAAGACCCGCGCATAAAGCACGTTCTGATCTTCAAGAACCACGGGCGCAATGCCGGCGCCAGCCTGCTGCACCCGCATTCGCAGATCATAGCCATGCCCATGGCCCCGCTGCGGGTGACCCAGGAGCTGGACGGCGCGGCGGCTTATCATAAAGAGCGCGGAACCTGCGTATACTGCGACATGGCGGCGGCGGAGCTTTCTTTTAAAAAGCGCGTGGTCGCGGAGAATTCCGCTTTCCTCGCCGTGACCCCCTACGCGAGCTGCTTTTCTTTCGAGATCCTGATACTGCCGAAAAAACATTTGAGCCATTTTGAGGACATGCCGGAGACCGAGGCCCCGGCGCTGGCCGACGTGCTCAAGGCCGCGATAAGCAAGCTCGCGGTTTCCCTGCCGGACCTGTCCTACAACCTTATCGTGCACACTATGCCGGTGCAGGAGCCGGAGGCGCCGCATTACCACTGGCATATCGAGATAACGCCCAAGCTCACGCGCGTGGCCGGCTTCGAGTGGGGCACCGGTTTTTATATCAATACGGTCTCCCCGGAAGAGGCCGCCAGGATTTTAAATTCAGGGAAGAAGTACAAGATCTAGAGGAGAACCATGAAGATCCTTATTGCCGCGAGCGAAGCTTTCCCGTTCTGCAAGACAGGCGGCCTGGCCGACGTGACCGGGGCCCTGTCGCAGGTGTTTTCCAGGGCCGAGGGCACGGAGGTCGTGCTCTTCCTGCCGCGCTACCGCAACGTGGGCGGCGGGGCTTTTTCGCTCAAGGCCGCCGGCGGCAGCTTCCTGATCCCGGTGGGCAACCGGGTGGAGACCGCCACCATGAGCCGCGTGCAGTGGGGCAAAGTGGCCGTCTATTTCATAGAGAACCCTAAATATTTCGACCGGCCCGGCATGTACCGCACCGCGGGCGGCGACTTCGAGGATAACGACGAGCGGTTCCTCTTTTTCTCGCGCGCCGTGCTGGAGGGCGCGAAGTTCATCGGCTTCAAGCCCGACATCATCCACTGCCACGACTGGCAGACCGGCCTGGTGCCCGCCTACCTGCGCACTCTTTACCGCATAGACTCTTTTTACGCCAAGACCGCCTCGGTCTTCACTATCCATAATATCGCCTACCAGGGGATGTTCCCGAAGGAAACCCTCCTTAAGGCCGGCTTTTCCTGGCAGGATTTCACGCCCGAGCGCCTGGAGTATTACGGCGGGATAAATTACATGAAGGCCGCCCTCTCTTTCGCCGATCTGGTCACGACCGTAAGCCCCACCTACGCCAGCGAGATCCAGTACCGCCCGGAATTCGGGCACGGGATGGAGGGGGTCCTCAAGCACCGCACTTCCGACCTCTTCGGCATCCTGAACGGGATAGACGAGGAGATATGGGACCCGGCCACCGACACTTTCCTCGAGCGCGGCTATGAGCTGAAGAGCTTCCAGCGCGGCAAGGCGGCGGCCAAGAAGGCGCTGCAGAAAGAGCTCGGCCTGGAGGAGAACAAGGACCTGGTCCTGGCCGGCGTGGTGAGCCGCCTGGACCAGCAGAAGGGCCTGGATCTCCTGTTGAAGATAGCCCCGGGGTTCCTTGATAAAATTCAGTTCGTAGTGCTGGGCTCGGGAGACCCCGGGCTGACCGACGCCCTGGGGGCCCCGGCCGCTGGTAGCGGCCAGGTGCGCGTGGTGGAGCCGGCCACCGGCCAGGCTCCGGTGGAGGTCACCGCGGTCGGTGGGCCGACCCTGACCAGCGGCCTGAACTACGGCGACTCCTCGCAGTACAACTCGGTGCCCGAGGGCCGCTACAACCTCAGCATCAAGGAGGGGGCCAACGCCACCCAGGCGAACATCGACGTCCGGTCCGGGTCGGTGAACACCATCCTGGTGATCGACTCGCCGTCCGGGCTCAAGGTCACCCCGCTGAAGGACAGCACCGGTAGCACCGCCGCGCAGTCCCCGACCGGCGGCATCGCCACCGGCGGCGGCGGGACCGCTCCCGAGGGCGGCGTGCCGGCCCTGGTGCCCGCTCTGCTCGTCGGCGCCCTAGCCGGGTCGTGCACCGTGTTCGCGCTGCGTCGCCGGGCCCAGGCCTGACGCCCGGTGTTCATGGCGGGCCAGGCCAGCCGGGTCTCCGGCGCGGGTAGCGGGTCGGGCCGATCGTCGAACAGCTCGACCGCGCACCCGGCCACCGGCCCAGAGGGCGCCCCGCCCGACGATCGAGTGCTGACGCTCGGCGGGCTCCTCGCAGGGTCCGCCGAGCCACCGGCGGGAACGGACCCGGGGGTCCAATCCACACCGGGCCTCCAATCCACACCGGGCGCCCGACCCACACCGGGCGCCCGACCCACACCGAGGCTCCAATCCCCACCGAGCGCCCGACCCACACCGAGGCTCCGGCCGCCGCCGCGTCCCCGCCCACGGGCCCGGCCGTTGGCGCACCATCGTGGATCGCACACCTGGACCGGGCCGGTGCCACGCGAGGGCCGTCCGGTGGGCCAACCCACCACCCCGCGCGCCCACCCGGCCCGTCGCGACCGGGCTCGTGGGGCGCGGCCCGCGGCTGATCATGAT
>CAZUQT010000283.1:0-3576 GCA_964622585.1 uncultured Elusimicrobiaceae bacterium | reverse complement strand
AAGCGGGGCGAGGTGAAGCGGCTTGGTAAAAAGTAAATTATAAAGGAAAGGTTGATGCCGGTCAAGGGGCTTTTGGCTTATTGCTTTTATAAAAATTTAGTATAATTGTTCCTGTTATATTCGCCGGTAGCTCAATGGTGGAGCATTCGGCTGTTAACCGAAGGGTTGCTGGTTCAAGTCCAGCCCGGCGAGCACAATTTAAAAAACCCCCGAATGGGGGTTTTTTAAATTGTACCCGGCGGGCGGGGTAATCTTAAACCAACTTCCCTGGTTCACGTGGAATTCGCGAAGCGAGTTCCACCCTCTTGTCCAGCCCGGATAAGATCTTCATTCCTTAATCCTATCCGGCCCCAAAGTCCCTTGACCATATCCGGACTTTCCTCTATAATCTAAATGTGAGAACTTCACCCCGCTTTTCCGCTCTTATCTGCCTTCTCCTGACCGGCGCCCTCGCGCCTCTTTTCGCCCAGACCCCTGCAGCCTCCGGCTCCTCTTACCTGCTGCTCTCCCAGGACCCGGCCTTCCTGGAAAAGATCTCGGCTTTCTCGACCACTGTTTATTCGGTCGGCCGCACGCGCCTGGTGAAACTCTCCGTTCCATTCGCGGGCCTTGACCCTGAACTGGCCGCCAAGCTGCGCCCGGTTTCGCCGGGCGAGGTTTATAACGGACCGGCAGCGAAAGGGGAACAGAAAGCCGCCGATCCCGCCGTGCTTGCGCTCACTTCAAAAGTGGACGGACGCCGCCTTATGGGGTACACTGAAGGCATAACCATGACCGGCAAGCGCAGCGCCGCCCAGCTTGACGCCTCGGCGGCGTCCGGCAACCGGCTGGCCATGGATTACATCGCCGCCGCCTTCAAAGACATGGGCTACGCCGTAGAGCGCCAGTGCTACAAAGACCGCAAGGCCGACAAAGAATGCAATATAGTGGCGCGCCGCAAAGCGGCTCAGCCCGGCGCAAAAATTATTCTCGTGATAGGGCATATGGATTCCGTGGGCCATGAGAACGCCGGGGCCGACGATAACGCTTCCGGCGCGGCGGGCGTGCTTGAGATGGCCAGGGTGCTGAGCTCCTATACTTCGGACCACGACCTGGTCTTCGTTACCGCTAACGGGGAAGAGAACGAGATGACCGGCAGCTACGCCTGCGCCAGGAAGATGAAAGCCTCCGGCGAGCTGGCCCGCGTAGCCTGGGCCATAAACATGGATATGATAGCCTGGAACCGCGACGGGATAATAGAAATAGAGACCAACAAGGAATTCTCCTCCCACGCCGACTGGGTGGGATCGCAGGCCAGGCTTTATACAAAGCTCCAGCCGCACATCGCGATGCCGGCCTGGGGCAGCGACCACGTGCCTTTCCTTGAAGCAGGCATACCTACCTATCTCTCAATAGAACATTGGGAGGACCACACTCCCTGCTACCACCAGGCCTGCGACAAGCTGGAATCTCTTTCCATGGATTACGCCTCCGACATCGTGCGCCTCAACCTGGCCGTGATCGCGGGCAAAGCCCGCCTTATCCCGGTAAAGCCTTAGCCTTTCCCATATAAAAAAGAAAGCCCCGCGACGCGGGGCTTTTTCTTTCTCTCTCGGAGGTCAATGCGACTGGAAAGTCTGAAGCCCGACCCGCGCGGCCAGCGTCGTATCGTCCACGAAAGGATTCCGGTTGCCCTGAAAATTAGCGATAAGGTCGTTGCGGCGGATCTCCGCCGCGTCGGGCGGGTCCTGCCTGTTCCAGTCAAGGAACATCGGAACGCGGCTGGTCCAGAAATCCTTATAGCTCATCCCGTCCCTGATGTTCCGGTCATAGTAGCGGACTACGAAATAAAGTATCGCCCTGGCTATATCGCCTTTTACATGGTCGGCCGGTTCGAATTCTCCGCCGTCGAATTTGGTTCCGTTGGCGGTCTGGTATTGCGGGCGGGCCACAGGGCCGAAAGGCACGGAGCCCCGCGTGTTGTTAGGGGTGATGAAAGTGGGGAAAATATGATGCAGGTCTGACTTCATCGGCGCGGCCTGGTTGAAGAAACCCTGGGGCCAGGAATGTTCGGCGTTCATTCCGCCGGAATCATTCGTGCCGTCGCCGTTGGCGTCGCCCGGCTCCTTATAATCCTCGCCGTGCTCGCTTGCGCCCTTTACGCAGACCTGCGAATAAAGGCAGGTCACGCCGGGGCCGCCGCCGCAGCCGGTATTATCGGCCGAGGAGAACATGAATTTTTTAGCGTTGAGGTAATCCTTGCCGCCGCGGCCGTCCGGCATCTCGGTAGCTTTGTGCAGGAACTGGAAAAGCTGTTCTCCGTTCAACCCGGCGGCAGGCGCAAGATACTGCTGGGCGCGAAGAGGGGGGAAAGGCGACGGAACCGCCTGTCCGGGCAGGCCGGACAGGAAATCTTCTAAACTGGGCAGGCTCTGCGCCGGCAGACGGCCGGGCAGAAAACCCTGGGCGGCAAAGGCAAACACGAGCAATAGCGCGGTGCGTTTCAAAATGCCTCCGAACTTCCTCTTTCGTACGCCAAATAAATTATAACATTATTCCCGCGAAATGCGATTAAAAAGCGTGGCGCATCTCCCCGCGGGTTTGCTATATTAACCTGAATCCTGCAGTCAGCAGGATTCCCCGCGGAGCGGGCTGAGGGCCCAGCGCTATGCGCGCCCGGCCCGAAGAGGTGTATGCCTCCCGCAGGGCGCCCGCTATGCGGGCGGAAAACTTCAGCAGAAGTTTTCAGGCTAAAACAAAGGCGGACCTATGAAAAAAACACTTCACGCTTTCCTCTTGTTCTCCCTCTGCTCCCCGGCCGCCGCCGGCCCTTTCGACCAGCTGCGCTCGGGAGCCGAGCTTCCCGCCGCCCCCGAGCCGGCGCTGGAGAGCCGGGCTTCCCTTGATTATCTTCAGTCGGATACCCGCTACTGGATCACCGCCCCCGCCTGGGACAAATACGACAGGACGGCCCTGCTGGGCGCCGGCCTGGACATCATCGAGACAGGAAAATACGCCGTCTCCGGCCTGATCGAGAAGCGGGACCTGGACCAGATGGCATCAAAAGGATTTATTATCAGGAGCCGCCAGACGATGCAGGAATACGCGGCGAACCACCTCAAGGATTTTCCCGCCGCCGACGCCGTCTACCATAACTATAAGGAGACTGCGGACCTGCTGCAGAAACTGGCGGCCGACAATCCCGCCGAAACCTCGCTTTTTTCCATAGGCAAAAGTCTGGAAGGCCGCGATATCTGGTGCCTGCGCATCAATCCCTCCGAGAAGGGCGACGCTCCCTCCGCCCGTCCAGCCGCTTTCTTTATGGGCAACCACCACGCGCGGGAGCACCTAACTAACGAAGTGGCTCTTGGCCTGGCCTCGTACCTGCTGGCGCATAAAGGCGAGCCCGAAGTGAAAAAATTCCTGGAAACCCTCGATATTTATATAGCGCCGCTGACCAATCCCGACGGCGCGGAATACGACATCCAGACCGGCAAGTACCGCTGGCACACCAAGAATACCCGCGCCCATTCCGACAAGAGCATAGGCGTGGACCTGAACCGCAATTACGCTTCCCCCTGGTGCCAGGGCGGCGCC
>CAZUQT010000282.1:0-3582 GCA_964622585.1 uncultured Elusimicrobiaceae bacterium | reverse complement strand
AATATCTTTTAGTGTTCCCATAGTGTACACTATAGTTTACAGTTAGTCAAGGGCCCACCGCCCCGTATTCACAAATAGCATAGCAGGCCAACCCGACAAGGGCGTGTCGTGTTTATGAGAGCTGCGATGTCGAGACTGGCGGGGGTTTTGAGCAGCGAACTCCGGAAGATGAGAAAGAGCCCATGCGATTGGACGCAGGGGCTCTTTTACATTTTCTACAGGATAATTATTTACTTTTGGCGGCCGGCAAAGCGGGGACGTTTATTTTGGTTATGGCCTCGGCGGCCGCTCTCCCGGCGACACTAGCTGGGTCGACATCTTTAATCTTTGCAAGGTCGGGGATAGCGCTTTTGGCTTCAGGGCCTATGGCGCCCAGGGAACGTATCGCCGCCAGGCGCACCTGGTGATGGTCCTCTGTTAATGCCCGCCTGAGCGCGGGGACGGAGCTTTTGGCTTCCGGACCAATGATACCAAGAGTGGCCGCGGTAAGCATGCGCACACCAAGGCTGTCATCTTCCAGGAGTTTGATAAGTTCAGGAACCGCGCTCCCGGACTCAGGTCCGGTAGCCGCCAGGGCTCTTACGGCTGATCTGCGAACATCTTTGTCGGGATCTTTCAATGCCTTTGTAAGATCGGGGATGGCGCTTTTTGCCTCAAGCCCCAATTTCTCCAGAGAGGCGGCGGCAGAAGCTCGTGCCGCGGCATCAGGAGCGTTCAGCGCCTTTACAAGCTCTATGATCGCCGGCTTATCCACCCCGGCTTTCAATTCCGCAGCGCAATAACTTAAAAACAAAACGCAAGCAAGCCCAAGAAAAAGCCCGCGGCCCAACAGTGTTTTATTAACGTGGATCTTAAACATATGGTCCCCTCCTGTCTTCCTGACCGTAGCCGTACCCGATAATTTTAGCACAAGTATCAGGAGACCTTTACGTTTTTGCCCACCCAGACGAAGCCGGAGGGTAGGACCATGCACTGGCAGGAGTTGCTGAGAATCGAGCTGTTCTCCGGCATCAGGTTGACCAGCCCATTGGTCCAGGAAACGTAGCGTATATGCTGGGCCTCCACCCACTCATAAACCCGCGGCCCCACGCGCGGCATGATAGTCCACACCACCGCGCTATCCCAGGGTATCTCATTAGCGTCCGAAGAATACTTGATCTCAGGTATTTTCTGTCCAAGAGAGTCCATATTTGTCTCCTTAACCAACGAGGGCGCTGCGTGCGACGAGACGACCGGGTTAGCAAAACCCTCTCGGAGGCCGACGCTTGCGTAAGCGCGGAGGCCGAGAGCGGGAGTTGCGAGCACGGTGTGCGGGTGACCGCACCGGTCACTGCAGTGACAACGTTTTTGCGTTCCGGTCGTCTTGGCGCACGCTCCCCGAGAAAAACATTTCAGACCGCGGATTGTACCCCGAATTCTGTCCAGCCCCTTGCGGGACCTGGAGGACCATTTATCTGTTGCGGCCCACTCTGCGCCGCCCCCCGGAGGGGGCCGGACGGGCAGTCCAAGCGCAATTTTGGCCTTGCTTCAGGAGGGGCTTGCCCTGCCGCACGCATCTCTGCGTACGCGGTGCGCTCTTACCGCACCTTTTCACCCTTACCCCTTGCGGGGCGGTATATTTTCTGTGGCGCTATCCGTAAACGGGGGATCTCGCCCCCGCCTCCCGGCCTATGCCCCGCACATATTATGCTGCGAAGTTTGAACCGGCACCCTGCCCTGTGAAGTTCGGAAGTTCCTCCCCTCCCTTGCGGGAAGAGCGGCCCTCCATCCGCGATCTGAAAACTGTAGCCTTCAGGCTTTAATCTTTTTTCTCTGTCGCCGCCGCGGGCGCGTTCTGCGCCAGCTCGGGATAAACCGTTTTTTCAAGATACATAAGGCGGCGGCAGTCCTGGCAGACCGCGAAAGTATCGTGCTTTTTTATATCCAGGGTCTTCTGCGGCGTAAGGCTCATATGGCAGCCGCCGCAGGAATACTTTCCGGGGGTAGCCGGATCCTCGTGCACCACGGCCACCGCCAGCCCCTTCTTGTTCACGCGGATGTTCTCGTATTTCTCCAGCAGGTCCGGGTTCAGCGCCGCCGCCGCGGCCGCCCGCTCCGCCTTCGCCGTCTCAAGGCCGGCAGCTATCTCTTTAGCCGTAGCCTCGAGCGCCGCGACCTCGCCGCGCATCGTCTCTTCTATCTTCTTAACTTCCTCGCGTATAGCCTTGTCCTGGACCGAAGCCTTGTCTATCTCCTCCAGGAGGAAAAGGATGCCCGTCTCGAGCTCGTCCTTGTTCTTCTTATCGTTCTCGATCTCGCTAAGCAGGGCCTTGAAAGCGTTATTATCCTTCACCAAATTCAGCTCGCGCTGGTGCTTGCGGATCCCCTCTTCGGCTTCGCCTATTTTCAGCTCGGAGTCCTTCTTTTTCACCTGCAAAGCGAGAAGAGCCTCATGGGCCGCGCTCATAGACCTTTTTTTCGCCTCGAAAGCGGCGTTAAGCGCGGCGATCTTGACCGGAACGCCGGCGGCTATGGCCTTCTTCGCGTCCATCGCGGCGTCCATTTTCTGCAGCTCTACCAGCGCTTTAACTTCTATAGTGTGAATAATTTCCATTGTTTTTCCCAAACCCCGTTTTATCAGCCGCCCTTCACGTTCTTAAGAATAGCGATCGCGGCCTTGCTTCGGTTGAGCGTGTAAAGGTGAAGGCCCGGCGCGCCGTTCTTAAGAAGCTCCGCGGCCTGCGCGGAGGCGTACTCCACGCTGAACTTGAACATTCCGTCCTTGTCCCCGTCCCAGCGCTCTATCCCGGCCCGCAGCGCGTCAGGGACGCTTACCTTCATCATCTGCGTGAAATTCTGCATCTGTTTATAGCCGGTTATCGGCATCAGCCCGGGGAGAATGGGCACGTTTATCCCCGCCGCGGCCGTCTTTTCAAGAAATTTGAAATAAAAGACATTGTCGAAGAAAAGCTGGGTGATAAGGTACTCCGCGCCGGCGGCGACCTTCTCTTTGAGATGGGCGATATCCTCCTCGAAAGAGGGCGACTCCGGGTGCTTCTCCGGATAGCAGGCGCCGCCGATGGCGAAGTCGCCTGTTTTCGCCAGGTCCGCCGTAAGCTGGGTCGCGTAGCTGTAATCCCGCCGGGGCTGCAGCCCCTCGATATTATGGATGTCCCCGCGCAGCGCCAGGATGTTCTTTATCCCCATGCTCTTGAGGCCGGCGCAGATCTCCATTATCTCCGCGCGGGTATGCGCCACGCAGGTCAGATGCGCGACCACGTCCAGCCCGAGCTCGGCCTTGAGGACGCCGGAAAGCGCCGCGGTGCGGTACTTGAGCGTCCCGCTTGAGGAATTCGTAACCGAGACGAAATCCGGGTTGAGCTTTTTCAGCTCGCGCGCCGCCTCGAAAAGCTTCGCCGAGTCGGCTTCCGTCTTCGGCGGATAGAATTCGAAGGAGAAAAGCTTCCCTCCCGCTTTAAGTCGTTCCGTTACTTTCATTTATTTAGGGAACCCCATCCTTGCGGGCGGCCAGTAAGTGAACCAGGCCTTGCCTTTTATCAGGTCTTCCGGCACGGCGCCCCAGTAGCGGGAGTCGCAGGATTT
>CAZUQT010000281.1:0-3590 GCA_964622585.1 uncultured Elusimicrobiaceae bacterium | reverse complement strand
CCGGCGGGCGAATACCGAGTGAGGGCACGGTGTGCCCGAACGTGTTTTTCGTTCCTGCCCCTGCGGTAGGCCCCGACTGGGCATCTCGCGGTCTTTTCTTTTTTTGCCTGGGAAACCGGCCTTGGGACCCCGTAACATTCTCGTCACATTCTTGTATTAAATCCTAAATAGGGAAAAGGTAAACTTTCCTTGTAATGAAATACTGGTTCTACTCGGAAGGCAATATCCTCGGCCCGTACGATCCGGCAGAAATGCTGGCTCTTCCCGCTTTTGCCGACGAAAGCCTGGTCTGCCCCGAGAGCGCCACCGGCGACAACCCCGGCGACTGGCGCCCCGCCTCGCAGGTGGGGGAGATAGCCGCCGCCATGAGCTTCGGCGCGGGCCGCACCATCACCGCTAACGCGGTGGCGGGGGCTTACGAATACGAGACCGGGTTCAGCTCCGCCGTAAATTATTTCGAGAACAAAGAGCCCTCCCCCGGGGCTTCTTACGGGGAACTCCTCGACACCATAGACAATATCCTCGGCGCCTATAAAGACGGGCCCTCCGCTCCCGGCAGACCTCCCGAAACCGATTACGACCTGGCCGAGAAGTTCGATATCCGCCTCTCCCATATACAGGAAGAGCTTGAAGCCGCCCGCTGGGAGAAGAACCTCCTGCTCGAAAAGATCCGCGCGAAGGACAATGAGGAGAAGAGGAACCGCGAGAAGATAGCCGAGCTTGAGGCCCGCCTTAAAAGCGAGATCGGCAAGACCCATGAAGGTTCCAGAGAGCTCGAGCAGGTGCGCCACCTGGCCGACCTCAAAGAAAAAGCCGAGACGGTGCGCCAGATAGAGGAGATAAAGAAAGAAGAGCTGGAGCTCTCCCGCGATATCCCGCCGGTCAAGCGCCTCGGCCAGCCCGCCGAAGCCGCCCCCGCGCAGCCCGGCGCCGCCCAGCCGGCCAATGAATTCCAGGCGCTTAAGCCCCAGTCTCTTTCCGAAACCCGCCAGCCCGAGGAAAAGCCCGGCCCGAAAATAGAGGTCAAATCGTTTAAGAGCATGTCCCGCAGTTCGGAGGTGAAACTCGAGACCTCCCTTGGCAAGGAGCTGAAGGAAGAGGCCGATGACGCCGGGCTTACCAGCCGCAAATTCAGGAGCCTGGGCCAGACCCAGCCGCCTGCCTACGCCTACAGCGGCTCCCATCATGACAAACCCCTGCCCGGCCCCGAAGCCGCTCCTCCCGGAGCGTTCAAGCCCCAGGAGACTTTCGAGCCCCTTCCCCAGCAGGCTGGCGGCATCGTTTACGATTTTACCGTAGTTACCGCCAAGCAGCCGGAGACCTCGCAGCAATTCCAGATAGAGACCCGCTACGAAGCTCCGGCTTATCAGCCCCCGCAGGCGCAGCCCCAGGCTATAAAGCCGCCCGCTTATGATTTCGGCGCAGCGCAGCCCGCGCCGGCTCCGGCGCAGCAGCCCGCTCCCGCCCAGCAGCAGGCCCCTGTCCAGTACAAAGCTCCCCAGATAAATCAGGGTTTTCAGTTCCAGCCCATGTCCCAGACGATGGGCAATCAGCCGGCCCCGGCGCAGCAGCCTGCTCCGGCCCGGCAGCCCGCGCCGGCTCCCCGCGCAAGCGCGCCCGAGCTCCAGGCAGCTTCACCTTCGGGCCAGCCTTCATCCGCCGCTATCCCAGCTTCCCAGGAAAAGGCGGCCGCCGCTTCAGAATCTCCCGATACTACGATGCGCGTGCCGGTCCCCAATTCAAAAGGAAAGCCGGACGCGAAAGCGCCCGATAAGCCGAAGAGAAAGGGCGGCAGGTCGGCCTTCCTGGCCATACTTGTGGTTTTTGGTTCGATGGCCGCCGGCGGCCTCGGTTATTTCTTTATGGGCGAGGGCCTGAGCTTTTCCGAATTCTCAATGCTTAACCTCGGCAGCAAGAAAAAGCCCGCGTCCATGGACAGCCAGCTCGAAGCTAAGGCCGCGCCCGCGCCCGCCCCTGTACAGCAGCAGGCGCCGGAGCCCGAGCCCCAGCCGGCCCCGCAGCCCGCGCCCGCCCCGGTCGAGAAACCGGCGAGCGAGAACATCAAGAAAGCTCTCGATATCGTTAAGGGCTATAAGCTTTCCGGCGGCCGCGGCAATATCGCCACCTGGTTCGCCAACTCTTTCCTTTCAAGCTCCTCCGGCGGCGCGAACGAGGAGTGGACCGCGACCCCCCTGCACGGCGACATACTCGTAGTGCAGTACCGCCTGCTCAGGCCCAGGCAGGAGCCGCTGATCTACCAGTTCGAAGTCGACGCGGCAAAGCGCGATATCGTGCGCGGCATAAACAATAACGCCATAGAGCTCCTTGACCTGTCCTCGAAAGAAAAAACGGCCAGCGCGGCTCCCGCGAAAAAGCCCGCGCCCAAACCCAAGGCGCGCAAAACTGCCGGGCGCGGGGAGATCCCCATCCTCCCCCTGCCTGATGCCCCGCCCTCCGGAACCCAGGCGGAGCAGGACCCTACCGGCTTCGAGACTTCCCCGGCCGAGGGCTCGGAGCAGGTAAAATACCTCAAGGCCCAGGAATCCGACGAAGAGCTGTTTTAACCTGAATTCCGCAGTTAAGACTGATTTTCATTATAAAAACCAGGGAATATGGTTATTCTGCGGAATTCCCCGCGAAGCGGGCGGAGGGCCAAGCGCTATGCGCGCCAGGCCCGACGAGGTGTATGCCTCCCGAAGGGCGCCCGCTATGCGGGCGGAAAACTTCAGCAGAAGTTTTCAGGCTAACCCTGGATTTTCCAATGCGCGCGACAGGCGCGGGATACTAGCCGGGTTCCCCGGTTAAATCACGGGTCCTGCCCGCTAAAAACTATCCTTGATAATAATAATAAAAATGGTAAAATACTGCAGTTAAGGGCGGGGCTGAGCGTCAGGAGCGGGGCTTTGTAAATTTTCGGTCCAGCGGGCTTTTTTAGGAGCTATCTTTATGGTAACAATGAGCGAGCTGTTTATAATGATGCATGAAAAGAACGCATCCGACCTCCACCTTACCGCCGGCGCCACCCCGATGCTCCGCATAGACGGCGACCTCGTCCAGACCCCTTTTGAAAAGCTTACGCCGGAAATGTGCCAGACGCTCATCTTCTCGCTGATGACCGACGCGCAGCGCCAGCGCTTCGAGGCCACCAACGAGCTCGACTTCGCCTTCGGCATCAAGGGGATGGGCCGCCTGCGCATGAACGCCTACCGCCAGCGCGGCGTGGTCGGCGCGGCCATCCGCTCCATCCCGAGCAAGTACAAGACCTTCGAGGAACTGAACCTGCCGCCCGTGGTCTATGAGCTCATGAAGATGACCAAGGGCCTGCTGCTGATCACCGGCCCCACGGGCTCCGGCAAATCCACCACCCTGGCCTCGATGATCGACTACCTCAACGAGCACCGGAACTACCATATCATCACCGTCGAGGACCCGATCGAGTACGTGCACACGCACAAGAAGAGCATCGTCAACCAGCGCGAAGTCGGCGCCGACACCGAGACTTTCGGCGCGGCCCTGCGCCACGTGCTGCGGCAGGACCCCGACGTCATCCTCATCGGCGAGTTGCGCGACCTGGAGACCATCGGCGCCGC
>CAZUQT010000280.1:0-3604 GCA_964622585.1 uncultured Elusimicrobiaceae bacterium | reverse complement strand
AGTCGGTGAAGCCGCCGGTGGCCACGCCCACGTCGAGGCAGATCCGGCCTTTGACAGGCGTCTTGAAAGCGTCAAGCGCTCCCTTCAGCTTTGTCCCGCCCCGGGATACGTAGGGACAGTCGCTTTTTGCCAGCTCTATGATGTCGGCTTCTTTGACCTGCTGGCCGGCCTTGTCCGCCGGCCGCCCGTTGACGGTCACCAGCCCCGCCATAATAGCGCGCAAAGCCTTCTCGCGGCTTTCAAAAAGCCCCCGCCCGACGCAAGCGACATCCAGTCTGGTTTTCATACTACATATACTACAAAATTGATTCTTCCGGGTTTCATGTGGTCCGCCTGAAGGCCAAAGCCAAATAAAAAGGGACTCTCCCATAAAGAGTCCCTTTTCGGCCGCTAACGGTCCTCTAGCGGGTTCCGCGGGCCGCTTCCTCCCACAGCTCGCTCAGCTTCTCCGGGAAATTCCTGCGCACGTCCTTCATCTCGCCCTTGCTCACATGCCGCTCCATCACCCGGATAATGCCCACTGTGATCCGCATCGGGTCCATACCTTTGGGCAGCTGCTCCTGTACCCGGTCGAGGAACTCATCCATCGTGCGCAGCTTGACCGGCTTATCTATCGGGGTCCAGCCGTTATAGTACATCCCCGTGATCAGCATAGGCAGCTGCGAAGCGAACTCCGTGCTCTCCCGCACCGGCAGCCTGTCCCTGACGGCGTGCAGCACCGCCCGCAGCGCGCGGTAGGCGTCATTAGGATTATCGAAGCCCAGTTCTTCCTCTATCTCTTTGAGCCAGACCCGCGTCTTCGACATGGCCTTGTCGAACAGATGCGACTCCGAGGCGTCTGTGATGGTCTTGGGCCATTCGCTGGTTATCCTCTCGGCCGCGTGCCAGTCGTCCTGCGGCGTGCCGGGCCTGTCGCCCCTGTTAAAGTAGATCTGCTCCGCCACTTCCCTGGTCGCGTCCTCCAGGTTCCCGCTTCTCAGGTAATCCGCGTAGGCCTGCGCGTAGAAATGCTTCACTGTGCTCATTGTATTTTTAGTCATTCTTCCCCCTTGTGTGGCAAACGGCCGGCCGCGCTTCTTAGCGCGGGAACGTTGCCTTATTTTAATTGCGGGATAGGAACTATCCCCCCTCAACCCCATACTACAATATTTTGGATAAAATGCAATATAGCCCGAAAGTCACATCCGGCCCGGGCCTATTGCTCGTTCTCTTCGTCCTCGAAAGCTTCAAGTTTAAGCTTGCCCTCGGCGTCCTTGCGGAGCACCTCGATCTTGCGCTTCACTTCTTCAAGCTTCACCGAGAGCTCTTTTGAAATGACCACGCCTTCCTCGAAGAGTGAGAGCGATTCTTCAATGGGCGTATTCTCGTCCTCGAGCTTGGCCACTATCTCCTCGAGCTTCTCCAGCTTTTCCTCGAAACCGCCCGCATTGGCTTTCTTTACCATAAAGTCTCCTGTTGGGGCCCCGCCCCGCCTTTGGCTTCAGGCTTGTTCTTTTTCCTGTCCGCGCTGCTCCCCGCGCCGCCGCCGCCGGCGCCAAGGACTTCGGCCTCGGCCTTGCCTTCCGCGAACTGCAGCGAAAGGCGGTCCCCCGGGACGAGGGCGGCCGCGGTTTTAACGGCTTTGCCTTTCGCGTCCTTGACGATGGCGTAACCTTTTTTAAGAGGGAAAAGCGGGCTCAGGGCCTTCAGCTTTTCCGACTGCAAATTAAGTTTCTCCGCGGCGTGGCGCGCTTTATCGGCGGAGGCCAGGAAAAGTCCCTCTATCGCGTCGTCCAGCCTGCGCGTGGGCCTCTCCAGCAGGACCAGCGGGTTCATCATCGGCCTGCTTGAAACCAGCCTGCGGAACTTGCCCTGCAAATTCTCGTAATAGATACGCAGGCTCTGAAGCAGCCGCCTCTCGAGCCCCGCTATATTCGCCGCAAGCTCCACCTTGCTTTTCACCACCAGCTCGGCCGCGGCCGAAGGCGTGGGCGCGCGCATGTCCGCCACGAAGTCCGCTATAGTGAAATCGGTCTCATGCCCGACGCAGGAGATCACCGGGATCCCGGAATTGAAGATCGCCCGCGCGACTATTTCCTCGTTGAAAGCCCAGAGGTCCTCCATCGAGCCGCCGCCGCGCCCCACCAGCATAACGTCTATATCGGGAAAGCCCTCGTTCAGGTCTTTGATAGCCTGCGCTATCTCTTCCTTCGAACCCTGCCCCTGCACTTTCACCGGCGCGATGATGATGTGCATATTCGCGTAGCGCCGCTTGAGTATGGAAAGGATGTCCCGTATAGCCGCGCCCGTGGGAGAAGTGACCACCGCTATTTTCTGCGGCAGGGCGGGAATGGGGCGCTTGCGGGCCTGGTCGAAAAAGCCCTCGGCCTGGAGTTTTTTCTTCAGCTGCTCGAAAGCGAGCTGCAGCGGGCCGATGCCGGCCGGAACCACTTCCTTCGCCATCAGCTGGTACTTGCTCTGCTTGTCGTAAGTGGTGATATTCCCGCGCACGCGCACAAGAAGGCCGTTCTGCAGGTCGAACTTCATGTTAGCCGCATGGCCGCGGAACAATACGCCGGAGATATTCGAGTTCGCGTCTTTCAGGTCGAAATAAGTATGCCCCAGCGAGGAGACTTTCAGCCCGGAGAGCTCGCCCTCCACCCAGACTTCGCGGAAAGAGGACTCGAGCAGGTATTTAATTCCCTGGCTGAGCTCGCTGACGGTATAAACCTTTGGGTCCATGTATTTGAATTCAAAACTTTTTTTTCAGCGTTATGCGCTGGGTGCTGCCAAGAGCGCCTTCCGGCGACATCGCATAATCAAGATCAGCGTTCATCAATTTGATACCCGCTCCCGCGCTGAACGCGCCAGCGGCGCTCTGGCCCGAGCCGCCATTCACGCCGCCGCGCAGACTAAGTCCGGTCATTGTTCCCGGCCCGCCGAACAGCGCGTATTCAGTGCCTAAACTGTAGGTGGTGCACTTGTCATACACGTAACGCCTGGTGTCAAAGTTCAGCATAAAACCCGCAACCGGCATAAACATTATACCGGCGCTTACGCTTAAAGGCAACTGGTCGCGCTGAGAAATGTACTTAATACCGGGGCCAAGATTCTGTACGGCAATACCCACAGACACGGGGATGCCTCTTAAACCGCGCTTTACGCCCAGGTCCACAGCATATCCCGTGCCTTTTACACCGGCAATAGAACTTTCTATATACTTTACAGCCCCGCCAACGCTATATCTACCGTATTGTTTTGCAAGGGCGAGGCTTGCCGCCTGGTCGTAAGCTGAATAGCCGCCGCTTCTGCTCCTCGAAGCTGTGCGGCCTTCCATGCTTCCGCTGGATAGCCTGGCGAAACTTAAGCCCATCTTCAAACCTGGCGAGCCAGGCAGGGCGAAACCCGCGCCTACAAAGTCATGCACTGTGCCTAAATACAAAGCACTATGGCTTAAGGCAGCTTCGCCTTTACTCATTGAGGCAAGCCCGGCAGGATTGTATGCTATGGCGCTTATTCCCATAGCGGATGCCGCCCCGGCGGACGACATAGCTCCTGCCCTTGCATCCGTGTCTATACGCAGGAACTCCGCGCCGCTTTCAAGCGCCTCGCTTATCTTTACCGA
>CAZUQT010000279.1:0-3646 GCA_964622585.1 uncultured Elusimicrobiaceae bacterium | reverse complement strand
GGACTTACAGCCCTTCCTGCCCTTCGCTTAAGAAAGTTTCTTGGGACAGCCCTGGCCCAAAGGGCCTACCGGGGGATAGGTCTTTATATTCCGCGTTCCTGGGCCTTATGTCCCTATTGCTTTTGGTCAAATGAGTGATAGAATGGTCATGTAGCACCCTTGTAATCCTCCGAAACAGGCGGGGGAGACTCCACCGGCTGGCCTTAACCAGCTGTAACCAGGGGAAACGAAGATCTTTTCGTTTCTCTTTTTTTGTCGTCCGGAGATTTGCATAGGGATCAAAATGAAAAAAAACCTGATATACACTTTCCTTCTTCTGGCCTGCGCGG
Organism: uncultured Elusimicrobiaceae bacterium; assembly: GCA_964622585.1. Lineage (GTDB taxonomy): Bacteria > Elusimicrobiota > Elusimicrobia > Elusimicrobiales > UBA9959 > UBA9959. The sequence goes on along the minus strand of CAZUQT010000279.1, from coordinate 3,317 downwards.
TCCTCTCGGCTTCCGCCGACGGGGAACAGATGAAGCTCGACACTCTCCTCACCGGCCACAGGGGTTTCTGGGACCCGGCCTTCCAGGACTGCATAGAAACCTCGGACGGCTACCTGAACTCTAGCAATACCATGAACTTGTATTCCGCTCCCAAAGATACCAGGGGCTTCCGCGACTCCGTGATCTCGGCGCCGCCCCCCGCGCTCAGGATCCCTGCCGCCGTTAAAATCCCAGCCGCGGCCGCCAGGGCGCTGCCCGAGGAAAGGGCCGGCCTGCCGGCGCTGCCGTCCGGCCACTATAAAGTTACTTTCGCCGGAGAAAGCGGCCCCGTAGGGTCGTACGTGAGGCCGCTGGATTCGGGCTCCCGGAAATACGCCAGGGAGTACGTCCTGCTCGGCGTCGCCGTCGGCGACGGTTCCTATGACAAGCTTCTGCCCAGGCTCGAGGCCGCGGGGCTGAGGTTCGCCGGGGAAAAGATCTCTTACGGTAAAAAAGATAAAAAAACCGTCATCCTGGGCTGGGCGACCTACGCGAATATGGCCGGGATAGCCAAGATCGCCGGCGTGAACGGCGTGGCCGTGGAAAAAAAGAGCACGGGCATGCCGCTCAAGGCGAAGGTCCGCTTTACCCTGAAGGTCCCCTATCAGAACAAGCCCAATCTTTTCGTGCCGGAGTTCATAAAGAGCCTGACCGAAAAAAGCGGCTTTGATCCCGGTAACTGGTTCCGCCTGCCGCAGAAGAACGCCGAGTCCAAGTTCAGCGTGTTCAATGTCACCGGAACCCTGCCCGTAGATATGATAGGCGAGCTTTCCCGCTCTCCTTTCGTCGCCTCCGTGGAATTCAACGACGCTTCGCTTTAAGGGCGGAGGGCAGCGCGCGCAGAACGCCGGCCGCGAAAGCGGCCGGCTTCTTTTTTCGCCCGGCTCCGCGCCCCGCCGCTTTCAGTTGGTATCCATAAAAGTTATAATTGCCTCTGTATGAACGAACACAAACACCTTCATGAGCCCCCGCACGTGCACGTTAAGCCGCGCAAGGGCTACCGGGTGGCTTTTTTGCTTGCTTTTTCCGCCGGCCTCCTGGCCGAGATGCTTCTTTTCATGCACGCCCAGATGCGCGAGATAGCGGTGCTGCTTAAAGAAGATTTCCGCATAATAGTGGTGCGCGACGAAAAAACGAAAGAGAGCGCGGAGGCCATGGGCGCGGCGCTCGCCGGCATCAAAGGTACTTCGCAGGCCGTTTACATAAGCCGCCAGGACAGGCTGGCCCGCCTTAAGGCGGAGGAGCCGGAGCTCGTCTCCTCCGTGCTTCCGCCCGGCTCGAACCCGATGCCGGACACCTGGGAAGTGATAATGACGGAGGATGCTCTGGGCGACATGAACGCCTGGACCGACGCCGCCTGGCGCGTTCCGGGGGTCGCCGATATAAAATACAAGCCTCTCGAGGCTTACGCTATAATGCACGCCGTTTTTTACGGGCACCTGATAACGCTGGGCCTCGCCCTGGCCTTCCTGGCTTTCATGATCATGGCGGCCATGGCCCTCGCGCACGGACATACCCCGGCTTCGCTGGCGGCTTCCCTCGGGGCCGACAGGAACTGGTTCTTCGCCGGCGCCGGCGGCTCCCTGGCTTCGGCCCTGGCCGCCTACGCGGTGGTTTACCCGGTTAAATATTTAAGCCCGCTCTGGGTCTGGCCCAACCCCCTCTGGCAGGCCGGGATGGGCGTTTCCGGCGCGCTCCTGGGCTGGGCGCTCTGCCAGTGGAAGAACGACCGCTATTGAAATAGTCAAATGTCACAAGCTGCAACTCACAAGCCGCGGATATTCTCAGCCGCGCTGGCCCGCGCCGGCGCCGCCGCGGCTTTCCTGCTCCTGCTGGGTTTCTCTTTCCCGCACCAGTGCCGGGGGCAGCAACCCGCCGTCGACGCCAAAAAGAAGAACCTCGACGAGATAAACCGCCAGCTGGAGGAAAAGAAAAAAGAGATGGAGCAGTACCGGCTGGAGGAGGAGCGCATCTCCTCCGAGATCTCCGGCCTTAAAAAAGAGGAAAAACAGACCGCCTCCCGCCGCCAGGAACTCGAGGGCCAGCTTGACAAGTCCCGCTCCCGCTCCGGCGAAGCCCGCCAGAAATACGAGTCGCTGGAAAAAGCAAAGAAGGACCTGGCCGGGGACATCTCCGGGGAGCTGGTGATGTATTCCCTGCAGAAGGATTTCTACTACCCGTATTACGGCGGGCGCGACATCTCCAAAGACATGCTGATGCGCGCGGCCATGATCAACAAGCGCGCCCTGCTGACCCGCATCAAAGGCGAGACCGCCCGCGTAAACAAAGATATCGAGATCCTCAAACAGAAAGGCGTGGAGCTGAAATCCAAGCAGGAATTGCTGCGCAAGCAGAGCTCAGCCCAGAAGACGATGGTCAAAGCCAAACAGAGCGAGCTGGAGAAAACCCACGAGCAGCAGGCCAGGCTGGGCAGGGAACTCGAAAATCTCCAGAACGCCGCCCTCGGCCTTACCCGGCTGGTAAAAAAACTTCAGAAGCAGGCCCCCTACCGCGGCCAGGAGGGAACCGATCTGCCTATCGACAAAGGCTCCATGTACTGGCCCGCCAAGGGAAAAGTCATTAGCCGCTTCGGCAGGGAAGACGTGCCGGGGCTTAAAACCTGGATCGTGCGGGAGGGGATCCGCATAGCCACGGAGCCGGGCGCCCCGGTGTACTCCGTGCTGGCCGGCAAGGTCATCTACTCGGGCCCGTTCCGCGCTTACGGGAACGTGGTCATAATCGACCATGAAAAAGGCTTTTTCACTATCTACGGGCTTTTAAGCCGGATCGACGCGGCTAAAGGGCAGGTCGTCCCCGCGCTGACGCCTCTAGGCCTGGCCGGCGAGGACACGCAGGCCATGAGCTCGGGTAAAAAGTCGCAGGGAAGCGCCGTTTATTTCGAGATACGCAAGGGCGACCGGGCTTTAGACCCCCTGAAGTGGCTCCCGTCCGCGATCGGCCAGTGATCGGCCGCATCCACGCGCCATTAAATTAGATATAATTAAAAAGTTAAGCATCTGGCCTAAACCGCCGGCTTTTCGTCTTTAAGGAGCTTTTCATGAAGAACGCGAGGAAACTTGTTTTTGTCACGCTTTCGGCCCTGGTCATAGGCGCCGTTTTTCCCTATGTGAATTTCGCGCTGGACCAGACTTACTCTCAGCTCAAGGTCATCGTGGACGTGCTGGAGCTGATAAAAGAGAGCTATGTCGAGCAGATAGACCCCCAGAAGCTGGTTTACGGCGCCGCCAAGGGGATGGTCGCCGAGCTGGACGACTACT
>CAZUQT010000278.1:0-3657 GCA_964622585.1 uncultured Elusimicrobiaceae bacterium | reverse complement strand
TCACAAAACCGCGAACCTTGTCAACTATTATTTTTCTCGTCGGAGAAAACGGTTTTTGAAACGTTGCGTTTCAAAAGTTTCGGTTCTGACTCACTGATGTTTTTGCTTTTAAAAAGAGCTCAAGGTTGCTGGTTTCATTTCCCTTTCGGGCGCTGCTTGTTTCCGACAACAAGAATAGTATAGCAAGGATTTAAAAACATTGTCAACTATTATTTTTAAATATTTTAAAAGATCTTTTTTCCTGCTGTTTCACGACGGAGAATAGTATAGCATACTTGCGGGAATTTGCGTCAGCGTTTTTTATCCGTAGCGAAAAACCTGCGGGCAACTGGCCGGCCGGGTTAGCAAAAGCCCCTCGGAGCGCGAGGCTTGCATAGCGCCGAGCGCGAGAGCGGCAGCGGCGAGCACGGTGTGCGAGACCGCGGTTTTGCGTTCCGGCCGGCCAGGTGCCCGCGAGAAACTTGCGAACCAATAGGATGCGGCACTCCACTCAAAGGCAAAGGCCGGCTTTGGGGCCGGCCTTTTTTAGGTATATATAATTATCTTATAATTATATTTATAAGTATATAATTATGGAAGACCTACCCTGCCCCCCATTTTAAGGGCCGCGTCTATCGCGTCCATACGCCTCGCTATGGCCTCGAAAGCCGAGTATTTACCCTCCAGAGCGCGGATCTTGCGCTCCGTCACCACCGTATATTCATCTGAGAGCCGTATCATGTTCTCCCGCAGCCACTTCAGCTGGCCGTCTATACTCTCCAGCTTCGGCTCCACGCTTTTCGACAGGCGGTCCTCCGCCTCCCGGAACATTTTTTTATACAGGATCTCGCCCGCCAGCAGCTTGCCCGACATCTCCGCCAGCCCGGCGTGAAGAGCCGTCTCCACCTCCGCCAGTTTCACGCTCAGCCTGGACACGGATTCCTTAAGATATTCGTCGAATTTTTCCGCCATCGGCTTCTCGCCGGCGCTCCTGGCATAGCCCTGCATCTCGCCCAGCGCTTTGCGGCACTCGCGCTCCACCCCAGAGAACTCCTCGGAGTACTGCGCGAACTTCTTCTTCACTTCCTCCAGCGAGCCAAGCGCCCCGGAAACGTTCACCCGCAGCGCGTCCAGCTCCTCCTTCGGGGCCAGCTCCGCCAGCCTGGTCTTCAGCTGCGCCTGCTGCCCCGGCAGCATGACCCTGAGCTCCGCCAGCGCGTTTTCGGCCTGTTCCAGGCGCGCAGCGAGCTCGCCTTCCCGCGCGAAAGTGCGCTTGAGCCCGTCGTAAGACACGGCCAGGTCGCCCAGGCGCAAGTCCAGGTTCTTGATCTCGGTTATCGGCGCCGCGTTCGCGGCCCGCGCCTTGGAGCCTTCGTCGCAGGCCGCTACCTGCCTGCGCAGCTCCTCCACCAGGCTTTCCGCGCGGACCAGCCTGGGACCGAATTCTTCCACCGCCCCGGTGGGCGGGGGCGGGGCCTCCGGCTCCGGCCTGTTCTTCAGGATCTGGATCTCCTCCTGGAGCTCGCGGAGGGCGGTTTCAAGCGCGGGGATCCGCGCGTCCGGCGCGGGAGGAGGAGGCAGCGGCGGCGGCGGGAAATTTGCCGGGCGGGGAGGCGGCTGTTGCTGGGCCTCCTGCGCCTGCGCGACTGGCTGCTGCGGGGGCGGAGGCGGCGAAGCCTCCCGGGGCGCGGGAGCGGGCCCCGGCGCGGCGCCTTTTTTCAGGTTCGAAAAGATAGATTCTTTGTTTTCTTCTGTTGACATATTAACCCCATTGCCTCTTGGGCTTGGCTGCCGCGGCGGGAGCGTGAGCGGGCGCGGCGGCGGCGGGTTTCGCCTTCGCCTGAGGCTTCGGCCTCTCTATGGTCCCCTTCGCCGCCATTTTCTCCACCAGATCTATGAAGCCGGCAAGCGACGCTTCTTTTTCCGCGGCGCCCTGGCCCGCCGCGAGGAAAACCCTCTGCAGGGCGAGCGCCTCTTTGCCTGAGTATTCCGCCTTTATCCTGGCCGCAAGCTTCTCCGGCAGCGCGGGCAGATAAGCGCCCATAGTTTCCGCGGGAACGGCGGCCGCAAGCGCGTGCAGGTCCTTGTCCGGCATGCCGGGCAGGTCTTCCTCCAGTATAAATTTGGCGCGCAGCTCGGCCCCGCGGGCCGGGTTCTCCGCGTAAATATTTTCAAGCAGCGATTTTTTTTCTTTATAGGCCAGGTTCTTTATGAACGGCGCGGCCTCGGCGGAACCGCCGACCACCCCGTAGAGCCTGTTCTCCAGCTCCGCTTTCATCCCGCGCATCAGCTCCAGGTCCACGGTCCGCGGCAAAGCGAGGCTTTGAATGACTTTCACGCGCAGCTCCGGCGACAGCGCGGCCAGCAGGGCGCGGCCGGCGTCTGCGGGCAGGCGCGAAACCACCACGGCCGTATCTTCCGGGCTCTCTTTTTTAAGGAGCCCCGCCAGCGCCGGGGCCTGGGCTGCGGTAAAATCGAAGGTCACCCCCCGCTGCGGGGGAGCGGCGGCCGGGGCCGGGTCGGGCTTATCTGCGGCGGGCTCCGGAGTTTCGGGGCGGGCCCTGGCCAGGATGTACGGCCCCATCAGCCACAGGGCCACGCAGGTGATGGCCGCCACCGTGAGCGAGGCCAGGCCCACGATCATAACGTATTTTAAATAATCCATAGCGGCGTCTTTTCCTCCGCTTATATTATCTGATAGTAGTGTATAAACGGTGTTGCGTAAAAATTAAGAAAGTGTTGCCCGGCTTTTTTACCGCGGCATTATTTAATATATAATAAAAACAATCTTTCGGGAAAACGGAGCGCAAATGAGCATTCACCATAACCAGCCTAAAGGCCTGTTCCTCCTCTTCTTCGTCGAAATGTGGGAGCGCTTCTCCTACTACGGAATGAGGGCGCTCCTGGTGCTTTACATGGTGAAATCGCTGATGTTCTCCACCGAGAAGGCCAGCCATGTCTACGGCTGGTATACCGGCCTGGTCTACCTGACCCCGCTGCTCGGCGGCTATATCTCCGACCGCTATCTGGGCCAGCGCAAGGCCATTCTGGTGGGCGGCATCCTGATGGCGCTCGGGCACTTCGCCATGGCCATCCCCCCCATGCCTTTCTTCTTCGGCGCGATGATCCTGCTGATCATGGGCAACGGTTTCTTCAAGCCGAATATCTCCACCGTGGTAGGCTCGCTCTACGAAGAGAACGACCCGCGCCGCGACGGCGGCTTCACGATCTTCTACATGGGCATCAACGTGGGCGCTTTCTTCTCGCCGCTGATCTGCAGCACGCTGGGCGAGAAGATAGGCTGGCACTGGGGCTTCGGGGCCGCCGGCGTGGGCATGGTGCTGGGCCTGGTCATGTATCTCTGGGGCCAGAAAGCCCTGCTGGGCGACAAATGCATGAAGCCGGCCTCGCCGCAGACCGATTACTGGGTCCCGGTAACGATGGTCACGCTGATGGTCGCCTTCCTGATAGTCACCGCGATGGAATTCAACGGCTACGAGATCCTCAGCAGAGTTCCCCGCTGGCTCTACTGGTCCGCCGCTTTATTCGTGCTGATAGGAATGGCCTACTCCTACGCCGCAAAGCCCGTGAAGTCAGAACTGACCCATATAGAGAAACAGCGGATAGCCGTGATCTTCATCATGGTCTTCTTCGCCGTCTTCTTCTGGACCGCTTTCG
>CAZUQT010000277.1:0-3684 GCA_964622585.1 uncultured Elusimicrobiaceae bacterium | reverse complement strand
AGCAGAGCGCCATCGGCCCCGACGACGACGAGATCCGCAGCGCCCGGCTCCAGCTCGAAACCACTTTCAAGAGCTTCAACGTGAACGTGCAGGTCTCCGGCGTTTACCCGGGCCCGGTCATCACGCGCTACGAGGTCACCCCCGGGGTCGGGGTGAAGATCAACTCGATAGTCTCCCTTTCCAACGACGTTGCGCTCCGGATGAAATCCGCCGGCGCCATCCGCGTCATCGCCCCCATCCCCGGCAAGGACGCGATAGGCTTCGAGATCCCGAACAATACCAGGGCCAAGGTCTGCCTGCGTGAGCTCCTCGAGGACCCGGCTTTCAACGGGGCAAGCTCCCCGCTTACGGTCGCCCTGGGGCGCTTCGCCGAAGGCAAGGTGGCCACCGCGAACCTTGAGGGGATGCCCCACCTGCTCGTGGCCGGCGCTACCGCCAGCGGCAAGAGCGTCTTCATGCAGTCGCTGATCCTTTCTATCATTTTCCGCAACAAGCCCGACGAGGTCAAGTTCCTGTTCATCGACCCCAAGCGCCTCGAGCTGACTTTCTACGAGGACATCCCGTACCTCTACGACCCCAAGGAATCGCCGGACAGGGTTTCCGTCATAACCGACCCCAAGGACGCCGCCAAGTCGCTCGTGGCCCTCACGCGCGTGATGGAGAAGCGCTATAAGAAATTCGAGAAAGCCCGCGTAAAGAATATCGCCTCCTACAACAAGTGGGCGCTCGAGAACTCCGAGCCCCAGGAATACTATATCATCGTGGTCATCGACGAGCTCGCCGACCTCATGCTTCAGCAGAAGAACGTCGTCGAGGATGCCATCCAGCGCCTGGCCCAGATGGCCCGCGCCGTGGGCATCCACCTGGTGCTCGCCACCCAGCGCCCCTCGGTGGACGTGATCACCGGCGTCATAAAAGCCAATCTCCCGTCGCGCGTCGCGCTGCAGGTGACCTCCAAGACCGATTCCCGCGTGATCCTGGACTGCCCCGGCGCCGAGGCCCTCATCGGAAAAGGCGACCTGCTCTATCTCGCGATAGACGCCCAGAAGCCCTCCCGTATCCAGGGCGCTTACGTGAGCGAGGACGAGATACGCCGGGTCGCCGACTTCGTGAAGGCGCAGGCCAGGCCCAACTACCAGCCGCTCAGCGAGGACGAGGAAACCCAGGGCACCGGCAAGGGCAGTTCCTCCGAGGAAATGCTGACCGCGCTTCGCCTCGTGCTGGAGCGCAAGCGCGTTTCGCAGGACCTGCTTAAGGCGCACTTCGGCTCCTCGTCGCGGGCCACCAATATTTTGAGCATCCTTGAAATGAGCGGGTTCATTCACAAGCCGGAAGGGTCCAACCGCTGGGAGATCTACTTCGACAAGATAGAGGACCATCTTAAAAAGAACGCCGTCACGGGGCCGCAGGCGGAAGCGGAAGAGCCTGCCGGCGAGGAGTTCTCCAGAAATGAATAAAATATTCACCTTTTTCCTGTTCTTCGTCTTAGCCGCCGGCGCCTCCGCCCAGCAGAAGCCGGCCCCCAAGAAAGCCGCGCAGCCGCAGAAGAAGGAAACCGCGCAGCCTAAAAAGAAAGATGCGGCCCAGCCGGCGAAAAAGGAAGCCGCCGTGTCCGTTTCCACCAAAACCGCCGCGGCGGCCCCGGCAGAGAAGGCGGCCGACCCCGCCGTTGAAATAATTGAGAAGCTCAAAGCCTGGGACGCCAAACTCGAAACCCTCAAAGCTAACTTTACCCAGGAAGTGAACTTTACCGAGGCAGGACTGAAGCAGTCCATAGAAGGGAACCTGCGCTATGTGAAGCCCAACCTGCTGCGGATAGAGCACTCCAAGCCCGCCGCGCAGATAGTGGTGACGGACAAAGAGAATATCTGGATCTACAAGCCCTCCGACAACCAGGCCGTGCGCACCTCGTGGGACGCCTGGCGCCGCACCCAGGACCAGAACTTCTCCGGCATCCTGGACTTCGGCAATTACTCGGCGCTCGCGGCCAGGAACAGCGTGCTGGCGACGCCTTCGGCCGGCGGGGGCCCGGTAACCATAGTCTTCACCCCGCGCTCGGGAGCCGGCTATACGCTTACGCTGAAGCTTTCGCCGCAGGATTTTTTCCCCGTCGAGGCGGAACTGGCAGTGGACGGCACGATCATAAAGACCCGCCTCTCCTCCGTAGAGAAGAACGGCGCCGTCGACAAGGAAATCTTCAAATTCTCTCCGCCCAAAGGCGTCGAAGTCCTGGAGTTCAAGAACTAACCGATGACACTACCTAACCGCATAACGATGGGCCGCATGGGCCTCAGCCTCGCCATCTTCGCCTTTATCATAACCAACACCCTCTGGGCGGAGCTGGTCGCCCTGCTCCTGCTCACCATAGCCGCCATTTCGGACGGCGTCGACGGCGCGATAGCCCGCCGGACCGGGACCTCGACGCCGTTCGGGGCCATAGCCGACCCCTTCGCAGACAAGCTGCTGATCATGTCGGTTTTCCTGTCTTTCGCCTCGCTGAAAGAACTGGATATCCCCATCTGGGCCGTTTTCCTTATCCTGCTGAGGGAACTGACGATCTCCACCTTGCGCGTGCTGGCGGGCCTCAACGGCGTGGCGCTTAAAGCCGAGCGGGCGGGCAAGATCAAGACTACCATACAGCTCACCTCGGCCTTTATCATTTTGGTGCTGCTCATCCTAAGCATGTGGTCTAAAGTCCAGGCCCTCCCGCGGGTCTTCGAATACCTGGGCTCCCTCGACGCGCCGGCCAGCTGGTGGCTAACGGTGATAACGGCCTTCTTCACAGTCATCAGCGGGGCCATCTACCTGGCCAACCACCGCGACCTGATCTACAAATCATGGAACGAGAAAGGGCAGTAGCTCCCGCCCCGATGCCGATCAAGGACTTCCTGATCCGGTTCCTGGCCAGCGGCGGTTTTATAAGCTATGTGCCCGCCCGCATCACGGGGTTTAAAAAGTTCACGGGCTCCGGCATGGCCGGAACCCTCGTCGCCCTGGCCCTCGTGCCTTTCCTCCCGGAAAATAAAACGGCCTTCGCCGTTTTCTGCCTTGCCTTCTTCCCTTTCTCGGTATGGATCGCCGGCCTGGCTTCCAAAAGCTACGGCACCCATGACGACCCCCGCATCGTTATCGACGAGATGATAGGCTACTGGCTGGCGCTGTTGTTCCTGGAGAGGACGCCTTTCAACCTGGCCGCGGCCTTCGTTTTTTTCCGCGCGCTGGATACCCTGAAGCCCTGGCCCATCTGCAAACTTGAAACCAGCTGCAGCGGGGGTTTTGGTATAATTATTGATGACGCGCTGGCCGGAGCAGAAGCCAACCTGCTTACTAGGCTGGCCGCGCTTTTACTCTACAGATATTACCTATGAGACTCAAGTTTATCCTGCTACCACTGCTCCTGGCCGCGCCGCTTCCGGCCCAGGAAACCCCTTTGCCGGGCAGCACCGCGCCCGCCAGCGCCTTCTATATGCCGGCCATGCCCGTCCCCATACTGCCGCCGGTCAAGCAGGACCCGACCAAACCCGTCCGCTACGAAGAAGGGAAAGCCTCGCTCAGCGGGCTGGTGCTTATGCCTACCGCGTACAGGGGAAGGGGGAAGAACGCGATCGGGCTGGGCCTGGACTTCAACGCGGCCTACTACATAGGCCGCCTTTACGGGAAGAACTCCCTGGCCTGGATCGTTGG
>CAZUQT010000276.1:0-3689 GCA_964622585.1 uncultured Elusimicrobiaceae bacterium | reverse complement strand
CTTGTTTATGGCCAGGTAAAGCGGGCAGCGGACCTGCTTGAGCGGCTCGAAGAGCTCGATCTTGTCGTCCGGCGGCAGGCCGGGCTCCGCGATAAGTATGCACAGGTCGCCTTCCTCCGCGGCCGCCCGCTTGATGGCGTTGACCATGCTGCGCTCGAACATGTTGCGCCCGCGCAGGAAGCCCGGGGTATCCACGAAAACCGCCTGGAAGTCCGGGGTATTGAGTATGCCCAGTATGTTGTTGCGGGTAGTTTGCGGCTTGTCCGAGATGATGGACAGCCGCGTGCCGCAGAGCGAGTTCATCAGCGTGGACTTGCCGGCGTTGGGAAGGCCCGTAATAGGAACGAAGCCGGCCCTGAAACCCGCCGGCAGTTCAGCCGTCATTTCAGGCAGACCGGGTTGGCCCAGAGGGGGAGCTGCGTCGCTTTTTCAAGCTTGCGCACCTTGATGTCGCCGGTGAGCTCCTGGATGTAGACCTCGCAGCTGAAGACCCGGCTTCCGGCCACCAGGTGCCCGCCGAAGGCCTTGCCCTCCGAGTCGGCGAACATCGCGTGGGCGTGCACCATCGGCTTGTCGTCGAAAAGGCTGACATTGCCGGTAAGCGAAAGGATCTCGAGTTCCTTCTCGATAGTTATCTTGTGGTATTTCTTGGCCTTCTGGTCGTAGACCGTGAAAACGGCCTTCTCCACCGCGCCTATCGCGCTGATCATTCCGCACCGCACCTGGTGGTGGTGGCAGAAGTACTGTATGGCCTGCAGCAGGTCCTCGCCCTTGTAGATACTGAACAAGAACGTCCTGCCTGTGAGATAAGGCTTTTCCTGAGTTTGCATGTTCCCTCCGTTGACCCCGTTTATTTTTGTAAAGCTGTGAACTCCGCGTACTTCTTTACCGCTTCGAGCTGCGCCGCGCCGTCGAGGCCGGCTTCCTTCATCACGTCCGCCGCCCGGCCCGAGCCCGGATAGCGCCCGTTCCTGAAAGGGTGGAGCGTGCGGGCCCTGCCCTCCGCCGAGGCGACCCAGTAATGCATGGTAGGCGCGGTGAAATCGGTTATTCCCATCGCTTCGCCGGCGAGACGCGCGGGGTAGATCTTTTCTTTCTCGGCGTCGCCCAGCAGGTCGAAAAGCTCCCTGCTGGCCACATAGAAAATATTAAGGTTGAGGCCCAGTCTTTTCAGCTCCGGAAGAACTTCGTTCACGAAGATGGTGGTGACGCCGTTGCCCTGGAGGACTATCGTCCCGTGGCGCTGGCCGCGGCCGGCCTTGAGCAGGGGATACAGGCCCTTGACGGCTTTAGCGGCCGGGGGAAGGCCGGCCGCTTCCCTGTCGAGTATTTTTTCGGCGGGCCGGGTAACGAAGGGCGCGATGACCGCCGGGCGGGCGTTAAGCGCCGCGGCCATAAGCGGCCAGATCTCCTGCGGTTCCCAGGGTGTCAGCGTTATCATGGAGCCCCTCGGGAAATTCCCCTCGAGCAGCTGCAGCGCCTGCGGGTCCGCGTGGGTCGGGCCGTCCTCTCCGGTTTTCAGCCCGGCGTGGGCGTTGATCATTATGAAAGTGTCGAAGGGCTTCCCGTCAAGGTCGCGGCGGCCCTGCTGGCCTATAGCGTGCATCCGCGCGGAAATATGCTCGAGCGGGGCGATGAAAGCCGCGTACGAAGACGTCACCCCAATGTGGGACCCGAAAGAGGAAAGGCCGGACATTAAAGCGCCCATCCCGTCCTCGCAGATGCCGCCGGCGGAAACGAGCCGCGCGGCGGGATTCGTAACCGCGTTGAAAAAGCCTTCCCCGAAGCCCCGGCCTGCCAGCCTTACGCTGGTGGAGCCGTAAAGGTCCGCGGAGGCGGCCATGACGGCCCCGCCGGTAACGCGGCCCGCGTGGTTGAGCACTTCGGCCAAAGTTTCGCGCAAGGTCGCTTCCTTGCCCGGCTCGAGGATAAGAGCGGCGGGAACTTCCGCAGGGTCAAGCTCATAGGCCTTTTCGGGGGAGGGGGCTTTTTCGAGAGGGTTCCTGCCCGCGGCTGAAAGCCTGGAGGCCGCTTCGTTTATCTTTTTCAGCGCGAAAGCGGCTGTAGAGGGGGCGTTTTCCACGGCTTTGCGGACCGCCAGAAGCGTTTCGTAGAAGCAGGCTTCGACGGCCTCGGGCGACGGCTTCGCCGCGCAGTAGCGCGGGACTTTGACCCCGAAGCGGGCCTCAAAATCGTTCAGGGTGGCGTAATAACCGTCGGAGGCGAAGGCGTGGCCGGCTCCGTGGGAGGGGCTGCCCTCTATGCCGTACTTCCAGCCCTTGACCGTCCGGTAGATTATGGCCGTAGGCTGCGAATTAATGCCGCGTGCGAATTGCTGGGCGCTGAGGATCTGGAAGAAGTCGTGCCCGTTGGCCACGTGGATCACGTTCCAGTCGTTCAGATAGGCCAGTTCGCCGGGGGCCCACTGAACGTAATCGCCGGGCCTGGACTTCTCGGAGCAGACATTGTTGGAATCGATGGAAGACTGGTTCCAGTCGACATGCATGACCAAATTGGAAAGCTGCGCAGTCGCGGCGGCCGCGAGCGCCTCGGAAACGCGGCCGGGGGTAAGACCGCCTTCGCCCTCTATCATATGGACGCGCGGGCAGTTCGCGCCGTAAACATCAGCGGCCGCAAGCGCCAGTCCCGCTGTGGCTCCTACTCCTACGCCTGAAGCCCCTGTGGCCAGTTTAAGGAAGGGGGTGAGCGGGGTAGGATGCCCGTCCAGGGCCTTTGAGCCGAACTTCCTGAAAAGCGGCGTTCCCGTGACGGCGTTCCGGCGGAAGCCGAGCAGGTCTTCAAGGCGCAGCTGGTACTTCTCTGCCGGCAGGCCGGCGCCGGCCGCGCGCAGGAGCTCGTTGCGCAGCGCCCAGAGGGCGTACAGGCCCAGCGCTTTGTGGCCGGCGGCATAGGAAATTATATCGGCCTCTTTCCTTTGGGGATCGCTGAAATCATAGTCCATCGTTGAGAAAAGCAGGGCCTGGGCTATGCGGCCCGAGGAGACGCTGCCTCCCGGGTGGCCGGAAAGCGGGGCGAAATTATAAAGGACGGCGCAGAGGGCCCGGTAGATAAGGTCTATGTCTTCCAGCGCCTTGACCTCGGCGTCGTCCACCTTGAACTGGGAGGCCATTATGATGTCTGAAACGTCGTAGTAGGAAGCGCGCCGCTGGCTGAGCGTGAATTTGGAGGGCTTAACAGTGTTGAAATTAATTGTTGCGTTCATTCTGTTCCGCGCGCGATAACGAACGGAATATAATATTTTAGCAAATTACCCAATGAGATAGTAAGTTTGTATTGCCGCCATTAATTAATATAATGAAAAGGACAGCTAACGGGAGGATATAATGACAACCACCGCCACAAAAACAGTGACTTTCAAAGAACTCGGCTTCGTCAATACGCGCGAGATGTTCAAGAACGCGATGAAGGACGGTTACGCCGTGCCGGCCTATAATTTCAACAATATGGAGCAGCTCCAGGCCATCCTGACCGCCCGCGTGCGGTCCCGCTCGCCGGTGATACTCCAGCTCTCCAAAGGCGCGCGCGACTACGCCAACGCCACCCTGCTGCGCTGGATGGCCATGGGCGCGATGGAAATGATAAAAGAAATGAAAGAGGGGCCCGTGCCCGTGGCCCTGCACCTGGACCACGGCGATTCTTTCGAGCTGTGCAAGTCCTGCATCGAGAAC
>CAZUQT010000275.1:0-3694 GCA_964622585.1 uncultured Elusimicrobiaceae bacterium | reverse complement strand
CAGTCGCAGGAAAGCCTGGAAATGCTGGTGATGGTCTCCCGGCTGCTTTCCTCAAAACTTGATATTTCGGAGCTGCTCACCACCATCATGCGCCTCGCTTCGCGCGTGGTAGGGGCGGAGCGCGCCTCGCTTTACCTGCTGGACGAGAAGAACCAGGAGCTTTATTTCGACGTCGCGCTGGGCCTGCCGGAAGACGTGCAGAAAATGCGCTTCAAAGTAGGCGAGGGCATAGCCGGGACCTGCGCCAAGGAAGGCCGTTCCATCATCATCAACGATACGGCCACGGACCCGCGCCACTCCAAGAAAGCCGACTCGAAGAGCGGCTTCACCACGAAGTCGCTGCTCACCTGCCCCATGATAATCAAAGGCAAGGTGATCGGCGTGGTGCAGGCCATAAACCGCACCGAGGGCGACTTCACCGAGATAGACAAGAATAATTTCGAGGCTTTCTCCAGCCAGGCGGCCATAGCCATCGAGAACTCCCGCCTCTTCTCCACCGTCAAGGAAGAGAAGCGCAAGATGGAGATAGTTTTCAAGCGGATAAAAGAAGGCGCCATCCTCACCGACATCGCCGGCGAAATAATCATCATAAACAACTCGGCGAAAGTTTATCTCGAGCATGAGAAGTACAAGTTCGGGAATATCAAGGACGCCTTCCAGAATTTCGAGACGAAGCCCGCCCTGGAAACCATAATGAACGGCGAAGAGCCCGTCTCCCGCCTCGAGCTTTACCGCGAGAAGCCCAAGCGGTTCTACCTCGACTGCTCGGCCATCAAGCTTTTCAAGGAAGACAAGGACGGCAACGAGGTAACGGAAGGCCGCCTCTGGATCCTGTCCGACGTCACCGCCCAGCGCCTCGAAGAGCGCATGGCGCGCAATTTTCTTTCGCTGATCTCCCACAAGTTCAAGACCCCCCTGGCCTGCATCAACGGCTACGCGCAGATACTCCGCGACGAGGCCGCGGCCAAGGGCCTGCCCGAGATGGTGCAGAAATCATCCGCTACTATCTACGGCCAGGGCCAGAAGCTGAACGGGTTGGTGGAAAGCCTGCTCGATTTCGTCACCATCGACAGCCTGGACGCCGCCTCGCTGGAAAAGATGGAGTTCGACGCCACCGACTTCCTGGAGGAAATAGCGGAAGACGCAAGAGGCAGGTTTAAAGAGACCGCCGGCCTTATAATAAAGACCGTGACCCCCGAAGCGGTAAAAGTAAAAGCGGACCGGAAGATCATAGCCGCCGCCGTCAAAGCCCTTATAGACAATGCCGTGAAATTCAACCAGGGCAAGGACAAGCTGGTCATCCTTTCCTCCCAGTCCAGGGACGGGTACGCCCTCCTTTCCGTGGGCGACAACGGCCCCGGCATACCCGGGGAAGAGCTTGAGAATATTTTCCACAGGTTCTACCAGGTGGAAGCTTCCTTCACCGGCCAGGTGGAAGGCTGGGGCCTCGGCCTGGCGCTGGTAAAGAAAATAGCCGAAGTGCACGGCGGGCGGGTTTTCGCGAAGTCCCAGCTGCAGAAAGGCTCGGCTTTCACGCTTGCCATACCCAACTAGTTTTCCAGGCCAAAAGAAAAACCCCGCCTTTCAATGGCGGGGTTTTCTTTTTACGCGGCGTCAGGGTCAGACCAGGTTATTATCCGTCAGGAGCTTCCGAAGCTCCGCCATCTCCGGATTTATCACATAAGGCTTGCCCACGGACTGCATCGCGCTCTGTATATCCTTCAGGCCGTTGCCGGTCACCAGGAGGACCACTGATTCGTTCTCCTTGACCTTCCCTTCCTTAACGGCCTTGCGCAGGCCCGCGTAAGTGGCGGCGGCCGCGGGTTCGGCGAAAACGTTGGAGCCGCGCGCTATGCGCGGAATCGCGTCCAGGATCTCCGCGTCCGAAACGCTTACGGCGAAGCCGCCGGAATCCTTTATAGCCATGACGGCGGCCATCCCGTCGCGCGGCAGGCTGACGGAAATACTGTCCGCGATCGTCTTGCCCGACACCGGCTGCACGTCCATGCCGGACTCGAAAGCGCGCTTGATCGAATCCGAGCCTTCGGCCTGCACCGCGACCAGCTGCGGCAGGCGCTCGATGATGCCGAGGCGGTGGAACTCCACGAAGCCCTTCCAGATCCCGCTTATGATATTGCCGTCGCCGACGGGGACGAAAACCTTGTCCGGCGTTTCCCAGTTCATCTGCTCGCAGATCTCGAAAGCGCAGGTCTTCTTGCCCTCGCGGGTGAAGGGGTTGATGCCGGTGCTCCGGTTGTACCAGCCGTACTCCGCCGAGGCCTTCAGGCAAAGGTCGAAAGCGTCGTCGTAGGTGCCTTTCACCATTATGACCGTGGCGCCGAAGACCAGGAGCTGCGCCACCTTGGGCGCGGGCGCGGTCTCGGGCACGAAGATCACGGTCTTCATGACCAGGCTGCCGGTCAGGCAGGCCAGCGAAGCCGCGGCATTGCCGGTGGAAGCGGTGGTTATGACCTTTTCTTTCAGCTCCATGGCCCGGGCGATAACTACGGCGCTGGCCCTGTCCTTGAAAGAAGCGCTTGGATTGCGCCCGTCGTCCTTTATATAGAGGTTGGGCACGCCGCACTCCGCCCCGAGCTTCTCGGCGCGGTAAAGCGGCGTCCAGCCGACCTGCACCGGCGGAACGTTCTTCAGGTTCGAAATAGGCAGGATGTCGATATAGCGCCAGATGCTGCGCTCGGGATTGTCCTTGAGCACCTCGTAATTGAGCCGCTTCTTTATAAGGTTATAATCGTAAAGCACCTGCAGATTGCCGCCGCAGGAGCTGCAATTATACTTGGCTTCCAAAAGCTTGTGGTCCTTCCCGCACCGTATGCACTGTAAAGTCTTGATTTTCTTCATAGTTCCTTAATAAAGGGCCTCTTTAAAATACACTGTGACGGGGCCGCCGGGCGCCGTCTTTTCAAGCAGGAGCAGCATTGGGGTGCAGGCCTGGTGCTTGCTGCCCATGAAGAGCGGCATCCTTGGATGATTGGAGACGGCAAGGCGCCTGGTTTCATCGCCGTCCACCGTGACCTTCGACTCCTCCCTGTTCTGCACGCACCAGATCACGGGCTTGCCCTCCGCGCCGGCGGGGTCGGCCAGGACTTTTTCATAGGTAAGCTTCAGTTCTTTAGCTTTTTCAAGCAGCGGGGCCATCCCCTCGGTACGGCTCCTGTTTATGGACAGCCCGATGAAAACGTCCGGAAGCCAGATGTAGCAGACCGACAGCCCGATCACGGCCATGACCGGGTAAACAACGAATTTGCGCAGCTGCTTGTAATTCACGACCGGGTCCGCAGGCCGGCCTTTTTCTTCAGTGTTCATATTATTAACCGGGCAGCACCGTAGTTCCGGCTTTCCCGGCCAGGGTTTCCTCGAAAAGGTCTGTCTTCGAGATATAAGCCACGCTCCCGCCGCCCTTTACGAATTCTATGACGGCTTTTATCTTGGGGCCCATGGAACCGGCGGGGAAAGGCGGCGGAACCTGGTTGTAGATAGCTTCCAGTTCCGAGACCTTTATCACCCGCAGGCTCTTCTCGTCCGGCTTCTGGTAATTCAGCTTCGCGCCGTCCTCGCCGGTGAAAATGGTCAGGCTGACCTCCACTTTTTCTCCCCGGGCCTTGGCGCGCTTCATCAGCATATTGCCCAGCAGGGCGCTGGCCAGGTCTTTGTCTATCACGGCCTCCACGCCGGT
>CAZUQT010000274.1:0-3703 GCA_964622585.1 uncultured Elusimicrobiaceae bacterium | reverse complement strand
AGCCGCAGGGGACTTTCTACTGCCTGCCGGATTTCCGCGCTTATTCCAAAGATTCAGTGGCCCTTTCCAAGAAACTTCTTGAGCGGGCTATGGTAGTGACCGTGCCCGGCAAAGAATTCGGGATGGAAGGCCATCTGCGCCTGAGCTACTGCGGAAGCATGAAGGACACGATCGAAGGCGCGGCGCGCATCCGCTGGGCGCTGGACCCGGATTCGACCAAAGAAATTTATATCGGAGACAGGAAGTGCGTGAGGGACTGGAAATGAACGACTATTTAGGCATCAAAACCCCGGCGAACAAAGAAGCCAAGGCCCTGAAAAGCGAATACGGCCTTCAGAACCACGGCCTGACCAACCTGAACACCGAATACTGGAACCTTTCTGTGCCTTCCCTGTACGAGGAATCCGTTTTCAGGGGCGAGGGCCGCATCGGCCATATGGGTCCCTTCGTAGTGAACACCGGGAAGTTCACCGCCCGCTCAGCGAACGACAAGTTCGTGGTGAAAGGCGGGGACAGCGAGAAGCATATCTGGTGGAGCGAATATAACCGCCCTTTCAATTCCGAAAAATTCAGCGCTCTTTACAACCGCCTGCAGGGTTATCTCGAAGGCCGCGACGTTTTCGTGCAGGACCTGTACGGCGGCGCGGACAAAGAGCACCGCCTCCCCGTGCGCGTGATAACCGAATACGCCTGGCACAGCCTTTTCGCGAAAACGATGTTCATAGAGCCGGAGACCCACGACGAACTCCGGAAGTTCGCGCCCGACTTCACCATCGTCTGCGTGCCCGGCTTCAAGGCCGCGCCCGAGATAGACATGACCCAGTCAGGGACCTTCATCATCATCAATTTCGAAGCCCGCCTGGTGATAATCGGCAATACCAAGTACGCCGGCGAGATCAAGAAGTCCGTTTTCACGGTGATGAACTATCTGCTGCCGCTTAAAGGCGTGCTCTCAATGCACTGCTCGGCCAATGTCGGCAAAAAAGGCGATACCGCGCTTTTCTTCGGCCTTTCCGGAACCGGCAAGACCACGCTCTCGGCGGACCCTAACAGGAACCTGATCGGCGACGACCAGCATGGCTGGAGCGACGAAGGCATCTTCAATATCGAGAACGGCTGTTACGCCAAGGTCATCAACCTGTCAGAAAAAGCCGAGCCGGCTATCTACGCGGCCACCCGCCGTTTCGGCACGGTGCTCGAGAACGTGGTCTTCGACCCCGTCACGCGCCAGCTTGACCTGGACGACGCCTCGCTGACCGAGAATACCCGCGCGGCCTATCCTATAAGCTTCATAGACAATGCGGTGGAGTCAAAAATGGGCGGCCACCCGCTCAATATCGTCATGCTCACCTGCGACGCCACGGGCGTGATGCCGCCTATTTCCAGGCTCAGCGTGGAACAGGCGATGTACCACTTCATCTCCGGCTATACCGCGAAGATAAGCGAGACCGAGCTGGACATGCGCAAAGAGCCCGAGACGACCTTCAGCGCCTGCTTCGGCGCGCCTTTCATGGTGCACCACCCGGCCGTCTATTCCGAGCTCCTCAGGAAGAAGATCCTGCGCTACGGCGCGAAATGCTGGCTGCTGAACACCGGCTGGACCGGCGGCCAGTACGGCATCGGCAAGCGCATCAGCATAAAATACACCCGCGCTTTGCTGAACGCCGCGCTAGAGGGCGGGCTGGACAATGTGAAGTACGTAAAAGACCCCGTTTTCGGCTTTGACGTTCCCACTAAATGCGCCGGCGTGCCCGACGAGGTTCTGAACCCGGCCAACTCCTGGGGCGACAAGAAGCTCTACATGTCCAAATACCAGCAGCTCGGCTCCCTGTTCGTGGAGAACTTCAAGAAGTTCCAGGCCAAATGCCCGCCCGAAGTCAGGGCCGCGGGACCGAAGTTGAAGGGCACGCTGATTACTAAATGACGAACCTGGAGTTGGCCGTCAAAGCCGCCGGAAAAGTCTGGCGGCTTTGTTTTTGGAGGATGTTTCCAGGCAGTAAAGTAGGGTAAGCCGTGTTGTAAGGCAGGCTAACCACTTCATAAGTCGGTAATTAGTAGTTTAGTAATCAGCCTTCCCTATGCCCCACACCCGAATGTTAAAAGATCACGAATACTTCATGCAGCGTGCGTTAAAAGTGGCGCGGGACGCTATGGGTTCCGGAGAATTGCCTATCGGCGCTGTTGTCGTTGTTAATAACGAGATCATCGCGGCGTCATCAACCAAGGAAAAAGCAGAGGGACGCTGGCTGGTGCATGCCGAACTTCTGGCGCTTGAAGAGGCCGACCGGATCAAGCCGTACCCGGGAAAACGCCGGGAGACCAGGCTTTATACTACACTAGAGCCATGCATGATGTGCATGGGCGCCGCGATGTCGTTCAATATCGGTGAGGTATTCTTCGCTCTTGAATCCCCGGGGGACGGCGCTGCCGATCTGCTTGAAAGGTGGGCCCGCAAGGAGGCTGATATGCCTTCTTATCGGGCGCCGAAAGTTGGCGGCGGACTTCTTCGCGCTGAAAGCCTCCTGCTGTTCCAGGAATACGTGCGGCTCCACTCTTCGGGCGGTTTGTGGGAATGGGCCAAAACGCTGGCGGCGCTTTGAAAAGAGGGTACAGGGACGCTGATTGCTAAATTCCTAACTTATAACATTCCGTCTGTTTTGTCCGTACAATTCTCCTGAAAACCAGTTAAACAACCCGTCACGCCCTTGACGGGTTGGTGTGCTATACTATTTTCAAGTTCTGCTGGCGCGGGAGGCAATATGGATAAATCACTGGCTTTTTTTGAAGGAAATAAAATACGCCGCCATTACGATGAGAAGACCGAGACCTGGTATTTCTCCGTGGTGGATATCCTGCAGGTGCTGATACAGCAGGGTGATTATCAGGCGGCCAGGAATTACTGGAAGGTCCTGAAAAACAGGTTGAATAAAGAAGGAAACGAGTCGGTTACAAAATGTAACCGACTGAAATTGCAGGCTGCGGACGGGAAATACTACTTAACTGATGTCGCTGATCCGCAAACCCTGCTGCGCCTTATCCAGTCCGTACCAAGCCAGAAGGCCGAGCCGATAAAGCTCTGGCTGGCCAAGGTAGGCTATGAGCGCCTGCAGGACATGGCCGACCCGGCCAAGTCAGTGGACCGCGCCCGCCAGTACTGGCAGCAGCACGGCCGCAGCGAAAAATGGATACAGCAGCGCATGATGGGCCAGGAAACCCGCAATAAACTTACCGACTACTGGAAAAACCACGATATCACAAAGGAATCAGAATACGCCGCGCTTACCAATATTATCCACAAAGAATGGGCCGGCCTGAGCGTAAAAGCGCATAAGGCCGTAAAGGGTCTGAAAAGCCATAACCTGCGCGACCATATGAGCGAGGGGGAACTGATCTTTACCGCGCTGGCCGAACTGTCCACCCGGCAGATAGCTGAAAGCGTGAACGCTGCGGGAATGTCTGAAAACGCCGCGGCCGGCAAGCAAGGCGGCGGTATAGCCAAAAGGGCGCGCCTGGAACTGGAGAAAAAAACCGGAAAAAAAGTGATCACTGGCGAAAACTACCTGCCGCCCGGCGGCCAGCCGAATAAATCCATTGGGGAAAAGTAGTCGGCGTCCCTATCATTCTTCTTGACATTCTCATTGGAAAATAGGTTAATATGTGTATCTGAGAAGTACATCCTTAAGGAGGACGTAAAACAATGCCC
>CAZUQT010000273.1:0-3729 GCA_964622585.1 uncultured Elusimicrobiaceae bacterium | reverse complement strand
CCATAGCGATCTCCACTTTCGTCGGGCAGAATATCGGCGCGGGCAAGATGGAGCGGGTGAAGAGGGGCTTGAGAATGTCCCTTTATATCTCGGGCGCGACTTCGCTGCTCACCACGCTGCTGGTCATCGTTTTCGGCTGGCACCTTATTTCGATGTTCAACTCGGACCCGGCCGTGGTCGCGATAGGCAGCCGCTACCTTTTTATCGTCGGAGGGTTCTATATAGTATTTTCGAGCATGTTCGTCATTAACGGGGCGCTGCGCGGCGCGGGGGACACCTTCTTCCCGATGCTGGTCACCGTGCTGGCCCTGTGGGGGATAAGGGTTCCCGTCTCTACGTACCTGTCCGGCCGCATGGGCACGGACGGGATCTGGTGGGGAGTGCCGGCGGCCTGGATAGCGGGTCTGGCTTTTTCCTGGCTGTATTTTAACACCGGGCGCTGGAAGCGCATCTCCCTTGTAAAGCCGGCGCCCGCCGCCGTGCTGCCGGTAGTCGAAGAAGAGGCGGAGTGGAACACTTCCAACTTTTAGGAGAATTTATGGGAGACAATGACAGGCTGGTCTATTCGACGGGGCCCGACGGCAAAGTCAACTGCCCGAACTGCGGCAAGACGCCCTGCGCCTGCCCTGAGGGCCTCGCGGGCGAACTGAGGAAGAGGACGCAGACCGAGCCCGTGCGGGTCTCGTTCCGGAGGACCGGCAAGGGCAGCGGGCTGACGCTGATCGAGAAGCTGCCGATGCATCCGGCCGGAAAGGAAGAACTTCTAAGCAAATTCAAGAAGCGCCTGGGGGTAGGCGGGACCGTCAAGGACGGAGTGCTCGAGATCCAGGGCGACCGCAGGGATTTTATTAAAGCCGAACTTGAGGCGGCAGGCTACAAAGTGAGGCTGATCGGCTGATAAGGTCTGCCGGTCGCTTTCTCCCTCCTAGGCCGACCAGTACCATTCTATCTGCACGGGGGTAGGCGCGCCGTCCTGGGTGGTGTCCGCCCCTTCCTGCTCCATGCGGGGCAGGATGTCGCGCATTTTCCAGTCGTCATTCTGGCGTCCGAAGACCCAGTATTCGGTAAAAGGCGCCGGCCCGGCGTCCCGGTGCAGCTCCTTGCCGTTGCGCAGCATCGCGCGAACGGCGGTGGCCGTGATCCTGGCCGTGAATTCGTCGAGGTGGATCCTGCTTTTTGCCGCCGGGCTGGTCAGCACTATTTCCGCCCTGCGCGCGAACAAATTATCGAATTCGAAAGTCAGGCCTTCGGCCCTCCTGGCGTCTATCACTTTTTTCAGCCTGGCCAGCGCTTCGGCCGAGACGAACTCCGCGCTCAGCAGCGAGCCGTCGTTCTTTCCCCAGGCCTCGTAGACGTTCTCGAAAGCCAGGGTGGCGGCTATCTCCATCTTCTGCCTGTCCCAATGATCGTCGGCCGCCCCGGTAATATTCCTCGCTTCGGCGGGGGGGAGCTCCAGGGGCTGCCGGGAAGACTCCGCCGCGGCGGCCGCAAGGCCGGCCAGGCCGGCAACCTGCTCGAAAGCCGCGGCGCTCTGCGGGCTGTCGGGCAAATTTGGGGCGTGCATGAAGTCCAGCTCGCCTATTTGGTCTATCCGGGCGAGGGCCCAGTTGCCGTTAAGCTGGTAGAAGGTCCAGAATTCCTGGAAAGTGGAAGGCTCCACGCCGCTCCCGGATCTGGAGGTGGAGTTCTCGCTTATCGTGTAGTCCCGGGCCGAGGCCGTGATGAGGGAGGTAAAAGAGCGTCCCTCAGCTTCCTTGGGACAGCGCACGTGCACGAAATCTATGTGGAGGAGCTTGAGATCGTCCATCATGTTTATCTCGCCCCGCTCTTTCATGGCGGCGACTTTCGCGGTGTGCCCCGCGTGAAGGTTCGGCATCATGACCCCGCCGAGCGTGCTGTAGTCGCGGGCCTGCCAGGCGGTCTGTACCCGGATGAAGATGTCCCGCACCAGGCCTTCGAGCATATCGGGGTTGAACATCGACTCCCTGCGCCCCAGGCTTCTTAGTATGTCGAGCGTGGCCTCAGCCCGCGGAGTTACGCTCCCGTTAGGCAGAAGCTGGCTTTTCGCCGCGCTCCCGCCGCCGCTCCCGCCCTCGGACAGGTATAGAAAGCCCTTTATAAGGAGAACCGTGATCGCTATTGCGAACAGCAAATTATCGCCGGACGACCTGCCGCGGCTGTAATAATGTCCGTTGCTGTAATAGCCCCTGCTGTAGGAGCCGCCGCCGAAAGAGCCGCCGCCCTTATTGTGGACTATGAAGCCGTCGGCGATGAAGGTGTGCGGGGGGGCGACCTCGATATTGTAAACCGCGGCGACGCCGCCCGGCTTGATGGACTTGATCTTCGCCCAGACCCGGCGCCCGTCGGACAGCACGCCGACTTCCATGCCTTTTTTCAGGTCGCGCACTTCCGTAAAACCAAAGCGTGTAAGCAGCGGGTGCTCCGGGGTGGCCGTCAGTTTGCCTTTGCTGGTCCTGATGACCATGAGCCGGTCTTTCTTCTCGTAAAACTCCTTGACCTCGGCGCGGACCAGCCCGGCGTCTGAGAAAGCTATGACCCGGTCGCCGGGCTTTAGCTTTTCTATCGGGATCTCGCCGGCGTCCGTGGCTACGCTGGTTCCCGCCGGGAAGCAGCCGCCCCCGCCGCCTCCTCCGCCTCCGCCGCCGCCGGCCCTGGACCAGGCGGGCGCGCAGGGCGCAAGGAGTATCGCCGCGAGTAACAGGTATTTCATCCGTGGAGGGCCGCTATGAGGCCGCCCAGCACGGCAGCGGCTATTATGATGCTGACCCCGAGTATGGCGGCGGAAACTATGCGCCCGAAATAATCGGCGACCGCGCGGTTCCCGCGTATTATCTCTTTGCCCTCGTCCATGTCGGGGGTCATTTTATTGAACACGGCGGGAATGCGCGAAGAGAACCAGATCAGCAGGAAAGCCCCGGCCACGCCGCCGATAAGGGCGAAGACCACTGCCCAGCCTATATTTATAACGGTGTCTGTCATAGGAACCTCCATAGCTTTCAGCGGCGCGCCGTATTTCGGCTTCAGGTAATTATATAAAAAGAGCGGGCCTTTTTTCGGGGCCCTGAAAATGCTAGAATAATAGCGTTGCCAGTCCGGTCGGCCTGAACAGAAGTCCTTACTCAGTTCCCGGAAAATTTAACTAATGATCGCGCTATACGGCGCGGCTTTCTTCTATGATAACCCTCAGGAACGTTTGTAAATCATTTTCTTCCCAGGTCCTTTTCGAGGACGCCTCCCTCCAGATAAACGAAGGGGAGCGCTTCGCGCTGGTCGGCCCGAACGGCGCCGGCAAGTCCACCCTTTTCAAGATGATGCTGCGCACCGAGGAAGCGGACGACGGAGAAATACAGTTCAAGAAAGGCGTCGTGGTGGGCCACCTGCCGCAGGAGAACCCGCCAACCTCCGAGCCCCCCGAGAAAGAAGAAACCCTGGACCGCCGAAAGGACCACGGCGAGCGCCCCCAGGCCGAACGCCAAGTGTCCGTACAGGGCGAGCAGCGCGAATCCGCCGACCACCACCAGCACCCCGATGCCCACCATGATGGACGGCCAGCGGCTGGTGACGATGCCGATGAACGCCGGCACCATGATCACGTAGAGGCTGGTGAGAAACCCGGAGACTCCGGGCGTCGTGGACACCAGTCCGATGGTCTGCAATGCGAAGCCCCCGAAGAGTAGGACGCCCACGCCGATGCCTACGAGCCACCCC
>CAZUQT010000272.1:0-3730 GCA_964622585.1 uncultured Elusimicrobiaceae bacterium | reverse complement strand
TTCTGCTACGTGGACGCCGACAATTTCAAGGCCTACAACGACGTGTACGGCTACGCCAAGGGCGACGAGGTGATCAAGCGCATCGCCCAGCTGCTCGGCGAAAAAGGAAAGGCGGTAGCGGGCCACGATTATTTTGTCGGGCATGTCGGCGGGGACGATTTCGTCCTGATAACCTCCCCCGAGACCTGCGAAACCGCGGCCCGGGCCATCACGGAGGAGTTCGACCGGTTCATCCCGGAATTCTACAACGAGGCCGACCAGAAGCGCGGGTTCATCACCACCATGGACCGCAAGAACAAGACGAAAGATTTCCCGATAATGTCGCTGACCGTGGCGATAGTGGCCCCGCGCACGCAGCAGCACTACGCCAAGATAGTGGAAAGCGCGGCGGAGCTCAAGCACTACGCCAAAGAGCTGACGTCGAGGCGCGGGAGCATATTCGTAAGGGACAGGCGCATCTAGCATGGACACAGAACCTAACCTGGCCGGCACCGTTTTCGCCGGCTGCAAAATAATCTGCAAGCTCGGCCAGGGCGGCATGGGCTCGGTTTACAAAGCGCACCAGGAAGCCCTGGACAAGATCGTCTGCGTAAAACTGCTCGCGCCCGAGCTGGCGCGGGAGCAGCGCAATATAGATTTTTTCCTCAGGGAAGCCCGCTCGGCGGCCAAGCTCGACCATCCCAACATAGTCCAGATCTACAACTTCGGCCAGGAGAACGGCTCTTACTTCATCCTGATGTCCTACGTGGAGGGGAAGACCCTGCAGGACCTGGTAGCCGAGAAAGGCCCCCTGTCCGTAAAAGAAGCCACCGATATAATGTCCGGGGTACTTAGAGGCCTGGGCCACGCCCATTCCAAGTCCATCATACACCGCGACATAAAGCCCGCCAATATCCTGGTGGGGCTGGACAAGATCCCGCGGATAGTGGACTTCGGCCTGGCGCGCAGCATCAGCGAGGAGAAGCAGCTGACGATGGCGGGGGAGATGGTGGGCACGGCCTATTTCATGTCGCCCGAGCAGGGCCTGGCCGGCACCGTGGACAGCCGCGCCGACCTCTACGCCGCCGGGGCTACATATTTCTACATACTCACCGGCAGATACCCTTTCGACGGGAAGTCCTCTATCGAGGTCATCCACAAGCATATCGGGAACCCCGTTCCGAACGTGATGCTGATCAGGCCGGACATCCCGATCTGGGCCTCCCGCGTGATAGAGCGGCTGATGAACAAGAAGCCCGAAGAGCGCTACCAGTCCGCCAGCGAGGTCGTCGCCGAATTCGACAAATACAGCTCCGACGTGGAATATGTCGAACCGACCTCGAACGAGAGGACCTTCGATATCCCTGAAGTCACGGCCAGGATCACCGCCGCCCAGGAAACCCCGCAGGCCACGCTTGAAAGGTCGGACCCCAAGCCCTCCGGAAGGACTCAGGCGCCGCCTCCGCCGCCCGCGCCGACGCTCAGGCAGTCGCAGATGGAGCCGCCCGCCCTGAAACCCGCCCTCCAGCTCGCCTCCCTTCATAACAGTCTTAAAATGGCCATGCACCTGGCGCTGACGATGCTCGCCACCGGCTGCTTCGTTCTGGCCGGCGCCTCAGGCACCGTCCCGGGGTCCATTACTTCGCCCCTCGACTCTAACCCCGCTACGGCGCTGATGCTGGCCGGGGCAGGGGCCGTACTGTACGTCTGGGCGCTTTGGCAGAAGCCGCTAAAATTCACCATGGTGTACAGCCTTTTCGCCATTTCCGCCGCGGCCGCCGCTTACGCCGGCGGGGCCTATATCCCGGCTCCGGCCGACGCGGATGTCGTAAGTAAGGGTTTCCTGGCCATCAAGATAGGCCTCGAGAACATGTTCTCCGGCGCTAACACAATTGTTTACGCCCTTTTCCTCTACCTGGCGGCGTCGAAAGCAGTTTTCAAAGGGAACTGGATCTTCAAGGTCCTGTCGGTCGCGGCCTACCTCGGCGGCCTCGCCCTCACTTACTTCTATTTCAAAGCCGGGGCGCAGGTAGTCCCCGAGCAGCTCTGGCTGGCGATAGGCGGCCTCCTGGCCGTGCTTGGCCTGGTCGCGGCGCTTACCCAGAAGGAATTCTCCCTGTTCTTCAACCCGCAGTTCCTTTTCCTGGCGGCAAATCTGGCCATGTTCTCCATGTTCACCAATCCCCAGATAGAGAATATTACGGCCCAGAAGATAAAGGCCGAGGCCGAAACGGCGGCGCAGACGAACCGCCTTAACCTGCAGAACTACCAGCAGGCCGTCCTGGCCGCCCAGGCCGAGATCCTTTACGACGAGGAAGGCCGCCCGCTGGAGCCCAAATTGCCCCGTAAACCCGACGAGGTCAAGCCTCCGGAAAGCGGCAAGCTGCGCACCGAGGCCAGGCTGGACTACTACAAGACGCTGGGCCTGCGCGTAAGCGGCACGCTGGCCGGGTCCGCCGGCATAATCTTCATAGCTTTTTTCCTCGCCCTGATGGCGAACGCCTGCTTCGTGGACGAGCTCGTAGCCGCGTACAGGGAGAGAGAACTTTATTAAGCCGCGGGGCGTGTGAGGAACAGGAAACAATGCGCAAATTCATTTTCTCGGATATTCTTTGGGGCACGGCGCTCACGCTGGCCGCCCTTTTCTTCTATTTCACCGGCACCGGTCTGGAATCGGCCGAGCTGAAATTCTACGACTTCCGCGCGCGCCTCAGCGCCGGCGTTCCCGCCAGGAGCGACGTGGCGGTGATCGAGATAAACGACGACAGCATCTCGAAGGTCGGCCGCTGGCCCTGGCCCCGCTCCAAGATAGCGGACATGCTGGTCCTGCTTTCTTCGGCGCCCGCGAAGCCTTCCGTGATAGGCCTGAACATACTCTTCTCCGAGCCCGAGAAGAACAGCGACGCCCAGCTGGCCGACCTGCTTAAGAACAAGTACACCGCGCTGGTGGCGGAAAAAAAGATCAGGGAAACCGGCAAGGACTCCGAGTTCCTGCGCGCCATCGAACAGGCCAAGAAGGCCATGGACAATGACCTGAAGCTCTCGGAAGCCGTCGCCTCGGCGGGCAACGTGGTTCTCCCGCTTTTCTTCGACACCGGCATCCCCGTCTCCAAGCCCAAGCCCGAGCCCCCCTGGATGAAGCGGCTCGCTCCCTCGATCTCCCACAAAGCGGGCCCGGCGGAAATTTCCGAAGAAGGCTCGGCTATAACCGCGCCCATAGACGTCCTCGCCTCCTCGGCCGCCGGCGCCGGGCACGTTAACGTGTTCAGTGACATGGACGGGACCACCCGCAAGGAATTCCCTTTCATCCCCTACGGCCAGAACTTCTACCCGTCCTTCGCGGCCGAAATAGTGCGGGTGCAGCTGGGGCTGACGCCCGAACAGGTGACGCTGGCGCCGGGCGACTCCGCGGTCTTCGGCAAGAGCTTGATGAAGCTGGACCCTTCCTCCTCCGCCCTGATCGCCTTCAACCGCACCAAGGCCTTTAAATATTATTCCTTTTACGACGTAATGAACGGCAAGGTGGTTCCTGAGGCCTTCAAGGACAAGATCGTCCTGATAGGCCTGACCGCGCAGGGCGTAGGCAGCCTTTACGTCACGCCCACGGACAGCGCGATGTCGGCGGTGGATTTTACCGCCAATGTCGTGGATAATATACTTTCCGGGCGCTTCATCTCCCGGCCCAACTGGGCGCTCCCGGTGGAGCTCGCGCTTATCTTCATAGCCGGCGTCTTCACGGCTTTCGTGCTGC
>CAZUQT010000271.1:1264-3742 GCA_964622585.1 uncultured Elusimicrobiaceae bacterium | reverse complement strand
GCCGCGCAATAAAAGCAGGTTTATCAGCACTTTTATTGTGATGGTAGTTCCGTTGGATTCGATCCTGTCCAGATCTGGATAGCGGCGGGTTTCACCGCCGGGCCGCGTAATTTCAAAATGCAGGTCGAAAAGATCCTGCAATTTTATCTGCGGGTACTTGCCCAGCAGGGCGCCAAGCTCTTCCAGCGCCTTATCCGCGCCGGACAGGTCGGCGAAGAGCGGGGTTTCGTCCGCATCTATCAAAGCCTTCAAACGCTCGTCCCAATCCCTGCGGGTCTCGGCATTCAGGCGCACCTGGTCGAGATTGGAGATATCCACCTCGGCGAGTTTGCGGTTGAGGTCCGAGACTTTGGTTTTCAGAGTGTCCAGATCGCGCTTCAGGCCTTTGAAAGCGTTTTTAAGGCTGACAGCAAGGCTGGTCCATGCCTCCTGCGCCAGTTTTTCTTTTTCCGGCAGCGCTTCCAGCTGCTGGCGGAGTTTAGTTATGGTTTCTTCTTCGGTAGCGGCTTTAAACGCCGAATAAGTAGCCGCTTCTATACGCGCCAGGTACTCCTGCGCCTGGGCGTCTTCCCGCTCTTCCCGCGCGAAGCCGTCACGATACAAAGCAAGCAGCTCCTCAAAATCTTCAGGCACAGGCTGTGCAGCCGCGGGCTGTGTCGCCGGCCAGTCCTCCGGCAGCGCCGGGAGCCCTTGCCTTTGTTTCAGAAGATTCCGCCGCTGGCGGTCCGCCTCCTCGCCTCTGCGCCCGAGCGCGTCGCCTTCCGCCCTCAAACGCTCTTTTTCATTTTCCAGGCGGCTCTGCTCACTGCGTATTTGTGCCGCTTCTTTTTCCAGCCCGGCCGCCTGATGTCGCCACTGCGGAACCTGCGCGGCCTTTAAGCTGAAAGTTTCAAATTCAAGAAGTTCCCGGTCTATAGAGTCAACTTCTTCTTGTTTTTGAACCTTGAGTTTTTTCAGCTCCGCTGTTCTTTCAATATTCTTTAAAATCTCCCCGTCTTTAGCGAGCTGCCTTTCGAGGCTTTCAATTTCAGCTTTAAGCGCTTCGGGGTCGGTAAACGAAGCGAAATCCGCGCCGCGGAGGGCCGCCAGGTTTACGCTTATCCCAGATACGCTAAAACGTCCGTCTCCAAGCTTAGCGTGCAGCCGATTCAATTCTTTCAGCGCCTCCGCCTCGTCTTTAACCATTACGCCGTCCTTAGAAAACGGCAGGCCCAGCATTTCCGGGTTAAGTATTTTAAAAACAGCTTCGGACTTCTCGGCTCCGAACTTTTCTTTCAGACGCGAAGCCGCATTATCGGCAGAATTTTTCAGCCTCTCTCGCGCTTTTTCCAGATCCAGTTCCGCCCTGTCCAGGCGCGCTTTCACGCGCCCGGCAGGCTCCTCGCCTGCGTCGCGCAGCTGGAAAGCCAGGTTTTCTATTTCCGTTCCGAGCGCCCGCCGGCGCTCCCGTTTCCAGTCCTCCACAAAATCCGCGAAACGGAGCCGCCCTTGCTCCACTTCGGCCAGCGCGTCGTTAACCCGGCTCAGGGCAGCGGCGGCTTTTATCTGCCGCTCCAGGCCCGCCTCAAGATCGCGGTGCACGCCCGCCTGCTCCCCCTCCAGGGCGCGCTGACGCGCCGCAATATCGGCGGACTCCCGTTCAAGGCGGTTCTTGTTTTTCTCATAGGCGGCCCCGATGGCCGCCCATAAAGCCGGAAGCCGGCCGCGCAGGCGGCCGCGCTCATCGGCGTGGGCCAGAAATTTTGTTATATCCGGAACCAGGTTTTTAAGCGTGCGAACTTCCTGCGTGCCGCGCTTGATGGCGGCATACTGGCTGGTATAGCCGCGCTCTAGGTCTATGGCGCGCACCTGGAATTCGGTATCGTATATCTCCAGCAGCAGCTCCTTCAGCTCTTCCTGCTTCAGGTGTGAAAGGCGCAGCAGGTTGCAGAAAGCGGAACGGAAACGTTCATAATAATCCCGGTGGCGCAGCGGAACCAGGCCCAGGTTCACGCCATTGTTATCCCCTATTCCTGTCAGCGCCGCACGCAGGTGCTTAGGCTCCAATTCAGCGTAGCCTTTCAGCGACAGTTTTTCTTTTATCTTCTGGAAAGGCAGCGGCCGCCTGTCTCCGTCGATAAAATCCTCTTCCGCGAACTTGCCGGTCCAGGCAAAACGTTCGTAGTCATGCATCTTAAGCGGCCCCAGGCCGCGTACCCCCAGGCACTGTATGCCGGTGGGCGTCATGCACTCAAAGATCACGTAGCTGTACGCATCCGGGAAGTAATAACGGCGCGTCTGTTCCAGGCTGCGCGAGAAGTGCATTTTGCGCTGGTCGTCGATATACAAAAATTGCAGCAATGCGATAAGGGAAGTCTTCCCCACATTATTGGGACCGACCAGATGCAGGGAAGAGTCGGTGTCCACGCAGGCATAATCATACTTGCCGCAATGAATGGCTATAAGGCGGGCGAGGCCCTGGCGGGAGATCATATTTTC
>CAZUQT010000271.1:0-1164 GCA_964622585.1 uncultured Elusimicrobiaceae bacterium | reverse complement strand
TAGCAGCGCAGCAGCTGTTCCGGCGCGGCCTGCGGATACTGCGCTATAAGCCAGGCCAGCGCGTCGTTCAACGGGACGGCTTTTCCAGCTTTTGCTTTAAATTCATCCGCTCGAATAAGAGAAGTCAGATCAGGCGCGCGCACGGCACACAGCGGAGGAGGCAATTTGGGGGTATAACCCTTTAACCCCAGCATATATGCGCGTATAGATTCATCCGCAAACAGACCTTTGGCGCGCCAGCTGGATATCCCCAGGCGTTTTGTAAGGTCTATGGCCTGCAAACCGCCCCGCTTTATAAGCTGTAGCGCGTGAGCGGCACCGCGCGACACCGCGCTTTCCCGGTGCAGTTCATTGTGCAGCGGCAGCAGCTCCTTGATACTTTCTTTAAAGTCGGCGGCTATCTCGCGGCGCAGACGCAACGTGCGGCTGCGCAGCGCCGTAAACTCCCGGTGCACGGCCAGGTCGGTTTCAAAAGCTGTTTCCCCGTGCGCAAGCGCCGCTTCAAGAGAATCAAGCTGGCGCTCCATCTCTTTGCGCACGTCCAGCATGTCGCGCAGCGGCGCCATATAGCGCGTCCAGAGATAATCTACCCGGCTTAGGCGTTCTTTCACCGTCAACCCCGCCTTGTTCGCCTTTAGCTTCACTACGTCCGCAACAATAGCTTCGCGGCTGTGGCGGGAATCCTGGCGCATACGCTCCACTTCGTCGGCGGCGTCGGCCAGCAGGCGCACGGCCCCGGCCCCGTCTTTGTCCGCCAAGGCTTTAACAAGCCCGCCGCCCAGCTTTTGCAGATCGGACAGGTAGGCCTGGATAACCTCAACGGAGGTAAGCCGGTATTCGTGCAAAAGATAGGCCAATAATTGCGCCACGGGCCGGCGCATTTCATAGGCGGCCGTGGCTTCCGGCGACGGTTCGATGATCCCCAATTCCTCAAGCTGGTTGACCACCCGCTGCGGCGCAGGGTCGTTATCTTTGCGGCAGGCAAGCACGTATTCGCGCAACTCCGTTTCGGTTATGCGGGAGCGCTTTTCATAGAGCCGCTCCAAAAGGTCGCTATGGTCCGCCGCGAAGCGAAAAAAGGTAAGAGGGCTTATTATTGCCATAAACTGATAGCTGTCGGGTATATCCTATCTTTTTGAAATGCCAGGGGCAATCGGCGGAAAA
>CAZUQT010000270.1:1239-3815 GCA_964622585.1 uncultured Elusimicrobiaceae bacterium | reverse complement strand
CCAAGCCCCACGCGGAAAACATCATGGAGCGCATGGATTCCGTCACCGCCAAGCTCGACGCCATGCTCACCAGGACCGACGCTATAATCGCCAAGGTGGACCGCGGCGAAGGCGTGGCGGGCGCGCTGATCTCGGACCAGAAGATGAAATCGGACGTGAGCGAGGCCGTGACCAACCTTAAGGACGCGAGCGCCTCGGTGAAGGACGCTCTCGGCCGGGTCACCGGCTTTCACACCTACTTAAAATGGGATTACAAATACGAGCCGCTGGCGCGCGCCTCCAAGAATAATTTCGGACTTAAGATCTACCCGCGCGAGAACCGCTATTACTACCTGGGCGCGGCCAACATGGTGAATACGAAGAACGCGCCGAAAAGCAGCGACGACCTGGATTACGAGGTGTTGAACACGGTGGACGCGCAGCTCGGCTGGGACGTGAAAGCCTTCGACCTGTACGCCGGCATACTCCGGGGCTCGGGCGGCTTCGGCGCGCGGTGGAAGCCTTTCTACCATAATTCCAAATGGGACCGCCTCACCGTGCTGGTGGAGGCCTCGGAATTCGGCCGCAACCGCGAGATAAGGGGCCGGCATTTCAACGACGCGCGCTACGACGCGGGCGTGGACGTGGCCCTGAATAAATACGTTTCCGCCGGGCTGCGGCTCAACGACATGGCCGAGACGAAGAGGCTCAACTACACCACGCGGCTGCTCTTCGAGGACAAGGACATCTCCTATCTTTTCGGCTTCGCGAGTTTAGGTTCGCTCAAGAAATGAAACTGAAAACCATCTATCGCTGCCAGGAATGCGGGCAGGCCCAGCCGAAATGGGCCGGCCAGTGCTCCGCCTGTTCCGGCTGGAACACCCTGGTGGAAGAGGCCGAGCAGGTTCTCACGAAAGCCGCGGCCGCCGCCCGCGGCCTTACCGATTTTTCCGAGCCCCCGGTGAAGCTTTCGGAAGCCCGGGCGATGAAGGCCGTGCACGCTCCCACCGGCCTCCAGGAACTTGACCGCGCGCTGGGCGGCGGGCTGGTCAACGGCCAGGTGGTCCTGCTCGCCGGCCCTCCCGGCATAGGCAAGAGCACGCTTACGCTGGAGACCTGCACCGCGCTGGCCGCCGGCGCCTACGCCGGCAAAAAAGTCCTTTACGTTTCCGGCGAGGAATCCCTGTCCCAGGTCGGTTCCAGGGCGGAGCGCCTGGGCGCCAAGCCCGAGAACGTCTACCTGATGAGCGAGACCAACCTCGCCAAGATCATAGACGAGTTCCGCAAGCTCAAGCCGGCCTTCCTTGTTATAGATTCCATCCAGACCGTCTACCACCCGGATTTCGTCGGCAGCCCCGGCTCGGTCGGCCAGATCAGGGAATGCGCTTCCGAGCTGCTGAAGCTTGTAAAGGCCGCCGGCGTGCCGCTTTTCCTGCTCGGCCACGTCACCAAGGAAGGCTCGCTCGCCGGGCCCAAGGTGCTCGAGCATATAGTCGATACCGTGCTTTATTTCGACACCGAGAAGAACAATGTCTTCCGAGTCCTGCGCCCGCATAAGAACCGCTTCGGGCCCGTGGACGAAACAGGCATCTTCGAGATGACCGCGAAGGGGCTGCTCTCTGTCAGCGACGCCGGGCTGATGCTGGCGGATTCCGACCGCGACAGGGCGCTGGCCGGCCGGGCTTTCGCCGTGGCCTTCGAAGGCGCGCGGCCCATGCTGGCCGAGATCCAGGCGCTGGCCGCCCGCTCCTATCTTCCCTATCCCCGCCGCACCGTGACCGGCATCGACCTGAACCGCGCGCAGATGCTGATAGCCGCGCTCGAGAAGAACGTCGGGCTGCGCTTCGACGAGATGGACGTGTTCGCCTCCCTGCAGGGCGGCATCAAGCTTAAAGACCCCGCGCTGGACCTGGCTTTCTGCGCGGCGCTCATCAGTTCCGCGAAAGATATCGCGATGCCGCCCGACTGCGTTTTCATGGGCGAGGTAGGCATCCTCGCGCAGGTGTCCAGCCCGGGCTTCATGGACCGGCGCCTGGCCGAGGCCGAGCGGCTCGGCTTCAAAACGGCTTTTGTCCCCCGGCTGCCGAAAAAAGACGAAGGGCGCTTTAAGACCCTGAAGCTAGAGGTGGTAAGGGATATGGGCGGGCTTTACGCCGCCCTGGCAAGATTAACGCCGGCGAAAGCCGGCAAGTAGACAGAACAAGGAGCTAACATGATAGTCTGGATCTTCAGGGCCGTGGCCCTAATCGTAACCCCCGCGCTTTCCT
Organism: uncultured Elusimicrobiaceae bacterium; assembly: GCA_964622585.1. Lineage (GTDB taxonomy): Bacteria > Elusimicrobiota > Elusimicrobia > Elusimicrobiales > UBA9959 > UBA9959. The sequence continues at coordinate 1,569 of CAZUQT010000270.1, read as the reverse complement.
GGTTTACCGTCTCCAAGGACCTCAAGGGCCTCGCCTTCGGCGCCCTGATAGGCCTGGTGATCATAGGCGTGGAATATGTCTTCGAGAACATCAGCCTGTTCTCGCTCATCATCGGCATCATAGGCGCGGTGGTCGGCGTCATCCTGTCCAAACTGCTGGACTATACGGTGTTCCAGATAGGGAACCCGGACTTCAACGAGATCTGGCTCAAGTACAATATCATCGTCCGCTACGCGCTTGCGCTGCTGGGCGTGATGATCAGCATAAAGAAGATCCCCGAGCTCGACGACCTGGACAAGAACATCCTCTCGATGGGCAAGCGCGGCGGCA
>CAZUQT010000270.1:0-1139 GCA_964622585.1 uncultured Elusimicrobiaceae bacterium | reverse complement strand
TTCGTCATGAAGGACGGCAAGGAAAAAGAGCAGGGCGTGGGCTACCTGGACGACGGCACGATGATCGTTATAGAGGACGGCCGCGAATTCATAGGCAAGAAAGTGGACGCCGTGGTGCAGTCCATCCTGCAGACCTCGCAGGGCCGGATAATCTTCACCCGGGTCAAGGGCAAGGCGGTCGTGCAGGGTCCGAAGCAGCCTTGATCGGGAAGCGAAACTTTACCGCTACAGGTCACGAGCGTGATTAAAAAAGAAAAGAAGCCGGGCGGGGCCGAGGCCATAATACTGGCCGGGGGCTCCGGCGCGCGCATGGGGACGGAGAAACAGTACCTGCCGCTCGCGGGCCGGCCCATGCTGGAGTGGACGGTGGAAGCCTTTACCTCGAGCGGCCTTTTCTCCAAAGTCATCCTGGCGCTCGCCCCCGAGAATCTGAAAAAATACGGGCCGGCCTGGGAAAAGGCCGGCGTCAAAGTCGCCGCGGCCGGGGCCACCCGCACGGAATCCCTCAGGAGCGCTTTCAAGCTGGTCAGCCCGGGCGCGGAACTGGTCGCCGTGCACGACGGGGCCAGGCCGCTGGTGGACGCGGCGCTGATAAAGGCCTGCCTGGAAAAGGCGGCCGAGGCCGGGGCGGCGGTGCCCGCCGTCCCGCTGAAGGACACCGTAAAAAAAATTTCTCCGGGCGGCTCGGATTTCGAGAGCACCCCGGACCGCGCCTCCCTGATGGCGGTGCAGACCCCGCAGTGCTACCGGCTGGAAGTCCTGGCCGCCATACTGGCCGCCGCGGGAAGCGGGAAAGATTACAGCGACGAGTCGCAGGTCCTTGAAAAGCTGGGGATAAAAGCCGCGATGGTGCGTTCTAGCTACCGCAACATCAAGGTCACGACCCCGGAGGACTTAATTATCGCGGAGGCTTTTATGAAAGATGAAAAAGCGGTTTCCACGCGCTCCAGGGTCCCGCTTGCGCGGGCCGGCTTCGGCTACGACATCCACCGCCTGGTGGAGGGGCGCCCGCTGATAATCGGAGGGATCAAGGTGGAGCATACCAAGGGCCTGCTTGGCCATTCGGACGGGGACGTGGTCCTGCACTCCATCTGCGACGCGCTCCTGGGCTCCATCTCCGCCGGGGAGATCGGCGTCTA
>CAZUQT010000269.1:0-3849 GCA_964622585.1 uncultured Elusimicrobiaceae bacterium | reverse complement strand
TTTACCCCCCTGCATTTGTTAGAATTTTCCTATAGGCAGCGCTACTCAATGGAGGTCCCGCGATGAAACCCAACGACTTTATGAAATTCATGGAAAAGGCCAAAATGTACGACCTTACCCAGCCGCTGAGCATCCATACCCCGCCGTGGCCCAGCTATATGCCGCTGCAGCTCCAGTATTTCAAGCGCATAGCCGGAGCCCATATGGGCCAGGGCGCCAACGGCCAGATCATGACCACCTCAAACCACGTGGGCACGCATATGGACGGCGAGATCCACTTCTATAGCGCCGGGCGCGCCATCGGCGAAGTTCCGATGAAGGAGTGGGTCGGTAACGCTGTCGTCGTGGATATTTCCAAGGACGTGGGAGATTACGACCTTTATGAGCCCGAGCTCCTTATGAAGCGCGCCGACATCCGGAAGGGCGATATCCTGATCATAAATACCGGCTATCATAAGTACGCCTGGTACGAAAAAGGAACCTGCGACGAGGTGCGCTATTTCTGCAAGCACCCGGGCCCCGGGCCGCGCTTCCATAAGTGGGCGCTGGATATGAAATTCAAATGGATAGGCGTGGACTGCGGCAGCGCCGACCACCCGATGAACACTATCATCCGCAACTGGCACCCGAAGCTCTTCGTCGAGGCCGAGAACAAGCTCCTGGCCAATTACGGCAAGAAATGGGACGAAATGTTCCCCCAGGATATTTATTACCAGGTCATGCACCTGAAGCTGTTCCCCAAGCGCCTGGTCCACGCCGAGAACATAGGCGGCGAGATCGAGAAGCTTTCCAATAAGCGCTGCTGGCTGGGCTTCTTCCCGCTTAAGGGCATGGAACTGGAATCAGCCATGGGCCGTGTCGTCGCCTGGACCGCTTAAAGCGATCGAGGATCGGGAATCGAGGGCCGGGGATCGCGGAAAGCCGCGGCATTCTTAACTCCTTTTCCCGATTCCCGATCCTTGATCTTCGGGAGGATATCATGCCGATCACCACAGAATTCGAATATATCAAGCCGAAGGACATGGACGAAGCGCTCCATGTCTTTTCGCTTTACAAGGAGAAGGCCAGGGTTCTCGCCGGCGGCACGGACCTGGTGGTTCACCTTAAGGAAAACCTTGCCCGCCCCGAGGTCGTGGTGGACATAAAGGCCCTGCCGGAGCTGGCCGGCTTTACGCTGAGGGATGGGACCCTGCGCCTGGGCGCGCTGGTAACTTTCTCCGACCTGATAGCCTCCCCGCTCATCAAGAGCAAGTTCCCCCTCCTCTGGGAGGCGTCGCTGACGGTAGCCTCGGTGGGCGTAAGGAACCGGGCTACCGTGGCCGGGAATATCTGTTCTGCCGTTCCGTCGGCCGACTCCGCCCCCGTACTGGCCGTCTATGAAGCCGAAGTTCTGACCCGCAGCCTGAAGGGCGAGCGCCGCGTCCCCATCGCGGACTGGTTCACCGGCCCTAAAAAAACCGCGCTCCTGCCGGAGGAGATAGTTACCTCTATCGAGCTGAAGCTGCCGGAGAAGAAGCACGCCGGGTGCTACATGAAGCTTTCCCGCTACGAGGGAGAGGACCTGGCGCAGGGCGGCATCGCCGTCCTGGCCTTCGCGGACAATACTTACCGGCTGGCCACCTGCGCCCTCGGTCCGAAGCCGGCCCGCTGCCCCGGAACCGAGGCCGTCCTTAACGGCGCCAAGCTTGGCGAGAAGCTGCTTTCCAAAGCAAAAGAAACGATCCTCGGCGAAGTTTCCCCTATCAGCGATATCCGCTCTTCAAAAGAGTACCGCCTGCATATGACGCAGATAATGCTCGGCCGCGCGCTCGAGTCGGCCGTGGCCCGCCTTTTCGGAAAAGGGGCTAAATACGGGACGGAGAATATCTGCTAGGAGCGATAACCATGAAACAACACAATATACAATTCAGGCTGAACGGAGAAAAAGTCTCGCTGCAGGTCGAGCCTAGCGACGTGCTGCTGGACGTCCTGCGCGGGAAACTCGGCATCAAAAGCCCCAAGGCGGGCTGCGACCGCGGCGACTGCGGAACCTGCACGGTGCTGATGAACGGCAAGACCATCCGCTCCTGCCTGGCCCTGGCCGTCGAGGCCGACGGGGCCGAGATCGTGACGCTCGAAGGCGCCAACAGCCGCAAATGGACGCAGAGGCTGCAGAAGACTTTCCACGAAAAGAACGCTTTCCAGTGCGGTTTTTGCGCGCCCGGCGTGATACTTTCCGCGACGGAGCTGCTCGAGAACAATTCCAGGCCGACCACGCATGACATAAAAGAAGCCATCGCCGGCAACCTCTGCCGCTGCACCGGCTACGAGCCGATAGTGGAAGCCATAGAAGAGACGGTTAAGGGGAAGTAATATGGACCTGCAGAAACTTATTACCAAGCCTAAGAAAGGCGCCAAATCCATAAGGGCCGGGGAAGAGCTTACTGTGGTCGGCCAGTCCGTCCCCCGCATCGACGGCTGGGAAAAGATAAAGGGCGCCGCCAAGTATACTGACGACCTGGAGTTCGGGCCTGGCCTGCTCTACGCGGCGCTGGTGGAGAGCCCGTTCGCGCACGCCCGGATAAAATCCATCGACATCACGAAGGCGGAGAAGCTGCACGGCGTGGTGAAAGTGGTCACGGGCGGCAGCTTTACGCAGAAGTTCGGGCTGTACATGAACGACCGCTACGTCTTCGCCACCGACACCGTGCGTTTCGTCGGCGAGCAGGTGGCGGCCGTAGTGGCCACCGACCCGAAGATAGCCCTCCGCGGCGCCGGGCTCGTGAAGGTGGAATACGAGGAGCTGCCCGCGGTGATGGACGCGGTGAAGGCGCTGGAGAAGGATTCGCCGCTGGTCCACCCCGACCTGAAAAGCTATACGCACGTGCCCTGGTTCTTCCCCAAGCCGGGCACCAATATCGCCCATTGGCGCAAGATCCGCAAGGGCGACCTGGCCAAGGGCTTCAGGGACGCCGACCTGGTGATGGAAGATACCTATTCCGTGCCGCGCTACGCGCATTGCGCTATCGAGCCGCACTCGGCCATAGGCCTCTACGACACCTCCGGCCGCCTGACGATGTGGACCTCTTCGCAGTCCCCCTTCACGCAGCGCCACGTGTTCGCTGAAACCCTCAAATCCTTCGGCCTGAGCCACAAGGACGTTCGCGTTATCAGCACCTACATCGGCGGCGGCTTCGGCGGCAAGGCCGGCGTCACGATGGAGATCATCGCCGCCGCGCTGGCCCTCACCGTGCCCGGGCGGCCCGTGAAGCTCCTGTGGAGCCGCGCGCAGGAGTTCTACAACACTTACCAGCGCCTCGGGTGCACCGCTAAAATAAAAATGGGCGTATCCAAGGCCGGCAAGATCACCGCTCTGGACTTCAAACTGCACTGGGACGCGGGCGCTTACGTGGAATACGGCGCTAACGTGGTCAACGCCGCCGGCCTCTCCGCCAGCGGCCCTTACAAGGTGGACAATCTGAGCATCGACTCCATGTGCACCTATACCAATCTGCCGCCCTGCGGCGCCTACCGCGGTTTCGGCTATTCCGAATTCCTGTTCGGCCTGGAGTCCCATATCACGAGGATGGCGCGGGAGATGGGGATAGACCCCGTCGAGTTCCGCAGGAAGAACGCCATCAAAGAGGGCGATACGCTGCCCTACGGCGCGCATATGAACCCTACCGGCATCAGGGACGCCATCGAGCGCGTCGCGAAAGAAATAAAGTGGGGCGTGCCGGAAAGATCAAAGGACCCGAAGAAGGCCATCGGCAAGGCCCAGGTCTGTTTCTGGAAGTCCCCCGCCATGCCGCCCAATGCCAGCTCCAGCGCTTTCCTGAAGTTCAACGAGGACGGCAGCATCAATATCCT
>CAZUQT010000268.1:0-3854 GCA_964622585.1 uncultured Elusimicrobiaceae bacterium | reverse complement strand
TCGGCATCTCCATCGGCGCCATCGTGACCTCGCTGAAGATAATTTTCGGCATCGAAAAACAGTACATGGGGAAGGACTAGGAATATGAAGGAAACACTTCAGAAATTTTTCAAGATAGACAGGCGCTGGATCTTCCTGCTCCTGGCGGTCACGCTCTTCGTGCCGATAGTGAAGCCTATCGGCCTTCCTAATAAGAGCATCTCCCAGGCCACTACCCGGGTTTACGAGAATATCGAAAAGCTGCCGGCCGGCTCTTTCCTTCTCCTCTCGCTGGACTACGACCCTTCGACGCGGCCCGAGCTGCACCCGATGGCTATGGCCCTGGTGCGCCACGCTTTCTCCCGGAACCTGCGCGTGGGCGTGGTCACCTATATAGCCGGCTCCACCGGCCTGATAGAGGAGCTCTTCGCCAAGGTCGGCAAAGAGTACAATAAAAAAGACGGGACCGATTACGTGATCCTCCCGTACCAGCCCAATATCCTCGCCGTCATGACCCAGATGTCCTCGGATATGTACGGGATCTATTCCAAGGACAGGAACGGCACCGACATCGCCGGCATGCCCGTCCTTAAGGGCGTTAAGAGCTATAAGGATATGTCCCTTATCGTGTGCGTCACCGGGACCGCGATACTGGACTACTGGGTGGCCTACGTGGGCGACAAGTACAGCGTGCCTGTGGCCGGCGGCGTTACCGCCATCAGCCAGCCCGGCTACGGCCCCTACCTGCAGACCAACCAGCTTAAAGGCCTGATCGGCGGCATGAAGGGCGCCGCGGAGTACGAGTCGCTGATCAAGCAGCCCGGCAAAGGAACGTCGGGCATCGACGCGCTCAACCTGGCCCACCTGCTGGTGCTGGTGCTTATCCTGACCTCGAACATTATTCTTCTGTTCGTTAAATATTTCTGATAGTTTTCTCTAAGAGGTGCATATGGTATTAGATACATCGATCATCGCCGGCGGCTGGCTGGCAGCGGGACTCACGATCTTTCTCTTCAGCTTCCTTTACAAGGACAACCCGTTCTTTAAAATAGCGGAGCACCTTTACCTCGGCGCCGGCATGGGCTGGCTGTTCCAGGTCTCGGTCACCAGCGTCTGGATCCCCAAGATCTGGGAGCCGGTTTCCAAGGGCGAGCTTCTGGTCATCATCCCCTCCGTCATGGGGCTGCTCCTGCTGACCCAGTTCATCCCCAAGATCTCCTGGCTGTCCCGGTACGGCTTCACCTTCATGATGGGTTACGGCTCCGGCCTGGCCATCCCCGCCGGGCTTTCCACCGACTTCATGAGCCAGATAGAGGGCACCATAAGGCCTTTCTCCAAGCTGGCCTCCATGACGCCGTTCGCCATCCTCAGCTCCCTGATCGTCGCGGCCGGGACCATCTGCGTGCTCTTCTACTTCTTCTTCTCGGTGGAGCATAAGGGCCACCTTAAGAAGGTCTCCAATGTGGGCATTTACTTCCTGATGATCTACTTCGGGGCGGCTTTCGGCAATACCGTCATGGCCCGGTTCTCGCTGCTCTACGGGCGCTTCGACGACCTGTTCACCTTCTCCGGGGCGAGCTATTTCTACGCCACCCAGGCCATCCTGGCGGCCATGGTCATCTACTTCGTCATTCATTGGCTCGTCTCAGGCAAGAAACCGGCTTCCGAAGAGGAAGCGGCGTAAGCGAGCCGCGCAATAAAGAAGACGGGCCGGAATATCCGGCCCGTCTTTTTTTGCGTCTTTAGCCTGCCAGGTTTCTATTTCACTATCTCTATCTTAGCTTTCTGCCTGAGTTCTCCGGCCAGCTCGGGGAGCTTGGCGGTTATGAGCTGGTTGAGGATGGCGACTTTCAGGTCGGCTTTCATAGCCTCGAAGGAGGCTTCCTTCCCGGGCTTGTGCTCTTCCGTTTTGAAGATGCTGAAGCCGTTGCCCGTGGCCATGGGTTTGGAATATTGCCCGTCCTGCAGGGCGAAGATCTCCTTATCGATCTCGGGCAGCAGCATGCCTTTGGAGATATAGCCAAGGCTTCCGTTGTTCTTGCGGAGATTGGCGTCGGCCGACTTAAGGCTGGAGAGCTTGCCGAAATCCGCCCCCACCGTGGTGAGCAGCTCGTAAGCGTCGTCCGCCTCCGCTTTCGTGTTAACGAAGATCTGGCTGAGCTTTACCGAGGCCGGGGTGCCCAGTTTCTCCTTGTTCTTCTCGAAGAAAGCGGCCGTCTCTTCGTCGGTAACCGCTATCTTCTTGGCGGCTATGACCGTGCCGCGCATGACAAGCTGCCGGCGGATGAGGTCGCGCAGTTCCGCCGAGGACCAGCCCACGGATCTGAGGTTCTTCTCAAAAGTGGCCTTGTCGGCGTAGCCGGCGGCCAGGCTGGCGAACTTGGCCTCGAGCTCTTTTTCATCCGCTTTCACTCCGAGGCGGGCGCCTTCCTCGAGTATCAGTTTTTCGTCTATAAGCTCGGACAGGCCCTGCGCGCTGTACTGCCACCAGAGTTTTTTTGTAAGTTCCTCGGAAGAAACTTTCTGGCCGTTCACGAGGGCCACGTTCGCGTTTTTCTCCGCGGCGCGGAGTCCCGTGGCGAAAACCGCCAGGACCGCCGCGGCTAATATGCTTTTTTTCATTTGTTATCCTCCCGGTGTTACTTCTTGACTAAAAGGGTCTGTGTCGGATAGGCCAGCTCCGCTCCGGCCGCGGCCAGCCCTTCGATCACGGCCAGCAGCACCTGCTCGTGGGCCGCCATGTAGGCGGCGTAGTCCGGAGTATACAGATAATAGACCGTCTCGAAGTCCAGCGAAAACTCGCCGCAGTTGTAAAGGTTGGACCGGTCGAATTCCGCCTTGCAGGCCTGGACGGCTTTTTTGATTATGCCGGGGATCTTTTTAAGCAGTTCCGGCCTGGTGCCGTAGACCACGGCGGTCTTGAATACAATGCGGCGCTTTTTAAGGTCCTGGTAGTTGCGGATGCGGGAGCCGAGCAAATTGGAGTTGGAGACCACCACCATCTCGCCCGAAAGGCTGCGGATGCGGGTGGACTTAAGGCCGATATGCTCTATGGTGCCGGAGACCGCGTCGGAGGTGATGAAGTCGCCTATATTGAAGGGCTTGTCCAGCAGGATGACGAAGAAATTGAACAGGTCCCCGAGTATGGCCTGCGCGGCCAGCGCGACGGCCACGCCGCCGATGCCGAGGCCGGTAAGGACGGCGGAGATATTGACGCCGAGGTTGGCCAGCACGAAGAGGGCCGCGCCAACCCAGACCAGGGAGCGCAGTATCACCTGCGTGCTTTTGACTACGGAGTCCTTGGCCTGGCCTGAGAGCTCGCGCTGCGCGGCCACCTTGGTTATCCAGTAGGAGATCAGCTCCTGCAATATGGTTATGCCGCGGTAGGTGAAGACCAGCAGCAGGACGGCCTTGAGGGTCTTGTCGAAGGCGGGGGTGCGCTGGAGGTAGTGCGTAGCTACGAAAAAAGCGGCCAGCTGGTACTCGAAGCGGGTGAACTTTTCGGTGAGCGCTATGAACAGGTCGTCGAGGTCCGTCTCGGTCTTTTCCGCCAGCGCCTTGAGGCGGCTCAGGCCGATGTTCTTTACAAGGTATATAAGCGCCAGCGAGATGGCGAAAGCCGCCGCCGCGAACCCGTAGGCCTCCGGGGTATTCCCGAGTATAAGGCTGGTATCTAACCAGGAGGTAAGAGAGTTGACGTCCATATATAAATTATAAACGATTTCCCCCCGCCGTAACAATAATAAGAGCAGCAGGAGACGACCTCAGAATTATTAGACCGTGGATGGATCGAAGCGCCAGATGTAAGCCCCGGGCGGCAGGGCGGCCTACCGTGCCGACCGGAACGCAAAAACGTTGTCTCGCACACCGTGCTC
>CAZUQT010000267.1:0-3861 GCA_964622585.1 uncultured Elusimicrobiaceae bacterium | reverse complement strand
GGCAAAGGCCAGCGCCAGCTCATCGTGGCCGCGCCCAAGACCGGCAAGACCATGATCCTTCAGCGCATCGCGAATTCGCTCGCCACCAATCACCCCGAGATCGAGCTGCTTGTGCTGCTCATCGACGAGCGCCCCGAGGAAGTCACCGACATGAAGCGCTCCGTGCGCGGCGAAGTCATCGCCTCCACGTTCGACGAGCCGGCTGACCGCCACGTGCAGGTCTCCGAGATCGTGCTTGAAAAAGCAAAGCGCCTGACCGAGCACGGCAAGGACGTAGTGATCCTGCTCGACTCGATCACCCGCCTGGCCCGCGCCTACAATACCGTGGCGCCCTCCTCCGGCCGCGTCCTCTCCGGCGGTCTCGAATCCACTTCGCTGCAGCGCCCGAAGCGCTTCTTCGGCGCAGCCCGCAACATAGAAGAGGGCGGTTCCCTGACGATCATCGCGACCGCGCTGGTCGATACCGGCAGCCGCATGGACGACGTCATCTTCGAAGAGTTCAAAGGCACCGGCAACTCCGAGATCTACCTGGAGCGCAAGCTGGCCGACCGCCGCGTGTTCCCGGCCATCGACATCAACCGCACCTCTACCCGCAAGGAAGAGCTGCTGATGACCGAGGACGAGCTCAATAAGGTCTGGATCCTGCGCAAGGTCCTGGCCCCGCTCTCTCCCATCGACTCGATGGAACTGCTGATGTCCAAGCTGGGCGCCACCAAGTCCAATAAGGATTTCCTGAAGTCCATGGAGATGGGACACGACAGATAAGGAAAGGTTATGAACGGGGGAAAGTGGAAGATAACCGCGGGGCTGGGAGTGCTGCTGGGAACGGCGGCGCTCTCTTCCGCGGTGGCCCCCGGGATCTCCCCGTTCTACTACGCCAGGTTTTCAGTGCTGACCCCTCCGGGCCCCTCCGAGCCCCCGCCCGAGGCTTTCCGGCTTATCCCGCGCCTGATACACGCCCGGCACAAAGTGGCTAAAGGCGAGAACGTCCGCTCCCTGGCCGCGGATTACGGCACGGACGTCCGCTCTCTCCAGAGCACTAATTCCAACGAATTCATCTTCATGTCGCGCGGCGGCTATATCCGGGTGTATAACGGGAAAGGCCTGCTGTACGAGGTTACTTCGAACGGGGAAAGCCTGAACGGAATAGCGGCCCGCTATGTAGGGAAGGGCCGGGACCTGAAGCAGTTCAAGTCCGAGATCGTGGAGGACAATGCGCTGCCGCCTTCAGCCCTCCTGGTCAACTATAAGTTCGTCAAGGGCGACAGGGTATACCTGCCCGCGGTCTATATCGACCTGGATACTTACAAGATGCCGCTTCGCAGCTTCGGGCGCATCAGCTCAAGCTTCGGCAACCGCTACCACCCCATACTTAAAAGGAAGATCTTCCATAACGGCTGCGATATCCCGATGCCGCTTGGCACTCCGGTCTACCCGTCCCGCTCCGGCACGGTGACTTATTCCGGCTGGAAGGGTGGCTACGGGAATACCGTGGAGGTAAAGCACAAGGACGGCTCCATGTGCCGCTACGGCCACCTTTCGCACCTGAACGTCACGGTGGGTGAGGTAGTGCAGAAGTCGAAGACCATGCTGGGAAAGGTGGGTTCGACAGGCATGTCCACCGGGCCGCATTTGCATTTCGAGATCATCACGCCCTCCGGCAAGTCGGTGAACCCGATGGCGAAGATAGGGAAGAAATAGCGGTTTTTATGCTATAATTGATATTCATTCTTAATATTTTTTAGAGGAAAAGACAATGAAAAACGACACCCACCCCACTTACGATATCTGCGAGGTTACCTGCGTCTGCGGAAACGCTTTCCAGACCCGCTCCATAAAGCCCATCATAAAAGTTGAAGTCTGCAATGCCTGCCACCCTTTCTTCACCGGCAAGCAGAAGGTGCTCGACACCGCCGGCCGCATCGAGAAATTCAAGATGAAGTTCGCCTCCACCGACGGCAAGATGGTGGAGCGCAAGATGAAGAAGGTCGTCGTGAAGTCCGTGACGCCCAAGCACACCGCCAAGCGCAAAGTGCTCACTTCCGCCCCCGCCAAGAAGGACGAGAAGAAAACCGCGGCCGCCGCGCCCAAAGTCGCGCCTAAAGCCGAAACGAAACCCGAAGCGAAGTAGCCAGGCTCCTGAAACGGGCGCTCCCATGTATGGAGCGCCCGTTTTTTCATGTATAGGCTCCTATGCTTGAAGAAGATCTAAGCGCTATCCGAAGAGAATTCGCCGAGATAGAGGCACGCCTCTCCTCCGGCGGCCTCAAGCCCGAAGAGATAGAAAAATTCTCCCGGCGCCACGCCGTCTGCCGGCAGCTGCTTGACACTTCCGCCGCGCTGGATAAAGCGCTGAAAGAAGTCGAAGACACCCGGCAGATGCTTTCCAGCACGGACAAGGACATCGCGGAGATGGCCGCCGCGGAGCTCCCCGCCCTCGAAGCCGCCGCCGCCGCGCTGGGCAAAAAGCTCAAGATCCTTATTATCCCGCCCGATCCGGCGGACTCCAAGAATATCTTCCTGGAAATACGCGCCGGCGTGGGCGGCGACGAAAGCGCGCTTTTCGCCGCCGACCTGCTGCGCATGTACACCCGCTTCGCCCAGACCATGGGCTGGAAGGCGGAGCTGCGCGACCTTTCCTCCACCGGCCTCAAAGGCATCAAGAACGCCGTGCTTTATATCTCCGGCCAGGACGTCTACGCCCTGATGAAATACGAGGGCGGGGTGCACCGGGTGCAGCGCGTTCCGCTGACCGAGGCTTCCGGCCGCATCCACACTTCCACCGTCACCGTGGCTATCATGCACGAAGTGGACGAAGTGGAGATAAAGATAGAAGCCAAAGATCTCAAGATGGACACCTACCGTTCCAGCGGCGCCGGCGGCCAGAACGTGAACAAAGTGGAAACCGCCGTGCGCATCACGCATATCCCCTCCGGCATCATCACGGCCTGCCAGGAGGAGCGTTCCCAGGGCAAGAACCGCGCGAAGGCCATGGCCATGCTCGCGGCCAAGCTCGCCCAGGCGAGCGAAGAGGCCCAGGCCAAAGCCAATGCCGGCGCGCGCAACAGCCAGGTCGGGACCGGGGACCGCTCGGAAAAGATCCGCACCTATAATTTCCCCCAGAACCGGGTGACCGACCACAGGGTACAGATTTCCTGGCACAACCTCGAAGCTATCATGGAAGGCGAGATCAAAGATATGCTGGAAGAAATAAGGCTCGAGCTCACCAAGGAAAAAGAATGACAGCCGGAAAAACACTTAAAGAAGCCGTCTCCCGTCTCGCCGCCGCCGGGGTGGACGAAGCCGAACTGAACTCCCAGTGGCTGCTTGCCGAAGCGATGGGCGTGCCGCGCCTGAACCTCCTCACCGACCCCTCCCTCCCCGTTACCGCCAGCGCGATACGCAAGTTTAATAAAGGCCTCGCCCTCAAAGAGCAGGGCCTGCCGCTGGCCTATATCCTCGGCTGGCAGGATTTCCGGGATATCCGGATAAAAGTGGATAAAAGAGTCCTCGTCCCGCGCCCGGAGACGGAAGAGCTGGCCGGGTTCGCCGCCGATTTCCTGCGGACCCGCAAAGGCGAGCTCTCGGCGATGGATTACGGCGCCGGCAGCGGGGCTATCGGCCTCTGGCTGGCCAAAGAATTCACCGGGCTGCGCGTAAAAGCCGTGGAAAAATCGGCGCGGGCCCTCGCCTGCGCCGCCGAGAACGCCGCCGCATTGGGCCTCTCGGCGCGCATGGAATTCATAAGGGCCTCCACGCTGCAAGGCCTGAGCGCGAACGTCGACATAATAGTTTCCAATCCTCCTTATATCCCCACCGGCGTCATCCCCGGCCTCGCCCCCGAAGTCCTGAGCGAGCCGC
>CAZUQT010000266.1:0-3888 GCA_964622585.1 uncultured Elusimicrobiaceae bacterium | reverse complement strand
CCGGTCACGAAGACCAGCGGGTAATTGGTGTACATGCTCTCGAAGAAATTATGCTCCTTGAGAATGCCGGCCACTATTTCCGACTCGTCGGCGGAAAGCCCGGCGGCCTTCAGATCGAAGAAAGCGTAGTCCGACACGGCGTGGAAGATCCTGGCCAGGCTTTCGGCCGTGAAATTCTTCCCGGCTTTTTTCCTTATAGCGTACTTTATAGTGTCCGAAAGCTTGTTCACCAGTCCGCCGACGCTCTCCATGCCGAAGATAGTATTCACGCCAAGGATGGTATTCGGGCCGTGCTTGAACTCGGGGGCCTCGAAGCCCTCTGTGTGGTTCAGGACCACCTCGCGCACTTTCAGCGCGCCTTCGCGGGCTATGCCCTGCATGCCGGTAGCGAGAATATGGAGGCTGGGCTCGAGGTACAGGTCTATGCCCGCCTGCTCCACCGCGTCGCGCGCGTTCTTTATAACCTCGCCGATCAGCTCCGGCACAAGATAAAGGTTCTCCCTCGCTCTTTCAAGAGTTTCTTTTGAAACCGCCTTGATCTTCTTCGCGGAAAAATGCCCCGCCAGGTAAACGGCCAGGACGTACAGGACAAGAAGCTGGTTGATAAAGCTTTTCGTCGCCGGAACCGCTATTTCCGGGCCGCAATGAAGCGGGATGAAAATATCCGATTTTTCAAGCGCTATCGTCGAATTCACATTGTTCAGGATATTTATATTTACGACTTTCTTCCCGGCTTCTTTCACCTGGTTGAAAACGTCTATCAGGTCCTTGGTCTCGCCGCTCTGGCTTATGCCTATGATGATATCGCCGTCCTCCACCGATTCCAGGCACTGGGCGCGGAAATCCCCGGGCAAATAGGCGGTGATATTGATCCCGGCTATCTTATTGAAAAATACCGAGGCGCACTTGGCCGCATTATAGGAAGTCCCGCAGGCCACGAAATAAGCGGTATTCCCGCTCTTGTAGCAGGCTGACATCTTCTTCACAAAACCGGCGACCCGCTCGTTAATATCTTCTATTTCCTCAAGCATGAACAGAGCGTCCATGAATTTTAAAGCCGGGTTATTCCTGGCCGAGCCGCAGGCGGAGCGCAGCTCGCCGAAAAATTCGGCCAGATAGGACTCGAAAGGCAGAGTATTCAGGGAAGGGCGGAAGTCCTTGATATAAGGGAGGGCCTTTTCGGCCGCCGCCTCCAGGAAAGCGCCGGAAGCCGCTTTAAGCTCGGCCGCCCGCGTCAGGGAAGCGAGCTTGAGCGCTTCGTTCTTCAGCCAGCCCGCCAGCCGCGGATCTTTGGCCGTGATTTTCCTGGCCAGGTCCACAAGCGGGGATCTGTCGGCGAAATAATTAAGAACCCTTCTTGAAGCTTCCACTTCGCTGAAGATCTCCTGCTCCATGAAATACTTGAAAGGTTTTTTCAGCTCCGTCTCTTCCACTTTAAGATGGCTGCGGACCGCGGCTTTTTTTATCTGCGCGCCGGTCTTCACATTGAAGAAATCGGCCTTCGAATCGGTATAGAGCGCGAATTCGTCCTCTTTGATCGGGTAAATTATTTTCGTCAGAGAAAGAACGCTTGCGAGGTCGGAGGAAGCGATGACGAACTTCCCGTGCTCGTCCGCGCCTTCGCCCATGTAAAGACTGCTTCCAGCCTTGACGCAGGCCATAAGCTGAGTGACAGGGTCCACTACCACGGCGGCGAAAGAGCCCACGGTCTTTTTGGAAGCTTCGATGATGGCGGTTTTGAGCGCGGCGTATCTCTGCTCCTTGGTCCCGCCCTTCTTAAGTTTTTTAAGCGCGATAGCGAAGAAATGCTCGATAGTGTGGACCAGCATTTCCCCGTCATTGTCGCTCTTTACGTCATGCCCGCGGCTTACCAGCCATTCTTTAAGCTGGTCGCAGTTGGTGATATTCCCGTTATGGGCGCCGTAAAGGTGGGTGTGGCAGCGGACATCGTGCGGCTGCGCGTTTTCCTTCGTGACCATGCCGAAAGTGGCCCAGCGCACCTGGCCGCAGAATAATTTTCCGGCCAGTTTGTCGATGCCCAGTTTTTTGGTGATTATAGTGGGGGCGCCTACGTCCTTCCTCAGGCTTATCTCCCCGGCGGCTTTCTGTATCAGCGCGCCCGTCGAATCATAACCGCGGTATTCGAGCATCCGCAGCAGCCTGGAAGCCACCGCGCCGAGATCTTCCCTGTCTTTTTCGCACCGCAGGCCTATAACTCCGCACATGGTATCACCTCGTTGAATTAGCGAGCCGCTGACATTATTATATTACTTTCGCGAAGCCCGGCAGGCCGGCCTGGAAAGAAAAATGCCGCCAGCGAGGCGGCATTTAACAGCGCGGGCGCGCGGGCTCAGATCACAAGTTCGGAGAGGATCTTGTCGGTACCGTATTCCATCACTTTGACCGCGGTGGAGTCTTTCTTTATAGCTTCCTGCCACTCCCCGGCCACGATGATCAGAAGCTGCTTCTGCTGCATTTCCGTGAGGCCGGTGAAGCGCTGGTCCACGTAGACCAATAAAGTGTCTTCCTTGTAGTTGACGTCTTTCACGCCGACGGCGCCCAGATTAGCCGCACCTTT
This sequence comes from uncultured Elusimicrobiaceae bacterium, assembly GCA_964622585.1. GTDB lineage: Bacteria > Elusimicrobiota > Elusimicrobia > Elusimicrobiales > UBA9959 > UBA9959. The sequence goes on along the minus strand of CAZUQT010000266.1, from coordinate 1,310 downwards.
TTCCTTGATCTTCTGTATCGCGGCGTCTTTGACGGAGAGAGACTCCCTCGTCACCTCAACGGGCGCAGCCGCTTTATTAGCGGTAGCGGCATTGAGCCGGTCGGTGTAGCCGGTCATTTTAACGCCTAAGCCGAGGGCGGCGAGCACGAGGAATAATTTAATATACGGAAAGCCAGGTTTCTCGGCCAGGCCGGAGTGCAGCCTGCGGCCGAGCTTGGCTTCGCATTTCGGACACACCTTGGCGTGCCCGTCCACTTCCATCATGCAGTTATAACACTTTTTATCTTTGCCCATAGCGATCACCCTGTGCCGGCTTCCCCTGCGCCGGATATAAAAATGCCGCCGTGGGGCGGCATTTTCAGCCTGAAATTTGGTGGGTGGTACAGGATTTGAACCTGTGGCATCTGTCGTGTGAGGACAGCGCTCTACCGCTGAGCTAACCACCCGGAAAACAACTTATTACCTATATTCTACAAAATTTAGGGCTTTTTTCCGTTTATCTATTTGCCGGGGCGGAAGCGCCAGAAATGCGCCACGTCCATATCCGCGGGGCTGTCGTCCCCATGGGTTCCAAGGCCGGTAGCCGGGTCCGTATGCGCTCCATGGTCAGGGGCGAACAGGGCCGCGCGCGGCTGGTCTTCCCATTTTTTCTCGAAAGCTTCGCTCAGCTGCTCGAAAGCGAGAACATGGCCCTTTACCGCCTCCAGGGCGGCGCTGTTCCACGGGTCGGTATCGTGAAGTATATCGTCATATTCCTGGTGATAGACCAGCAGGAAATCGTGCTTACCCGCGGCGATAAGCTCTAGCGCCCTGTCCGTAACGTCCGGGTCGCTAGCCTCCGAAAAATAATCGACTCCGCGGCCCCTGAAGATCAGGTCTATGCTCGAATCTTTCACCGCTACTATTGCCGAGCGTATGCCCTGCGCCGGAAGAGCGTCGAAGATGGTTTTGCAGGAAAGAACCGGCTTTTCATATTTTCTTATGCCATGCCCTTCCGGAGCCAGGCCGGAGAACATCGAAGCGAAACAGACCGGGGTTTTAGAGGGGAAAACGCTTTGGACCGGGAATTTCCGGAAACCGGCGGTTTCAAGCTTTTTAAAAACCTCGGGCAGTTTCCCGATCATCTTAAGGCCGATAGCGTCCGGCGCGAAGATAAGCATTTTTTTCACCCCGCCCGGAGGAACAAGCTCAAGAACGCGCGGATCGGCGGGGGCCGCCCCGGCCTCGAGACAGCGGTCCGGAGTCCTGAAAGCGGTGAGGACGGTACCGGCCACTGAAGTTATGCAAAATTCGCTCATTTTCAGCGGGCC
>CAZUQT010000265.1:0-3890 GCA_964622585.1 uncultured Elusimicrobiaceae bacterium | reverse complement strand
AGCGTCTTCATTTTCCAGCCCAAATAATGCGGGTCCAGCGGGATGCAGTGGCCGCCGATGCCGGGGCCGGGGTAGAAAGGCATGAAGCCGAAGGGCTTGGAGGCCGCGGCGTTGATGACTTCCCAGATGTCCAGGCCGAGCTTGTCGCACATCAGCGCCATCTCGTTGATCATCGCGATATTGACGGCGCGGAAAGTGTTCTCGAGCAGCTTTACAAGTTCGGCCGCCTCGGTGCTTGAAACTTCGAGCACCTTGTCGATCACCGAAGCGTAAAGCATGCCGGCCAGCGCCGTGCAGTCGGCGGTAATGCCTCCCACTACCTTGGGCGTGTTCTTTACGCCGTATTTTTTATTGCCCGGGTCGACGCGCTCCGGGGAGAAGGCCAGGTAAAAATCTTTGCCGGCTTTAAGCCCGCCCTGCTCGAGCATGGGCTTTACCAGCTCTTTGGTGGTCCCGGGATAGGTGGTGCTCTCGAGTATTATGATCTGGCCGCGGCGCATGAATTTGCGGGTCTCCTGCACGGAGGCCACTATATAGGAAACATCGGGGTCCTTGCTCTTGCGCAGCGGGGTAGGGACGCAGATTATGACGGCATCCATCTTCTTCAGGGCGGAAAAATCCAGGGTTCCGGTAAGCAGGCCCTTTTTGACCATCGCTTCCACTTCGTGGCCAGGGACGTCGGGAATATAGGATTCGCCGTCTTTAAGATCGCGCACTTTCTGCGCGTCGACCTCGAAACCGGTCACGGCGAAGCCGCCCTTGGCGAATTCCATGGCCAGCGGCAGGCCCACATAGCCCATGCCCACTATGCCGATCTTCGCCTTTCTTTCTTTGATAAGTTTTTTGATCTTTTCCATTTTTTCCTATCCCTCTAAATCTAACTGAAATTATACTAAAAAGGCGGAGGAGCGGCGAAAGAGACTGGTTAGCCGGCCGGTTCCGTGTTTTGGCGGCCCGGATCCTCCTTTTCTAATGGGGCATATAAATAATATAATTACCGTCTATGGAGTGGATTTTACAGCTTCCGGTATTGTTTTTTTCGGTCATTTTCCACGAATTCGCCCACGGCTATATGGCCTACCGGCGCGGGGACGATACCGCTTATCTTTCCGGCCGCCTCTCTTTTAACCCGCTGCCGCATATCGACCCGGTGGGGACCGTGCTGCTGCCGGCCGCCTGCGTTTTTATGGGATTCCCGGCGATAGGCTGGGCCAAGCCGGTTCCTGTAAATCCCTACAGGCTGCACAACCCGCGCTCGGACATGGCCATGGTGGCTTTCAGCGGCCCGCTCTCCAATATTCTGCTTGCGCTGGCGGCCGCAATAGCGTTCAAGCTCACTTTTACTTTCGTCGGCGGGGAGCTGGGCGTTACGCTGCTCAAGACTTTGGGGTTCGCCGTGGTCATAAACCTGCTGCTCGCGGTCTTTAACCTTATCCCGGTGTTCCCGCTGGACGGCAGCCAGATAGCGCTGGGCCTGCTGAAAGGACGGGCTCTCGAAATTTACGAAAGGCATCTGCCTTACGGGGTTTATATAATAATAGGCCTGATGGTTACCGGCCTGCTCCCGCGCCTTATGCACCCGGTGCTCAACCTGGCGCTGCTTTTAATGACCCCGATAATGGGGGGCTGACTTTTATGGAAAACAACAAGAAACCAGTGGTAGTTTCCGGTATAAGGCCCACCGGGCGGCTACACCTCGGTAATTACTGGGGCACCCTCAAGAACTGGCTTGAACTGCAGGAGAAGTACGAATGCTATTTTTTCATCGCCGACTGGCACGCCCTCACCACCGGCACCGACAAGAGCGAGACCATCGCCGAGAATACCCGGGAGATGGTTCTTGACTGGATGGCCCTGGGCCTCGATCCGGCTAAATGCGTTTTTTTCCGGCAGTCGGACGTGAAAGCGCACGCCGAGCTTGCGCTGCTGCTCGGCATGGTGACGCCCATCAGCTGGCTGCTCCGGAACCCCACTTTCAAGGAACAGCTGCAGGAGCTGCACAAACAGAAGTACAAAGGCCAGGAAGACAAGACGAAGAAGGCCGAGGGCGTGACGAAACAGTTCGCCGAGGCCCACGGCCACGATTCAGAAGAGCTTGCGCTGCAGTCTGATATGGCCGTGCTCGGTTTCCTCGGCTACCCCGTCCTGCAGGCCGCCGATGTGCTGCTCTATGACGCGAAGCTGGTTCCTATAGGCAAAGACCAGCTCCCGCACCTGGAGATCTCGCGCGACATAGCCCGCCGCTTCAACCACGCTTTCGGGACGGACATCCTCTGCGAGCCCGAGCCGCTGTTCACGAGCTCACCGCTGGTTCCGGGCATCGACGGCCGGAAGATGTCCAAGTCCTACGGGAATACCATAGCGCTGGGCGAGGACGCGAAGAGCCTGGAAGCGAAGGTAAAGAAAATGTACACCGACCCGCTCAAGATAAAAGTGGATGACAAGGGCCACCCCGAGGGCTGCGTGGTCTGCGCTTTCCACAAACTTTACAACCTGGACTGGAAGACGCAGGAAACCGCGTGCCGTGAAGGCAAGACCGGCTGCGGCGCCTGCAAAAAACAGCTTATCGAATTAATGGAAAAAGAAGTGGGCGCTTTCAGGGCGCGGCGCGCCGCGCTGGCCGCCTCTCTGAAGGCGGAGGACGTGCTGGCGGAGGGCGCCGTAAAGGCCGCCGCCGTCGCGGGCCTGAAAGTGAAAGCCGCTTCCAAAGCCGCGGGGTTGATATAAAATGAACGCTATAGACATACATTTGGAAAATTTCGAGGGGCCCCTCGACCTGCTGATGCACCTTATCAAGAAGAACAATCTTGATATTTACGATATCCCGATAGCGCAGATAACCACCGAGTACCTCTCCTACCTCGACGTGATGAAGAGCCTGAACCTGGACGTCGCCGGAGAATTCCTGGTAATGGCCGCCACGCTGATGCAGGTGAAGGCCAAGATGCTGCTGCCGGCGCCGGAGGTGCTCGACGGCGAGAACGGCCCCGACCCGCGCGGCGTGCTGGTCTCAATGCTGGAGGAATACCAGCGCTATAAGGAAGCTTCCAAAGAGATGAACGGCCGGTTCGCGAAGTTCAAGGACGCCTTCTACCGCGGCTCGCCCGTTTTCTCCAACGAGGACAAGTACCTCGACCTGGATTTCTCCGCGCTGATGGACGCGGTCAAGCGCGCTTTCGAGCGGACCGAGCCCAGCCGCGGGGTCGACGCCGACCAGTTCCCCATAGAGTCGCGCGTAGCGAAGATAGAGAAGCTGCTGGAGGGCCGCGAGTGGCTGCTGCTCGACGAGGTGTTCGCCTCGGAAACCAAGCGGCTCGGAGTGATAACCTGCTTCATGGCCCTGCTCGAGCTGGTCAAGCAGAGGAAGATCATGGTCTCGCAGGACGACGCCTATACCGAGGTGCGCATTTATCCCGCGCCCGCCGCCGCGGCCGTTCCCGAGGCGCCTGCCGCCGCCGTAGACCCCATTGCCGCGGAGGTTCCGCCCGCTCCGGCCGACGTTCCCGCGGACGGGAACTCCGGAGAAACTATTTAAAAGAGCCGTTCGCTTGTGCCTGTTGCCGGTCGCTAATTACTGTTTTTAAAGAGGTACCTATGGAAGACGCCGAACTTAAAAAAGTGCTTGAAACCCTGCTGTTCATTACCGACGCCCCGCTGCCGGTAAGCCGCATCGCCCAGCTTTGCGAGATAAAGAACAAGGAGCGCATAGAAAGCGTCCTTGTCGAACTCCGCAAGAGCTACGACGACGAGGGCCGCACTTTCCAGATCATGCAGGTGGCCGGCGGCTGGCAGCTGGCCACGCGCCCGGAATACGGCCTGTGGGTCCGCAAGCTGTTCCAGAACAAGATGACGGTGCGCCTGACGCAGGCCGCGCTGGAGACCCTCTGCAT
>CAZUQT010000264.1:0-3893 GCA_964622585.1 uncultured Elusimicrobiaceae bacterium | reverse complement strand
TTATTATAAGCGCTTTTGCCTCGATCCTTCTTTCCGCTAGCGGCCTGTACGCCGGCACGGTGCCGGTTCCGCAAAAGGCCACGCCCGTTTTTGACTGCCCGCAGGCTTCGGAAAAAGCCGAGGACTGCCCCTGGGCCGGCGCCGCGCGGCTGCTCGACGCGAAAGCCGGCGGGAAAGAGGACCTCGCGCCGGTATTCGCCGATCATGCGCCGGGCGTACTGAAGCAGCTCGACGCGGACCGCTCAAATACCGCGGCCCTGTCGCTCTGGGGCGAGAGCATAAACTTCGACGAGATGGCCAACGGCATTATCGTCCATAATGAAATATTGGGTTTTCTCTCTGCGCGTCTGGGCGTTGCGCAGCCGCGTGGCAAGATAGTTCACGCCGGGATGGAGCATACCTACGGCTACCTTTTCAGCCTGCTTCCTACCAAGTTCGGTTTTAAGCGGGCGCGCTGGGTCCGCCCCGACATAGAAGAAGGCCTCGGCCTGCCGCGCGGCAGCGCCGGCCCCGCCCCGTCGGAGGGTACGCTCCTTTCAAATGTAAGCTGCCTGGCCGGCGGGATCGCGCTTAAAGACGACCAGGCGGCTTCGGCCCTGCTCGAGCGGGCAAAACCTTTCTGCGCCGCGGCGCTGCGGAATTATTCTCCGGCGCGGCGCCTGCGCCTTGCCGAGGAGGTCGCCCTGGCCGGCGGCCGCAAAGTGATCCTGCGCACCGATCTCGTTCCTTTCCTGAAGAAGGCCGGCGGGAACAGCCACCTCCTGGTCTATTCTTTCTACGATTCCGCCGCGAAGCGCGCTTTCCTTGTAACCGCTTTCCCCGTCAACGAAGAATTCGTGGAGCGCACCGTAGCCCCGTCCGGGCTCGGGGAAGGCAAAGCGGTGCAGACCCGCTATAACGCCCACGTGGAAGGGTTTACCGGCGCTGGGTCTTTTAAAGGGAAGCGTTCCGTTAGCGTGGTCGGGAAGTAAAGGAAGAACTTATCTGCAGACCCGGACCAGTTCGGCGAGGTCTTTGCCGGTCAGGTTCAGGCCTCGGCCCCGGTTGACCGGGTACATCAGGCTTTCCGGGTCCGCTACGTGTTCGAGACCCAGCGCATGGCCAAGCTCGTGGGCAAGCAGCGAGACCAGCTGCGCGTGGTTCGTGTATTTGTAGATCTCTATCGTCTGTATCCCGCCTGAAATTTTATATAAACCTTCTTCGTACCTGCCTATGGTCGCGCCGGCGCGGTTATATTGGCCCACGTTTATATTGAGCTGGACGATCAGCTGGTTGAGCGTGGTCCCGAGCGCGTTCAGCGTGTCCACGTCGGAGTTCACGGCGGTCTCTATCATCTTGATCCCGCCGAACTGCATCGCCAGCGCCCCCCTTGTCCTGTCGATGCGCCTTACTTCCGCCGGGGAAGCGCTGCCGCTTTGGTTCATCCGCCCTACCTCGGTATTATAGGCCGCTTCCCTTTCTTTATAGCGTCCCATTATCCCTTTCAGCCTGGAATCCTCGGCGTCTACCTTCGCGGCGAGCTCGTCGTACCTTGCTTTCAGCGCTTTGTAGGAATCAAGCGTCTGGTCCGTAGTGATGCCCAGCGCTTTGAGCTTGTCCAGCGAGGCCTGGCGGTTGTCATAGACGAGGATTATCGAGACATCGCCGCTGCTCCGGGTAAACTCGAAAAGATTCTTGCGCGCCGGGTTCTCCCAGGCGGTTTCCGCCTCGATCAGCGCGTCGCCGAGCTCCTGCTCCGAGATGGTATAGCCCGGGTCTATTTTTCCTATCGAATAAGTGACGGGGAAGGAGCAGGGGAACAGCCTCGCCTGCAAAATGCGGGCCGTAGCGCGGAGCTGCGCCTTCTTCGTCTGCCATTGGTAGAAGGCGCCGCCCAGGGCCGCTATCAGCAAGATCCAGCTAATCAGCTTGCGCATAGTTAAATTATACGATTTCCAACCCGACACGCCCTTGTCGGGTTCGTCTGCTATCCTATTTGCGAGACGTTAAAAAACTTGGAAAGGGGGCAGTTATGGGAAACTTAAATAAAGTGATGCTGATAGGGCGGCTGACGCGCGACCCGGAGGTGACGGAGTTCAAGAACGGCGGGAAAGTGGCCAATCTCGGCTTCGCCGTGCATAACCGGCGAAAGAACGCGCAGACCGGCGAGTGGGAGGAGACGCCGGTGTGGCTGAACATGAAAGCCTATAACCACGAGCACGGGCGGAAACTGGCCGATTTGGCCGGGCTGCTGCGCAAAGGCCGGCAGGTTTTCGTGGACGGCCATTTGGTCCTGGAGCAGTGGGACGGCAAAGAGGACGGAAAGCACCATTCAAAGCTTATGGTCTACGTGGACGGTATAGAGTTCCTGGGGGAGAAACCGCGGGAGGACGGCGAAGCCGCGCGCGCGGCCGTGGACCACGATCCCGGCGAGGGCGCTTCTTTGCCGCTGGACCACGCCCCGGGCGAGCATGTGGCCGACGCCGCTTGGGAAGAAACGCCCGCGCGAAAACCGGCCAAGACCGGCCGAAAAAAATAATTGCCCAAAAAAACCGGGGCCTTACGGCCCCGGCTTTTCGGGGGGGATGTCCCGCGGCCGGTCGGACTGGATATATTTAACTTTGGCCGGGTTCTTCGCGTTCGTCGCCCCTACTCCGCATCTCGGGCAGCGGCGCAGGCACTCGTCGTAAGTGTTCGCGGGCGGGACCTCGTTCACTTCTACCGGGCCCATAGCCCTGCCGCAGGAAGGGCAGCGCAGTTTAGGTAATATGACCATGTTTTGATTTTAGCAAAAAAGGCGGGCGAAGCCTTTCCCGGTTGAATTGCCGGGCGGAATATATATAATTTGTTCTGAGGCTATGAAAAATCAAAAGAACGTTTTTAATACTTTATCAGGGAGAAATATGGCGACCAAAGAAAAACTCAGCGCTAAAACTATTCTTGAAATGGTGCGCGGCTTCCAGCCCGCCTGCGTAGTGATAGCCGGGGCGGACCTGGACGTGTTTTCAATTTTGCACGCCAGGCCGATGAATGCCGGGCAGCTTGCCGCTAAAATAAAGGGCGACTTGCGCGCGACCAGGGTTCTTCTTGACGCTCTGGCCGCTTTGGGGCTGCTGTCCAAAGGGCGTGAAAAAGCTCCGGTTTATAAAGTTCCTCGCGAAGTTTCTGTTTTTCTTACCGAGAAAGGTCCGCATTGCGTGCTCGGTATGCTGCGCCATCTCGGGACCTGCCTACGCAGGTGGGGCGACCTGGCCGGCGTAGTCCTGAGCGGGAAGCCTGCCGCGCGCCGTCCCAGCGTGCGCGGGGCGGAAGGCGACCTGGACTCTTTCATCCGGGCTATGCATGAAGTGTCACAGCCGATGTCCGAACCGCTTATCAGCAGCCTCGGGCCGCTGAAATTCAGCCATTTGCTTGACCTGGGCGGGGCCTCCGGTACCTGGACCATTCCTTTCCTGCGTCTGAACCCGGAAGCGCGGGCCACTATCTTCGACCTGCCCGAGGTGGTCCCGATGGCCCGCCTGAAAATGAAGAAAACCGGTTTTGCCGAGAGGATAAAGTTCGTGGGCGGCAGCTACCATAAAGGCGAAATGCCCAAGGGCGCGGACCTGGCCTGGGTCAGCGCTATCGTCCACCAGAATTCCCGCGCCCAGAACAGGGCGATGTTCGAAAAAGTCTTCAAAGCGCTCGAGCCGGGCGGCAGGATACTGATCCGCGATATCATAGTGGACTCCACCCGCACGCGGCCCGTGGGCGGCGCTCTTTTCGCCGTCAATATGCTGGTCGGAACCGAAGGCGGCGACACTTTCACTTTCGAAGAGCTCCGGGAAGACCTGGTGAATGCCGGCTTCGGGAATGTCGAGTATCTCCGCCGCGGCCAGATGATGGACTCAGTGATCTGCGCCGCCAAGCCGGCC
>CAZUQT010000263.1:0-3911 GCA_964622585.1 uncultured Elusimicrobiaceae bacterium | reverse complement strand
GTCTCCGGGTCCAGCGGCGCCGAGATCCAGCTGGAGCGGCTGGCCATGGCCTGGGGGATGCTGAAGAAGCCCGACACCCCCGCCAAGCCGGTGCTGGCCAGGGTGGTCTGGGAAGGCCGGCAGATGACGTACCAGCTTTCGTAAAACAATGAACGTGAGGTTTATATGGCAATAAAAAGGATCTGCAAATACGGCGAAAAGATACTCGAGAAAAAAACCAGGAAGATCAATTTCGACGAACTTAAAAAAAACCTGCCTGCCATCCTGGTGGATATGTTCGATACCATGGACGCGGTGGGAGGCATAGGGCTCGCCGCGAACCAGATAGGCCTGGACCTGCGCCTGGCCGTGATAAAGATAAAGCGCGAAGACGAGGAGCCGCTCAGCATCGTCATCATTAACCCGGAAATAGTGGAAAAGTCCGGCACGCTTTACGAGGAGGAGGGCTGCCTTTCCTTCCCGGGCCTTTTCGCAAAGATCCGCCGCGCCGCCAAGGTCAAGATGCGCGCCATCAACGAGAAGGGCATGCCGATAGAGATAAACGCGGAGGGGCTTTTCGCGAAGGCCGTGCAGCACGAGCTCGACCACCTGGACGGGGAGGTCTTCATCAACCGCCTCCCTCTTATGTCCCGCCTCAAGCTCAAGCCCGCCCTCATAAAGCTTAAGTCCCAGTGGAAAAAAATAGACGAGAGCAAGATGAAGCCGATGTGACAGAATGGCCAAACTGAAAATAGTTTTTCTCGGCACGCCCGAGATCGCCTGCGGTTTCCTCAGGCGCCTCGCGGCCGCTGGCCAGGAGCTCGCCGGCGTCGTCTCGCAGCCGGACCGGCCCGTCGGGCGCGGTCTTAAGCTCTCCCGCGCGCCGGTCAGCGCGCTGGCGGAGGAGCTGGGTTACAGAACTTTCAGGCCCGCGACGAAGCAGGAGCTTCACGCCGTCATCTCGGAGCTGAAACCGGACCTCTGCGTGGTGGTGGCTTATGGCCGCCTTATCCCCGCGGAGACCCTGGCTTTGGCGCGCTACGGGTTTCTTAACGTGCACTTTTCGCTGCTCCCTAAATACCGCGGCGCGGCCCCGGTGCAGTGGGCGCTGATCAAAGGCGAGAAAACTACCGGCGTCACGCTGTTCTGGCTGGACGAGGGCATGGACACCGGCCCGGTCTTTCTCCGCCGTGAAGAGCGGGTCCTGGAGTCCGACGACGCGGCCTCTCTTTTCGAGCGGCTTTCGGCCCGCGGGGCCGCTCTCCTGGACGAGGGGCTGGGGAAGATCCTTGCCGGGGAGATCATACGCGAACCGCAGACGGGGGAGGCTTCCGCGGCCCCCAAGCTCACCTCGGACCTCGCCTTGCTCGATTTTTCTCTCCCCGCGGCGGAATTGCTGGGGAAAGTGCGCGGGCTGGCCTGCGGCCCAAAACCGCGCTTCAGCCTGGGGCCGCCTGAGCGCAGGCTCGCCGTGCAGGTGCTGGCGGCGGCGCTGCCGGAGGCGCCTTCCGGCGACGGCCCGGCCGGCACGGTGCTTTCCGTTGAGCCCGGCGGCGGCTTTATTGTAAAATGTGGCGTCGGGAGCCTGCTTATAATAACGGTCAAGCCCGAGGGGAAAAAAGAAATGCGGGGCTCGGATTTTCTGAACGGGCTGCGGCTCAAGCCGGGAGACATGCTCCGCTGAACGCGGGGGGGTTATAAGGAGATACTTCTGTGGGATTTAAAGAATTTTACCAGCGGCATTTTTCATCTACCGACGAAAAGATAATCAGCCCCGGCTTCGTCGCGCGCGTGGGCGGGGTCGGCTTCGCGCTGTTCTTCCTCACTTACTTTCTTTTCTCCTGGACCATGGAGACCGTCATCCACGACAGGAAAGAGGTTATCGTTCCCGATATCTCCGGAAAGTCCTCCGTCAACGCCCTCCAGGCGCTCTCGGTGATAAACCTGGCCATGAAGATAGGCGGCTACGAGTTCAACGAGGCCGTGCCCATCGGGACCGTCCTGCGCCAGATTCCCAGCGCCGGTTCTACGGTGCGCGAGGGAAAGATAGTGCGCGTGGTCTTCAGCCAGGGCGGGGAGTCGGTTTTCACCCCCAACCTGATAGGCCTGCCGCTCAGGAACGCCGAGCTGCTGCTGCGGCAGCGCCAACTGGTGCTTGGCGAGGTCTCCGAGGCTTATTCACTTAAAGCGGAGAAAGGAACCGTCCTCTCCCAGGACCCCAAGCCCGAGCTCAGCGTTTCAAAAAATACCATGGTGCAGGTCACGGTCTCGAACGGCCTCCCCCCGGCCGGCATTATCATGATGCCCGACTTCCGGCAGAAGAAAAGCGACGAGGCCCAGCAATGGGCGGCGGAGAACGGCCTGTCCCTCAACCTGATCGAGGACTCGAGTTCCCTTTTCCCCGGCGGGACGATCATCGACCAGGACCCCCAATCGGACGCCGTCGTCGCCGCTGACGCGAAGATCACCCTTACCATAAGCTCGCGCAAGGCCGCCGCCGGCGGCGAGCGCGAATTCCGCGTCCATTACGAACTTCCCCAGGGCGGGGCCCAGCGCCATATCCGCGTAGTCGCTATCGGCAGGGCCGGGGACAGGGAGATCTTCAACGGCCTGCGCGATCCGGGCTCCAAGATAGACTTTTCCGTCCCCTACGCCGGCGCGGAAAAAGTGCGCATTTTCATGAACGGCATACTCGTCGAGGAGCGCCCCATAAAATGAAGCCCCCCTTCTTCCCCCTCCCTACCGGCCGCGCCGCGCTGGTGCCCTCGGTGCTCGCGGCGGATTTTACCTGCCTCAGGGACAGCCTGGCCCCGGTAAAAAAGCTGGCGGACTGGGTACAGGTGGACGTGATGGACGGGCACTTCGTTCCGAACATAAGCTTCGGCCCCGGCATCGTCTCCGCCGTGGCGGCCGCCTCTTCCCTGCCCATAGACGCCCACCTGATGGTGGAGGACCCGGGCCGGTTCATCGGCTCTTTCGCCGCGGCCGGGTCGGGGCTGATCACGGTGCACGCCGAGGCCGCGGCCCCCGGACCCTGCCTGAAAAAGATCAAAGCCCTGGGCCTGAAAGCCGGCCTGGCGCTGCGGCCCAAAACCCCGCTGAAGCGGGTGCTCCCGTACCTGCCGCTGCTGGACCTTATCCTTATAATGACGGTGGAGCCGGGTTTCGGGGGGCAGGCCTTCATGCCTGAAATGATGCCCAAGGTCGCGGCGGCCAGGAAACTGATCTCCGGGTCGGGGCGCGGGATCTGGCTGCAGGTCGACGGCGGCATCAATGCCGGCACGGCGGAGACCGCCGCCCGCGCCGGCGCCGATTCGCTGGTCATAGGAAGCGCGCTTTTCTCGGCCGCGGATCCTGCCGCGCTGCTGCGCGGGCTTAAAAAGAAAATTTGACGGGGTACGGGGGGAACGGGAAATGGCTAAAAAGATACTTATAGTTGAAGACGAGGACCTTATCTGCAAGGTCCTTTCCATCCGCCTCGAGGGCCTCGGCTACAAGGTCTGTATCGCCCTCGACGGGGAAGAGGGGCTCGATGCCGTAAAGAAGGAGAACCCTGACCTGGTCCTCCTGGATATCGGCCTGCCCAAGCTGGACGGCAATACCCTCTGCGAACTGATAAAGAACGGGAAAGACACCAAGCACATAAAAGTCATAATGCTCACCGGCAAGAGGCTGGTGGGCGATATGGAAAATTCCTTCTCGGCCGGCGCGGATTTTTACATTAATAAGCCCTACGAATGGCCGCGGCTGCTGGAGCATATAAAGAAACTTATTGGCTGAAGCGCATAGCCGTTCCAAAAACCGTTCAAATATAATATAATAGATAGGCACGGAGGTCTGCTCACAGCGGGCTCGTGTCCGATTTTTCGTCGGCAAGATCAAGGAGGATACTATGGCAGTTGTTCTTAGGCTTCAGAGAATTGGAAAACGCA
>CAZUQT010000262.1:0-3965 GCA_964622585.1 uncultured Elusimicrobiaceae bacterium | reverse complement strand
GGCCGGCAGCCCGCCGGCGGTGGAGGAACCTATCTCGACGTCATAGCGCCCTTTGCTCACCTTGACATTAGGACGGAGCTCCGTAAAAAGCGGCGCGCCGCCCGCGGGGACGCTATAGATCAGGAATTTCATATTCTGCGGCGTTTCCACGGGCTGGTTGGTGATCTTGCTGAGCAGGAAGCCCTGGTAGTTTATAGACTGCGTGATGGCGGCATTGGCGGGAAGCGCCAGGATGGAAGGATACAGGAGAAGGGAAAGCAGGGCGAAGAACCGGAAGCAGGAAGCTTTCCGGGGTCTGTTTCCGATCTGTTCAGCGCAGCAGGCTTTTCTCATAAGATCCTCGCTCCTCGTCGCTACCGTATCACGACTACGGTCCCGTTATACACCGTACCTTCCGCCTCTATCTGATAAATATAAACTCCGCCCGGCACCGCCAGCCCGCCGGCCTTGGCGTCCCAGATGAGCGAGTTGCCGACCGGCCCGGTCTTCATCGAGCCCACCAGCGCCCCGCGCATATCGTAGATCTTGCCGGTCACTTTCTTATCCTGCGGGTTGTCGAAAACAAAGACCATGGTATCATTTTTGTTGTCGCCATTTGGCGTGATGAGGCGGTTGGTAAGGCCGGCCTTATCGGCGGAGAAGCTGCCCCCGCGCTCGGTGGTGCGCAGCTGGTACCGGCCTAGAAGCCGGGTCTCGAGGGTGACGCTGTGCTCGGCGGCGTTGACATCGCCGTACAGCTGCATCCAGCGCGCGCCGTTGTTGAAATACATGCTCAGGGTCTTTTCATCGGTTGACGCGGAAGGGGAAATGACGCCTCCCGACTTGGCGTAATAGAGCTTAAGCGCGCCGTTCTTCGAGAGCTTGAAGTCGGCGGCCGGCTGCAGGCCGCCGCGGAAAGCGGAGAACTCCACCGACTTCACGATCCTGCCGCCAAGGTCCTCCGGGTGGGTGGAGATCTCTATGCTGTACGAGTCCATCGGGTCCGCGGAAGCCGAGAAGAAATCCCCGGTGGCGTCCGCGGGGATCTCCAGTATGCTCTTGTTGTCCGGGGCCAGGAAATACAGCCCCCCGCCGGAACTGGCGCGCGCGTAGGACGGGATCGAAACACCGGCCTGGTTGACGGCGCGCGCGTGGTAATAAAAGGATTCGTCCGACCCCAGGATGTCGGTCCAGGTGAGGGTGTCCGAGGAGGTTTCGCCTATGAACGCCCACTCGGCGTCGGCCGGGGCTGTGGCCCTGTATACCTCGTATTTTTTTATCTCGTACGGGTAGGAAGGGCTGAAGCGGTTGTTGAACGGGATCCGGCTCTGGAAGCCGGCAGGGGAAACCCAGGTCATCGTGACGGAATTCCCCGCACGGGTCAGCTGGAAATTCATCGGGGAGAGCGGAACCAGCGCGAAGGCCGCGCCGGGGTTGGAAAGTTCGGAGCGCAACCCGTGACTGTTAATGGTCTCGATGGCGAAATAGTAAGTCGTGCCAGCATTGAAGCCCTCGACTATCCGGCCTTCCGCCGAGCCCGGCGCGAGCGGCGTCCAGGTCTGGGCGTAGGAGGGCGCGCTTTCGAAGCCCTCGTCAGTGCTGATAAAGGCCGAGCTGGTATAGCGCAGGCTATAGTTTTCTACGGCTTCGGCCTGGCGGCTGATATCGGCGGAGGGCGCGGTCCAGGTTATTCTGATCCCATGGCTGGAAACTATGACCGGCTGCAGATCGTAAACCGAAGCCGGGAAAGGGGAAAAAGAAAGTTTGCCGCTGCGCTGGGAGAAGCTTGCCGCCTCCTGCGTGGAGACGGCCACTTCCTGGACGTTCACGCTCTGCTCATAATTCGGAGAGGTCATATACCCCGAGCCGTAAGCATAGACCCCGTTCACGTCCAAAAAGCTGGCCGAAGCCATACGCGCGGCATGAAGCCCGGTTATGGCCCAGAAGAAGGCCCCCAGAAAAAGGAGGGCGTAAGAGGTGCGGTTCGCGTTCACAGTTTAATTATATACGTCCCGTGCGACCAAAATATTACAAAGAGGTTTCCGGCTTCCGCCGTAAAATCCATAACTACGAAACAAAACAGTCACAATTGAAAAGTAGAATTGTATAAGTTATGAAGGCAAAGAATACCATCCTGGTCCTCCTGGCCGCCCTGGCGCTCCCGCCCGCGGCTGTTTTCTGCGCGTCCTCGGCGCTGGGCCCCTCCATAGCGGTAAATAAATTTATCACGCCCAACGGCGACAACAGGAACGACACCTTCATCTTCCGCTGCTATAACCCGCGCGACTACGCCGTAGAGGGCAGGGTATACGACCTTTCCGGCAGAGAAGTCGGAGCGATGCGCCTGAAGCAGCGCTCCGAAGGGACCGGCGCTTCCATCACCCCAGCTGTCGCCGGCATATATTATGACCTTGAATGGGATCCAAACTCCGGCGGCCATAAACCGGGGGGAGTCTATATCTACCAGGTCCGGATGGAAACAAGGGTCTTTAAGGGAACCATAGTAGTAATAAGATAAGAGGCGGCGGCGAACTGTGAACGGCAATGATTCTTATGACCTGTTATAAAGAGAAAAAAGCGGCGGCGGCCCTGGCGGCGATCATCGCTTTCGCCCCGCTGGCCGCTTTCGCCGCTTTCGAGGACCTGGGGTTCGGAGCCAGGGCGCCCGGAATGGGCGACGCCTTCACCGGGGTCGCGGACGATATTTCCTCTATCTATTACAACCCGGCCGGGCTTTCCAGCCTCGAGCGCCCCAAAGTTCTGGCCTCGCACTCTCTCTTCTACACCGGGCTGAGCGACGGCTCCAGCCTCGGGCTCAGCGCGGTCGCCCTTGCCGTCCCGATAACCAGCGGGCGCAACGGAACGCTGGGCGTTTCCTGGAACCAGTTTTCTCTTTCCGGGGTCTATTATGAGCAGACCGGCCAGGTTTCCTGGGGCTACCGTTTCCCGAAGAATACTAAATACGAAAAATTCTCCGTCGGCGGCTCGCTCAAATACCTCAACCACGGCTTTACCCGCCTTGGGGAGACCTTTAACGCGGTCGAAGACGATATAATGCAGAGGAACGCCACCGACCCCGTTCTGGCCGGTCTGAACACCAAGTCGGCCCTGGACGCCGACATCGGAGTGCTGTACAGGATAACGCGCCGCTGGACCCTGGGCGCGGCTATCCTGAACGCCATGCAGGCCGATGTGGCCTTCAGCAGTTCGGACAAAGACAAGATACCTATGAAGACCAGGCTGGGCGCTTCCTACAAAGCCCTCTGGATGGTGCTCGCGGCCGACGCCCGGCTGCAGAAGGCTCCTGACGGCAAGATGGACAAGCAGGTCGTCTTCGCGGCGGAAAAGATCTTCCCTAGCCTTGACAAGGGAGATATCGGGGTGCGCGCCTCGCTCGGCGCCGGCGACAGGGAATTCAAGCAGGCCACCCTCGGCCTTTCCTACAGGATACAGAAGATACAGTTCGACTACGGCTTTTGCCTTCCCATAGGCACGGTAAAGGACACCTCCGGCAACCACAAGCTGGCGCTTACCTACCACTTCGGCACGGCGACGCAGACCGAGCTGGCCGAGACCGAGCTCCTCGACCAGTACAAGCGGCTGCGCGAGGCGCAGGATTACAAGAGCCCGCGCGACACGGCCAGCCTGAACGATCCGCGCCTCGCCGAGGTCAAGGAGCAGGTAGCCAAAGAGAATTATTACGCCGCCAACAAGCTGCTGCTCGAAAAAGCCAACGAGATGCTGCCGGACTCCTCGGTGGTAACGCTTACGCGGCGCCTCTCGACCGTGGCCGCCTTCTTCCCGACGCTGGCCGTGGAAGACAGGAAGAAACAGTACTGGGAGGAGCTGCTCTCCGGGGGAGTCAGGAACTTCATAAACGGCAACGATATGCGCGCTATGAAGCAGCTGGCCTACGCCCAGAGCCTCAACCAGCAGGACTCCGCCCTCTCCAACTTCCTGGACCGCGCGGCGGAGCTCACGCGCGT
>CAZUQT010000261.1:0-3969 GCA_964622585.1 uncultured Elusimicrobiaceae bacterium | reverse complement strand
ACTTCCACTGCGCGAAGCCGATCGCCGAGCAGAGGAAAACAAAAAGCAGCTGCGTATCCCAACCCTGGCCCAGGGTTTCGAAGCCGCCGGGGGTCAGAAATATATTCAGCACCATCGAATTAAGGTGGAATTTGAAGATCTTGTAGACGGCGAGATCAGTGACCAGGAACATCTGGAAAGCCCCGGTAAGCACGGCCAGGACGCCGCGCCCCGCCCTGAACAGGAAGAACGGAACGAGAAAGAGCGACAGCGCGGCGTAAAGCATCACCGTGTTCGAGACCAGCGCGGCGCTTACATAGGCCAGCTCGAGCGGGTGCCCGCCGGCATAGAACAAAAAGCCGGCGCAGATAACCAGAGAAAGACAAAAATTCAGTCCCAGGAAAGCGGCCAGGCGTTTAAAATCCGGTTTTTTTAAAGTCATAGGAGCAGCCATTATTCAGCAGTCATATTTTACTATTTCTGGGTTCCGCGCACCCCTCACGGCGGGCTTTTTTCATTGGGACGGCATATTTGCGATAATATGGTGTAGCGCGTCCGGCTCTGCTTGATATTTGAAGGCTCAGCTTTGAGCCGGATGCGAGGCGCGACGAGCGAGCAGACAGGCAGTCTGTGAGCGAGAAGCAACGAAGCAGCCGGCCAAAGATGAGCCTCCCCGAAGGGGCTGGCCGCTTTGGGCCAGTCAAATATTAAGGAGTGTCGGTCGCACTACACCTACTATGGACCTGAAAAAGCTTTCTATTTTCCTTAAAGAGAACGGCATCCCCGCTTTCCGCCTGAACCAGGTACGCGACGCCGTTTACAAGAATTTCGTCGCCTCCTGGGACGAGATCGCGGTGCTGCCCGCCGCGCTCCGCGAACGCCTTAAGTACGGCATCCATATCCATTCGGTGGAAGTCCTGGAGACCCTTATCTCGAAGAAGCGGGACGCGATAAAATTCAGCTTCCTGCTTAAGGACGGCCTGAAGATAGAGACCGTGCTGCTCAAGCTCCTCTCCGACAAATGGAGCCTCTGCGTTTCCACCCAGGTAGGCTGCCCCGTGCGCTGCCCTTTCTGCGCCACCGGTAAGAAAGGCCTAAAGCGCAATCTTTCTCCCGATGAAATTACCGACCAGTTCCTGGCCGCCGCCCATTATCTCAAGACCAAGGGCGAGCAGAAGATCGGCAGCGTGATCTTCATGGGCATGGGCGAGCCTTTCCTGAATTACGATTCCGTGGCTGAAGCCGTGCGGACCATGGCCGACCCGGAGCTTATAGCCCTGGGCCAGCGCCATATCTCGGTCTCTACCGCCGGCCACGTGCCCGGCATCCGCCGCTTCGCGAAGGATTTCCCGCAGTGCAACCTCGCGATCTCGCTGCACGCCGCGGAGGACGCGCTGCGGTCGGACCTGGTCCCGCTCAATACCACCTACCCGCTAAGCCAGCTGGCCAAAGCGCTTAAGGATTATATTTCCTCGACCAAGCGCCGCGTCTTCATCGAGTATGTCCTGTTCGAAGGCGTGAACAATAGCCGGAGCCAGGTTGCCCGGCTTAACGCCTGGCTGCGCACGGTCGCGGCCCCGAAGTATTTCGTGGTGAACATCATCCCCTATAACCGCACGGGCGGCCCCTACAAGGCCCCGACCCGCGACCGGATCAAGCTTTTCGCCGAACTGCTCGAAGCGGCCGGCATCGAAGTGACCATCCGCAAAGGGATGGGCGAGGACATAGAAGGCGCCTGCGGCCAGCTCGCCGGCAAATAGAAAGACCTGCTAAACAGAAGAGCCCCGGCAAAACCGGGGCTCTTTTTTTTATTTCTTAGGTATTACACTGGGGGCTTGAGACGGGCGACGCGGGGACCGGATAAGCAAAAGCCCCTCGGAAGGCGAGGCTTGCGTAGCGCCGAGCCTGAGAGCGGCAGGCGCGCGCACGGTGTGCGCGACGCCGATTTTGCGTTCCGGTCCCCGTGGCGCCCAGGCCTAAGGCTCAGTTCACCGCTCCACGCACATTGCTATGCCCATGCCGCCGCCTATGCAGAGGGTGGCCAGTCCTTTTTTCAGATCGCGCTTCTTCATTTCGTGAAGCAGGGTTACAAGGATGCGCGCGCCCGAGGCGCCTACGGGGTGGCCCAGGGCCACGGCGCCGCCGTTCACGTTCACTATGTCTTTATTGAAGCCGAGTTCTTTGGCCACGGAAAGAGACTGGGCGGCGAAAGCTTCATTGGCCTCTATCAGCTCTACGTCTTTCAGCTCCCAGCCGGCTTTCTTCAGGGCGAGGCGCACGGCTTCCACGGGGCCGACGCCCATTATAGAAGGATCGACGCCAGCCCAGGCGTAGGAAACGATCTCGGCCAGCGGAGTAAGGTTGTGTTTCTTCACGGCATCTTCGGACGCTACAAGCACGCAGGCCGCGCCGTCATTGATGCCGGAGGCATTGCCCGCAGTGACCGAGCCGTCTTTTTTAAAAGCGCCGCGCAGCTTGCCCAGGCCCTCGGCGGTGACGCCGGCTTTTGGGTATTCGTCTTTCGCGAACATTACGGGATCGCCTTTGCGCTGGGGGATAGCCACAGGCGCTATTTCATCGGCGAAGCGGTTCTCTTTTTGCGCTTTCTCGGTCTTGTTCTGGGAATCGGCGGCGAATTTATCCTGCTCCTCGCGCGTAAGATTATATTTCGCGACCAAGTTCTCGGCGGTCATGCCCATGTGGTAGTTATTGAAAATATCCCAGAGACCGTCGTTTATCATAGAATCTATCAGCTCGCCATTGCCCATCTTGTAGCCGTAGCGCGCTTTTTTAAGGAGGTAAGGGGCGTTCGTCATGCTCTCCGCGCCGCCGGCTATTATCAGTTCGGCGTCGCCGCATTTTATCTGCTGCGCCGCCATGGCCACGGTGCGCAGGCCGGAGCCGCAAAGCATGTTCACGGTCATCGCCGTCTTATTATTCGGCACGCCCGCGCCTATGGCGATCTGGCGGGCCATATTCTGGCCGACGCCGGCCTGGTAGATGCTGCCCATCAGGACCTCGTCGATATCCGCCGGGCTCACTTTCGCGCGCTCGAGCGCCGCTTTCACTACCACCTTGCCAAGCTCGACCGAGCTGAAATCCGCCAGCCCGCCGCCGAAGCTGCCTATCGCCGTCCGCACGCCTTCCGCTATAAATACTTTTTTCATCTTTCCTCCGTGGTTTTTTAAATGTAGCCTAATTTTTCAGCCTGCTTCACCAGATCCGCCCTGAAATCCGGATGCGCCACCGCCGCGAGAGCTTTCACCCTTTCGCGCACCGTGCGCCCGCGCAGCCGTGCTATTCCGTACTCGGTCACGATGATGTCGGTATTCGCCCGGTGCAGGGTGACGGCCGTGCCGGCCGCCAGCGTCGGCACAATAGCCGAAATAGTCCCGTTCTTGGCGGTAGAGCGGCAGGCTATTATTGATTTGCCCAGCCCGTCGTAGGCCTCTTTAGCCCCGACGGCCGTGTCGGTCTGCCCGCCGGTTCCGGAATACTGGGCGTGGCCGATCGATTCGCTTGCCACCTGGCCTGTCAAGTCCACGTTCAGGCAGGTATTGATGGAAACCATCCGCGAATTCTGCCTGATGACGCAGGGGTCGTTCACCCAGGCGCCTCTTTTGAATTCAACGGCCATATTATCGTTCAGCCAATCGTAGAGCTTCCGGGAGCCCATAGCGAAAGTGCAGATGAACTTATCCTTGCAGAGGGACTTCCTCTTATTCGTGATGACGCCGGCTTCATAAAGCTCCATCATCGAGTCCACCATCATCTCGGTGTGCACGCCCAGGTCTTTCTTCCCTTTCAGGGCCAGGGCCGCGGCGTTCGGTATGCCGCCGATGCCAAGCTGTATGGTCGAGCCGTCGTCCACGAGTTCGGCTATATAGCTGCCGATGGTCTTCTCCACCTCATCCGGGTTGGGGGAAGGCAGCGAGGGGACTTCCTGGTCGTTCTCGACGAACCAGTCCACGTCGCTCACATGCAGGTGGG